>JBDUCR010000535.1:0-6419 GCA_040003345.1 bacterium
GAGATCGCCGAGCGGTTGATCAGGAATGGCAAGGCGTATGTCGATTCGCAGAACGAGGAGGAGATTCGCGAAGGCCGCGGTACGGTAACGTCACCTGGCACGCCGAGTCCGTATCGCGATCGCACGGTCGACGAGAATCTCGAGCTTCTGCGGCGCATGCGCGCGGGCGAGTTTCCGGACGGTGCACACGTGTTGCGCGCGAAGGTGGACATGGCGCATCCGAACATGATCATGCGCGACCCGTTGCTGCTGCGCATTCGCCATGAGCCGCATTACAGACTTGGCGACGCCTGGTGCATTTATCCGCTGTATGACTTCGCACACGGACTGTCGGACGCGATCGAGGGAATTACGCGATCGCTCTGCACGCTGGAGTTCAAGGACAACCGCGACATCTACGACTGGCTGGTGCGCGAGGCGGGCTTCGAGAATCCGCCAACGCAGATCGAGTTCGCGCGTGGTGCGATCGATTACATGATCACGAGCAAGCGGAAGCTGCTGCGACTGGTCAACGAGAAGCATGTGAATGGCTGGGATGATCCGCGTATGCCGACGCTCGCAGGCATGCGTCGTCGCGGCGTTACTCCCGAGGCGATCCACGCATTCTGGGAAGCTGTCGGCGTGGCTCGGAAGCCAGTGCGTACGGAGCTCTCGACGTTCGAGCACTTCGTGCGGAATGATCTCAACATGCGTGTGCCCCGGGTGATGGCGGTGCTCAACCCGATCAAGATCGTTCTCACGAACTATCCGGAAGATCAGGTTGAGGAGCTCGACGCGCCGTCCTATCCGCACGACGTGCCGCTCACCGGCTCACGAAAGGTCCCCTTCTCGCGCGAGATCTACATCGAACGCGATGACTTCATGGAGAATCCTCCGAAGAAGTTCTTCCGTCTCGCGCCGGGTCGTGAGGTGCGTCTGCGCTACGCGTATCTCATCACCTGTCAGGAGGCGGTGAAGGACGCGAATGGGGAGATCGTCGAACTGCGCTGCACGTATGACCCTGCGACGCGCGGCGGCGATGCGCCGGATGGACGCAAGGTTCAGGGCACGATCCACTGGGTGTCGGCGGCGCGCGCTGTCGATGCCGAGGTGCGGTTGTACGACCGGTTGTTCACGGAGCCGGATCCCGAGGCGGCAGGTGACGATTTCACGACGACGCTCAACCCGGACTCACTCGTGGTTGTGCCACACGCGAAGGTTGAGCCCAGTGTGTCGAATGATCCGTCCGGATCGCGGTATCAGTTCGAGCGCACCGGGTATTTCGTGCACGATGTGATCGACTCCACACCAGAGCGGCCGGTGTACAATCGCACGGTGACGCTGCGTGATTCGTACGCGAAGATGAAGTGAGAGAGTGGCCGGTGTCGACGCTGGTCGCTATGCGATTCCCTGCTTGATCGCCTTCGTCACACGGTCGGCGAACAGATCCACCTCGTCCAGCGTCGTGTAGACATTCGGCGTAATCCGCATTCCGCTGAATTCGTCCGTCACCATCGGCGTCGTCACGATCTTGTGCTTGTCGAGCAGCCAGCCGCCGAGCTTGCCCATGTCCATCCCTTCGATCGCCACGACGCCTATCGCGCCGGATTTGGCCGGCCCGATCTCGGTGATCATCTTCACGCGATCGCTCGCGGCGAGTAGCTGCTTCGCCCACCGGTCACGCAGGAAGCGAAGACGCGCAATCTTCCGCTCGGCGCCAATGCCGCGGTTGAAGGCGACGGCCACAGAGATCGCGTTGTGATTCGCGGCGGGATGCGTGCCGATCTCCTCGTATTTCCTGATGTCGCCTTCCTGCTCAACTGAGCCCGCCATCAGCGGCCAGAGCGACTTGATCTTCTCCTTTCTCACGTAGAGAAAACCTGTTCCGATCGGTGCGTGCAGCCATTTGTGCAGGCTCGTGCCGTAGTAGTCGCAGCCCAGCTCATCGCGCGTGAACGGAAAGTGCGCGAACGCATGCGCACCGTCGACGAACACCTGAATGCCCTTCGGCTTCGCGAGGTCGACGATCTCGCGCACGGGCGCGATGTAGCCGGTCTGAAAGCTGATGTGCATGACCTCGATCACCTTCGTGCGCGGAGTGATCGCGTTCGCAATCTGCTCGACGTACGACGCAGTGCTCTTGACCGGCGTCTCGACCTTCACGCGCTTGAGCACAATGCCTTCGCGACGCTCGCGCTGGCGCCACGCGTTCTGCATGCGCGGATAGTTCTGCGTGGTCATCACGACTTCGTCGCCACGCTTGAGATCGAGACCGAAGATCATCGTCTCGTTCGACTCCGACGCGTTGCGCGTGATTGCCATCTCCTCGACGTCGCAGCCGAAGTCCTTCGCGAGATCGCGGCGCACCGACTCGATACGCGGCTCGAGCACACGCCACATGTGATCGACAGGCAGCTCGTTCGAAAATCGAAGGTCGCGGATCATCTGCTCCAGCACGTGCGTCGGTGCCGGGCTGCAGCCGCCGTTATTGAGGTTGACCATCGTACGATCGAGATCGAAGGCACGCTGAATCTGTCCCCAGTACGACTCCTCTTCCGCGAGTGCGGTCGCAGCAGTTGTGCCACCGACCTCGTGCGCCTTGATCAACTGGCGAAACGCGTCGCCACGCATGACAGGCGCCGCGATGCCAGCGCCAAGTATGGAGTGCACGAACGTGCGACGTGATTGCATTTGGATTGGTCGTTGGAGACGATGAATCATCCGGATTCAATCGCGGAATGTCCAGACCGTGGCGGCCTCGGCATCTCTCCAACGCCAGACAACAAGCGTTTCAATGACGCGCGCAACCGTTCGCGTCTTGCCGCGAGGCGTCGCGCTCACCACCATATCGGCGTGATTCTCCACCGAGCCTTCCTCGCAACTCCCGCGCTCCTCGCGCTCACCGCATCGGCGCCGCGCGCGCACGAGCCGCCCACCCACGTCGTTCAGGCGCCGAGTGAGCTCGTTGTCCGCGTCCTCGACGTTGGGCAGGGCGACGCGATTCTGATTCAGAATGGCGGATCCAACGTCCTCGTCGACGGCGGACCCAACGCGTCCGCGCTTGGCCAGCATCTCGATGCACTCGGACTGAATGGCGCAACGATCGACGCCGTGATCCTCACGCATGCGCACGCCGATCACTATCAGGGACTTCGCGAGCTGTTCGCGTCGCGTCGCAACATCACGGTGCGTTTCTTCTGGGAGAATCAGGACGTGTCGGCAAACGTCACACTCCAGAAGCTCCGCGACTCCATTCTGGCTCGGGTGCGCGCTGGCTCGCTCACGTATCGCGACACCGACGATCCGTGCGCGAACGGCAAGTCGCTCTGCGTCGTGACGCTCAAGGGCGGCGCGAAGCTCGAGATCATGCGCCCCGACTCCAATGGCCACGGCCCGAACAACCGCTCACCCGCACTCAAGCTCGTCGGGCCAGACTCCGCGTCGTTCACGATGTGGATGGCCGGCGACGCAGAGCACGAGGCGATCGCGTCGTTCATCGCAGCGGAGTACCAGACCACTCCCGGTATGAAGGTGGACGTCCTCAAGGCGGATCATCACGGAAGCTGCAACGGCGTGACAGACGAATATCTCGATTTCCTGAAGCCGTCACTGCTCGTCGTGTCGCTCGCCGGCGTGAACGACTACGGCCACATGCACACGCAGGCAAAGACGATGTACCGCAAGCACAGGATCGGCTGGTATCGCACCGACCAGAACGGCACGATCACGCTGCGCTCGTCTGGAATTCCCGGCAGGAAATACACAGTGAGCGTCGAACGCGGCCGAAAGAGCGCAAACGGTGCGGGCGACAAACGCTCTGCTTCAGCGAAATGCGACCAGCCGTAGCTCCCGACACTCGCTCGTTTCACTCGCTCCTGCGGGATGACACCTTACTCTCGCTCGTTCACTCGCTCACCGAGCGACCGCGCGCTTGACGATTACAACGTGCGCCGAGTTCCATACACTGTGGCGGCTCGAACTACGCGCGACGCCTAACAACACCATCACCACACAGGCCGCGACGACGACTTGCCGCAGACGAGCATTCGTCCATCGCCGCAGCACGGCCTGGCCAAGTGCGCCCACCGCCACCACAAACCCCACACTCGGCAAGAACAACGTACGCTCGGCAAGAAGAATTCCTGTCGGGACGATGTTGCTCACCGGCAACAATGATACGGCGCACCACGCCAGGCCGAACGACAGCACCGGTGCGCGCCGTCGCGCGACGGAGATGATGCAGAGCGCCGCGATCACGAGTACCAATCCCGCTGCCTCGTGCAATCCGAAGCTGGAATACGCTGGCAGCTCGCCTGGCGCATAATCCACCTGCAAATGCACCGGCCACACGAACAGCCGGAGCCACATCGGGACGACCTGGAGCATCGTGAGCAGCCGAGCTCCCACTCCGAGCCCCGCGAGCGAACGCGCGCTCACGACGTGAAGCGCACCGTCCGACAGCATCACGCTCCGGAGTACGAGCAGCGCCGCGCTCACGATGGCAACCGCCACGTAGCCCGCCCACAGCTTCCTGATTCGCGCGCGAAGTGGCGCGTCGTCGAGCCGGAAATATTCGGTCACGACGAGAAGCGCCGGCAGAACGAAGCCGTTCTCCTTTGCGAGCGCTGCAATCACGAAGAGTGCAGCGAGCGCAATCCAGTCGCGCGTCGTCAACCAGCCCACGCGTCGCGCATCGAGATAGCGAATCACCATGAGCACCGCCGCCATGCCGACGATCAGCTCGCCCTGTCCGACGCCGAGTGCCACGGCCTCGACGTGCACCGGATGTACGGCGAATACCGCGGCGGCAGCAAAGGCAGTTCGACGCGACAAGAGCCGCGACGCAAGCCGAAACACCGCAATCGCACAGGCCGCGTACAGCGCACAGCTCACGAGTCGAAAGACCAGTGGGCTCCCTTGCCCCAGCCAGTATTCGATAGCGAGAAGCAACACCGTCAGCGGCCGATACAACTGCTCGACGAACGGCGGTGGCCAGAATGGGAGTGTGAGTATGTCACGCCAGTGCGCGAGGCTGTGCACGCGAACATTGTCGCGGATGATCGCGATGTCGTCGTAGACAAAGTCATTCAGCAGCCCGACGATCGATGCCGCGACAGCGAGCACCGCGACAAACCTGCTGTCTCGGCGCCGCTCGTTATGATCGCTCGACACGTCTTCGCCTGATCTCATTCCGCCAAACTAGCCAAACGACGACGGGGGCCGCGATAGCGACCCCCGTCGTGGTGAAGCACTCGCCGTATGGCTCGGTTACTTCTTCGGATCGAGAATATCGTCGATTCGCTTGATCGCACCGGCAACGTGCAGCTGCGTCGCGCGATCACCCTTGCCCGACGCACCACGCAGGTCCGAGCGCAGCGCAACCAGCGAACCGCGCAGCTGCGACTTCGCGTCGTCGCTGGCCGGTGTGAGACGAATTCCGAACTGCGCGAGCTGCGCAGCCAGCGCCGGATTGATCGGCGGCGGATTGAGCTTGCGCTCGATCGTCGTCAGATAATCGCTCTGCAGCTCGCGGCGGAACGCATCGATCGACTGGCCGCCGTAGATCTCAGACCACACGCCGTGGCGCAGATCGTCGAGCAGGCCGGACAGCGTGTAGACGTTCGCCTTGTTCGTCGCCAGAGCTTCGCCTTCGAGCAGGCGATTGAGACGACCATCGTCGAGCATCGAATTCAACACACGCGACTGCGCGTTGTTGATGCGCGTGATCATGCCACCCGCCTCGATGCGGCCGGCGATCTCGGGATGAATGAGATACGTCGGTGTCTTGAACACCTGCGTGTTGATGAACTTCACCGCATCCGCCTGACGTGCCTTCGGCATCGCGACGTATACCGGACCGCTCTGGCCGCCCGACTTGTACTGCACGGTGCCGCCACCGATGATCGTCGTCACGTGGCTCGCTTCGGTCGCCCACTGGCCCACGACACGATCGTACACCTCGCGAAGGTCGCTGTTGTCCTCGCCGTCCTTCGTGGCTGCGCTGCTGACATAGCCGATGACGCGCTGAATGTTCTTGAAGCCGAGTGCCGTGGACTTGACTGGATCGGCGTCGCCGACGGCTTCGCTCTGCGTGCCAAAGCCGCCGAATTCATTGTTGGCGGAGAAGCGGTACCACGGAATGGTGTCCTGCACGCGAATCCACTTCTCGAGCGTCGCACGCTCCTGATCCGAAGTGCTCGCGCCCGCAATCGGGCGATAGCCCCAGCCGATCGCCCACTTGTCGTACGGCCCGATGCGCGGAATGATGTCCTCGAGCGCGAGCTTGTCTTCCGGCTGCGCGACGTAGTTGTAGCGCGAGTAGTCCATGATGGACGGCGAGTGCCCCATCTTGTGCACCCAGCTCGGGCTGCGCACCGAATCAGCAGGATACGTCGAGCTGCCGATCTGGTCGTGCTGCAGACCGATGGTGTGGCCGATCT
>JBDUCR010000181.1:0-21521 GCA_040003345.1 bacterium
CCGATCGCGTCTGGTTGCTTGGCACCTCGCTCTATGTGTCCATCGACGGTGGCAAGACCTTCACGAACGACTCCGTCGCGCGAGGCGTGCATCCCGATCATCACGCACTCTGGATCGACCCCGCGCAACCCGAGCACATGCTGCTCGGTAATGACGGCGGCGTGTTCTTCAGCTACGACGGCGCGCGCAGCTGGGATTTCGTCGACAATCTGCCGATTGGCCAGTTCTACGACATCGCAATCGATGCGCGCGAGCCGTATTGGATCTACGGCGGGCTGCAGGATCAGGGGACGTTCGGCTTTCCGAGCGGCACCTATTCGCGCGGCCCGCTCCTCGACAACCAGGTCACCTTTCTCGAGTACGGCGACGGATTCCAGGTTGCGACGGATCCCACCAATCCTCGCCTCATCTATGCTAACTCGCAGAACGGGCGCGGGTACGTCGTGGACCTCGAGACGCACGAGGAGCGACGCATCACCCCGGTGCCCGTCGACCGCGGCGAGCGGTATCGCTTCAACTGGAACACGGCGATACTCGTGTCGCCGAACGATCCGCGCGTGTACTACTATGGCGCGAACAAGCTGCTGAAGACCATGGATCACGGCACGACGTGGGACGTGCTCAGTCCGGATCTCACGCGGCACCAGGAGTGGAGAAAGCTGACCCTCGGCGCCGACATTCCGGATCGTGACAGCACCACCCTCTCGCGAGACGACGGAACCAGCCAGTACGGCAACATCACCACGATTGCCGAAGTCCCGGGCAAGCTCGGCACGATCTACGTGGGCACCGATGACGGCAACGTGCAGCTCACCACAGACGGCGGAGCACACTGGACCGACATCACCGCGCGCTTTCATCTATCGACGCGTCCATCGGTGAGTAAAGTGATTGCGTCGCGCCACGATGCAGCAACAGCGTACGCGACATTCGACGGACACACCGACGACGACATGAAGCCGTACGTCTTCAAGAGTGTGGACAACGGCGCGACGTGGCGGTCCATCGCGGGAGACTTGCCGCTCGACGCGCCGGTGCGCACGCTCACCGAAGATCCACGCAACGCGAATCTGCTGTTCGCCGGCACGGAGTTCGGTCTCTACTGGTCATTGGACGGTGGACGTCACTGGTCGTTTCCAGGCGGGAATCTTCCGCGCGTGTCTGTGAGTCGCGTCCTGGTGAATGAACGGAACAACGATCTCATCCTGGGCACGCATGGCCGGAGCGTCATTGTGCTCGACGACATTCGTGCACTCGAGAGTGCGCCGCCGGTCAGCACGGAGCGACCCATCGCGCTTGCGCCGTTGCGCGATGCGACGCTTGTCTACCAGTGGCGCGATCAGCCTTTTACAGCAGCCAGAAAGTTCACTGCGCCAAACGCTCCAGTGGGCGTGCTCGTGACCTATCGACTGCGCGCGAACGCGGATGCGGTACGCATTCAAGTGGCCACACCGGACGGTACGATCGTGCGCGAGCTGCACGGGCCGACCACCGCCGGCGTGCATCGCGTGCTCTGGGATCTAAGGTCGCAACTCGCGTTCGTGCCGCCACCGCGCGACTCCGGCTTCTATGGAGCGCCGCGCGCTCCCCTCGTGACGCCCGGCATGTACACCGTCACGCTCACCGCGCTCGACGCTTCAGTCAGCGAGGTCGTTCGAGTGCGCGCGAATCCGCGCTCCATGCTCTCGCCAGAAGTGCTGGCGACGCGTCAACTGGTCTTCACGCGCGCGGACTCGCTGACTCGCGTCTTCGCCGTTGGACGAGCGCAGCTGGCGAGCATCGATACTGAATTCGTTCATCTGCGCGCACTCTTGGCACATCGGAGAACACAGTCCGCGACAGACAGCGCGGTCACTGCCGTCGTCAGCGAAGTCGCGGCTCAGCTGGCGATTTTACGTCGCGCACTTGCGTCCGATTATGGAACGCCGATCGGGCAGGTGCACGACGTGATTGCCGGGCTGGACTCTCACGGATTTCCGCCTGGGCAGTTCGAGCAGCGAACGCTCGACGCCGCGTCCGCGGACATCGCGGCGAGCACGGCCAAATTGCAGGCCCTTGCCGAGCATCAAATGCCGATGCTTCGTGCGGCGGTCGCGTCGTCGGCACCGATGATGGCAAAGTGATCCACGCCGGTGATGGTACGATCGCTGCGCGTCGTGCGTGATGCACGGTACCCCATTCCAAGAGTGAACATGAGCGATCATCTCGAGCGAGACGTCCGGTTTCTCAAGCTGTTCGCGATTGTCACTACGACTGTGATAATCATCGGTGCAGGCGCCGCGTTCTCGTCGCCGCCTCGCCATGAGAAGTTCACCGAGATCGATGTGGAGCGGATCAACGTGATGGAGCCCGATGGAAAATATCGGCTCGTGATCTCGAATCGCCCCCGCTCCACCGGTCCCCTCTACAAGGGCAAGCCGTTTGGCTACGAAGGCGGTGGACGCCCGGGCATCATCTTCTTCAACGACGAAGGCACGGAGAACGGCGGGCTCACATTCGTCGGTCAGCGCGGGGCCGATGGAAAATATGAAGCGTCGACACACATGTCGTTCGATCAGTTCGACCAGGATCAGGTGCTCAACCTCGATTACGCCGACAACAACGGGCGGCGCAACGTCGGCATGACCATCAACGACCGGGCGGACGTGAACATCCACGACATGGTCCTCGAACGCGACTCGATCATGAAGATCCAGGATACGACGGCGCGCAACGCGGCACTCCAGCGCTGGGCCGCGCCGCGCAACGGCGTCCCGCTGGCCGCGCGGCGCGTGTTCGTTGGCCGCAATCCGGCCAGATCCGCGATCATCAATCTGGCTGATCCCAACGGGAACCCTCGGCTGCGGCTGCTGGTGGATTCCCTCGGAGCGGCGCGCATCGAGTTTCTCGATGCGCAAGGAAAGGTGACGTCCACCGTTGGCGATTCAACACTGCGCGCGAAGCGATGAGGTGAGGTGGCACCGTGAGGAGGCTGGCGCCATCGCTCGCTTCCTGCGGGTCACGACCGGCGTCGACGCGATGCCGCGGAAGACGCCGACGCTTCGCCCCGCGCGATGACGTCGGCCGCGGTAGGCGCCACGCTCTGTCCCTGTGGCCGATCGAGCCATGCCAGCCGGAGCACGCGCTCGATTTCCTGGGCGCGCTGCTCGTTGGCCGGATCGGCCGCGCGCCATGCGGCGAGACGGCGTTCCTCCGCTGCCGTCGCCTGGCCGCGCAGTACGCGTTCGATCGCCGCTCCCGCGATCGCCGCGAATGAAGGCTTCATCACGGCACCGTCCGTGGAGAGCGCCACATCACACAACATGCGGGTGCGATGCGCGAGGGCGGAGCGAACGAACGGTGCCGCATGAACGCCTCTGAATGCATGAGTGCGAGAATGCTAGACACACGCGCAACGATCGGCCACACTACCATCGAGCGGCGCATCCACCAACAACGGCGGTATCGTGTTCAATCTTCGATCTGCGATCGGCGTCGCACTGATGGGCCTGACGGCGGTTGTCCAGCCGCTCAGCGCACAGAGTGGAAGCAATCCGCCTGAGCGTGTGCTGCTTCGCGCCGGATCGTTGATCGACGGCGTGAGTGACACGCCACGGAAAGATCAGGGCGTGTTGATTGTCGGCGATCGGATCGCGGCGGTGGGACCATACGACAGCGTGGCCGCGACGTCGGGCGTCGCGACCCGGATCGACCTCCGCGGCATGACGGTTCTTCCCGGTCTCATCGACGCACATACACATGTCTTTTTGCAGGGTCCGGGATACGACGCGCAGGTGCTGCTCGAATCGATACCGTACCGCACGCTGCGCGCTGGTGTTGCGGCACGCGTCGCGCTGCTGCACGGCTTCACCACCCTTCGCGATCTGGGTACCGAAGGCGCCATGTACGCCGACGTGGACGTGCAAACCGCCATCGCGCGCGGAGTGATCGACGGACCACGACTGATCGTGGCCACGCGCGCGATCGCCCCCAGCGGCGCGTATCCACTGAGCGGTTACGCGTGGGAGCTCGCAATGCCGTCGGGCGTCGAAGTGGCCGATGGAGTGGACGCCGTGCGACGCGCCGTGCGGACGCAGGTGAAGTTCGGTGCCCAGTGGATCAAGACGTACGCGGATCGCGGCAATCGCATCGGCGCGGACGGCACGCTGCACACGACGGCGAACTGGAGCGACGACGAGTTCCGTGCGCTCGTGGACGAAGCACATCGCCTTGGCGTTCGGGTCGCGGCGCACGCCACGGGCTACGAAGGCATCGACGCTGCACTGCGCGCCGGCGTGAACAGCATAGAGCATGGCGACGGCATGACTCCCGATCTTCTGGCCCGCCTTCGCACGCAGCGCGTGTACTGGTGCCCGACGATCTTCGTGGGCGCGCGTGCGCGAGTGCCGCGCGACACGCTGCGCGAGAAACAGAGTGCGTTGAAAGCCCGGGCACTTCGTGATGCGATTCGTGGTGGCGCGGGCGATCGCATCGCATACGGCACGGACGCAGGCGGCTTTTCGTGGCAGGACAGCAAAGAGCCCGAAGCGCGCGACTTCAGTTACCTGGTGGAGTATGGTATGACGCCGATGCAGGCGATCAAATCAGCGACGTCGGTGGCGGCAGGATTGCTCGGCGAGGAGCTGATGTCGGGCGCCATCGTGGCCGGACGACGTGCGGACGTAATTGCCGTCATCGATGATCCACTGCGCGACATCTCGGCGCTGGAGCGCGTGCATTGGGTGATGCGCGCCGGAGTCATATATCCGGGCGCCGGAAAACCGTAACGAACGGTGGCTGGCCCTCAGCGCTCGGGAAGTTCCACCAGCGCGACGCGAAGTGTCGTCAACGCGTGACTGAGCTGATTCGCCACGGTCTGTGTCGACGTGCCCATGATGTCGGCGATCTCCTTGTACGAGAGATCGTGCAGGCATCGCAGCACGAAGACCTGGCGACGTCGGACGGGAAGCGCCTGAATTGCGCGATCGAGGCGCGCGCGGAGCTGTAGCTCCTCGACCGTATCGAGCGGGGTGCGTACCTGCGGAATGCGATCGGCATGGGCGCGTGCCGCGCGCTCGTGGGCGTGACCAGCACGCCGCTCGCTCACCGCGAGGTTGTGCGCCACGCGATAGAGCAGGCCGCGCAGAGAACCGGTCGGTCGCCAATGAGCGCGGCGCTCCCACATTCGATAGAACGTGCGCTGCGCAATGTCCTCGGCGGCGTCGCGCGTGTCCGCTAGTCGTTCCGCGTATGCTACCAGCGGCGCCCAGAAGCGCACGAGCAGTGCGTCGAGCGCGCTCTCGTCGCCGCGCCTGAGTCGCTCCACCAGCGCGGCGTCGTCCAGTCGGTGCGCGTCCAGGGCAACGTCCTGTTGCGGGGCGCGCGCTGATTGCCGAGCTGTCGCGGTCCAGTTCACTGCCGCGCCGGGCGGCGTCATCGTCGGAGCAGCGGAGCGAGCCTGTGCGATCATGGTGAGCCCTGCCGGTGCATGAGAAGGATCCCGCGCAATGGTACGGACCAACATTGGTCCGTACCATTATTGTCACCGGTTCCGGAATGCGCAATAGCCACCAAACTGCGGAGAGACGGGCGGCGTGCATGGTATGCCGGAGTGGGCCCAAGCGTGTCATTGCGGAACAACCGGTGACGCACTCGCTCTCGACGCAGTCACCCGTCGCCATATCTTCCTGCCGGAGCGGGATGACCTCGTCTCACAGTCGCCTTTAGGCCCCGATGATCGAGATCCGGAATGTCAAGAAACGGTACGGAGACTTCCTCGCCCTCGACGGTTGCAGCGCAGAGATCGCGCGCGGCTCAGTGGTCGTCGTGTGCGGACCATCCGGCTCCGGCAAGAGCACCCTTATCCGGTGCGTCAACGGTCTCGAGACATTCGATGAAGGAGCAATCGTGGTGGATGGCGTCTCCATTGGTGAACACGGAGTCGACCTGCCGGCCCTCCGCACCAGAATCGGCATGGTCTTTCAGACCTTCGAGCTCTTTCCCCATCGCACTGTCCTCGAAAATCTGAACCTCGCCCAGATCCACGTGCTCAAGCGCGATGCGCGCACGGCAACAGCACGATCGATGGCGCTGCTCGAACGCGTCGGCGTTGCCGAGCACGCCTCCAGATCTCCGCGCGCGCTTTCCGGAGGGCAGCAACAGCGTGTCGCCATCGCGCGCGCACTCGCCATGGATCCGGTGGCCATGCTCTTCGACGAACCCACGTCCGCACTCGATCCTGAAATGATCACCGAAGTGCTCGAGGTGATGGTGGAGCTCGCGGCCGAGGGAATGACGATGATGGTCGTGACGCACGAGATGGCATTCGCGAGTGAAGTGGCTGACCGCGTGCTCTTCATGGATCGCGGCCGCATCGTGGAGGATCGAGCCACGCGCGATTTCTTCGCGGCGCCGCACACCGATCGCGCGCGCGACTTCCTGTCGAAGATCCTGCGGCACGACGGCGCGCTCACCACGGCCGGACGATGACCGCGCAGCGAACGCTCACCTCGGCGAATGCGCCCAGCCAGGAGGCCGACGCCTCCAGTCCGCGCTACGTGCAGGTGGCCAACGAGCTGACGACTCTCATCGGCGCGGGCAGCTACGCCATAGGCGCCCACCTGCCCACAGAGCGCGACCTCTGTGCACGGTTCGGCGTGAGCCGTCACACCGTGCGCGAGGCGCTTCGCATCATTCGCGACGCAGGCCTCATCTCGCGTCAACGCCGCGTGGGCACCGAAGTGGTCGCCCGCAATCCGACGGCAAGCTACCGCCAGCGCACCAACTCGATCGACGATCTGCTCCAGTACGCGGACGAGTCCACGATCCACGTGCTGAAGCAGACGCGCGTGACCTGTGACGACGAACTCGCCGCTGTCATCCGCTGCAAAGTGGGTCTGCAGTGGATCCGCGTCGACTCGCTGCGTGTCGTGCCTGGCGACACTCGTCCCATCTGTCTGACGACAGCGTATGTGAGTACCGAGCTCCCGAACGTCGAAGCGGAGCTCAAGACACTGAACGGTCCGATCTCGGCGATGCTCGAGCGGGTGTACGGCATTCGCATCGCGCGCATCGACCAAACCATCCAGGCCGTCCGACTCGGCGCGCGGCAGGCCAAGCTGCTGCGCACGCCCACGGGCGGCGCGGCGTTGCGCGCGTCGCGGCGCTACTACGACGCGAAAGGGCGTCTCATCGAGTCGTCGAGCGCCATTCATCCTTCGCAGCGCTTCGCGTACGAAACGACGCTCGTGCGCGATCCCGAAGGCGCCAGCACGGCCCGTCGCCCGCGCGCCTAGCGCCGCGGTTGCCGGACAGCATTCAATCCCGAGGACGATTCGACCGGTGCAACAACCATCCCTTTCGCGGCGCGCCACCCCGCTCGCCGCAATGCTGCCCGCGGGCGCTCCGGCGCACGCCATCGCATTCGATTCCGGACACGCGTCACCCACGGTGCTGCCTGACCTCGTGTCAGCCGCTGCGAATGCGTTGAGCACCTATCGCGACGAGACGCTGCAATACGCACCGCGGCCCGGTCTCGCGGAGATGCGAAAATGGATTGCCGACTACATGACGGCAGACGGATGCAATACCGCGCCGGAGGAGATCCTCGTGACCAATGGCGCCAAGCACGCGATTGATCTCATCTGCCGTCTCCTCCTCGACGAAGGCGACTCGATCGTGGTGACATCTCCCACATACTTCACCGCAATTCCGATTTTCAGAAGCTATGGCGTCGGGTTCATCGAGATCAGCCAGGACGCCGAGGGCATGAATGTGGAGGAGCTTGCGTTAGTGCTTGCGCGCATGGCGAGCGAGGGCCGCGCGATGCCGAAGCTGATCTACAACGTTCCCGATTTTCACAACCCCACCGGCGTCAGCATGTCCGTCGCGCGACGTCGCGCACTGGTTCGTCTCGCACGCCAGTATGATGTGTTCATCATCGAGGACAGCCCGTATCGCAAGGTCCGCTTCGAGGGCGACAGCATGCCGCCCGTGAAGTCCTTCGACACGGACGGGCGTGTGCTGCTCGTCGGAACATTCTCCAAGCTCATGGCGCCCGGCTTACGCGTTGGCTGGGTGGCCGCGAGCCCCGCGCTCATCGCCCGGCTCATCCAGCTCAAGTCCGATGGAGGATCGTGCCCGCTGACGCAGCGCATCATCCTGGAATACTGTCAGGGCGACGCGCTCGATCTTCACAGTAGACGCGTGCAGACCACCTATCGCGCGAATCGTGATCGCATGATCGCGGCGCTCGCGCGTGAGCTGCCAGCGGCGTCGTTCGTCATTCCGGAGGGCGGCTACTACCTGTGGCTCGAATTTCAACCGGATGTGGATGGTGACGAGGTGGCGCGCCTGGCACGCGAGGCCGGCGTGATCGTACTGCCCGGAAGCAAATTCTTCGCGAGAGACGACATCGCACAACCCAGACAGTTCGTGCGTCTCGCGTTCAGTCACGCCAGTGCTGCCGAGATTGACGATGGCGTGCGTCGCGTGGCCGGCGCGTATGCCGCGTGCGCGGCAGCTGCACCCGAGTTGGTCCGAGCGCCGTAACGCGACGATGCGCACCGCACTGCAGATCAGGGACCTGCGCGCCGAACCCGGCGAACGCGAACAGGGATTTCTCTTCATCGGCGAATCGGCCACGGGTGCGCTGGGCATTCCGTTGGTAATCATCAACGGCTTCGACGACGGACCGATTTTGTGCGTGACGGCCGGCGTGCACGCGGCGGAGTACGCACCGATCGACGCCTGCATGCGACTGGTGCAGGAGATTCGTCCCGACGAGCTGCACGGCGCTGTCATCGCAGTGCCCGTGGTCAACATGACGATGTTCGAGCGGCGCGCCGGATTCGTGTCGCCAGTCGACGGACTCAATTTGAACAAGATCGCGCCGGGTCGCGCCGATGGATCGTTTTCCGAGCGTCTCGCGCACGTTCTGCTTCAGGAGATCATCGGCGTGGCCGACTGCCACATCGATCTGCATGCCGGCGACCTGGGTGAGGAACTGCTCGCCTTCGCTGGCAGCGCAATGACCGGCGACGCCGCGGTGGACGCTCGCGGCGAGGAGATGGCGCGCGCCTTCACGCCGGAGCTGATCTCGTTGTCCACATCGCCGGCCAGTACCATCCCGCCCTTTCCCGGCTCGCTCTGCTACGAGGCCGCGCACAACGGCATCGCGTCGATCCTCGCGGAATCGGGGGGCGACGGCACGCTGCGCGCGGAGGACGTCGGCCTGCATGTGGACGGCACGCTGGACGTCATGCGCTGCCTGGGCATGCTCGACAGCACCGCTCGGCCCAATCGCGCGCGCACCGCGGCACAGCATCGTGTCATCGTGCGTGCCTCACGCGCAGGTCTCGTTCGTCACAAGGTGCGGGTCGGCGATCGGGTCACCGCTGGTCAGGAAGTGGCGGAAATTCTCGATGTGTTCGGCGACGTCGTCGAGCGAGTTTCATCGAGCGGAGATGGAGTCATCGGATTGATCTGGACGAACAAGGTGGTGGCAACGGGTGATCCCCTGGTGCGATACTGGATCACCGAGCCTGCGTAACACCAAACCGCTGTGATGCGAGTGGAGAAACCGTGGAGGTGCTGAAGGACGCGCAGGGAATGCCGCTCGTCGCGGTGGATGCGGACGCCGTTTCGGCGTACGACAACTGCGTCGTGGCATACATGGGCGCTCGCGCCGACACGCGCGCACTGGTGGACGCGCTGCTCACCGACGACCCGGGCTGTGTGCTGGGCCACTGTCTCGATGGCTACCTGCGGCTCCTCGCGATCAAGGGCAGCATCGTGCCACTCGCCTCCGACGCGCTCTCCCGCGCGCGCGCCGCTCTGCCAGCCAATGCTCCGCGCCGAGAGTCGCTGCACGTGGCGGCGCTCGATGCGTGGACGCGCGGCGAGTTGCGCGAAGCCGTTTCGCGATTGGATCAGCTGCTCGACGAGTTTCCGCGTGATCCGGTGGCGCTCAAAGTGTCGCAGTTCCTGCTCTCGTATCTCGGCGACAGCGCGCGCATGCTCGCCACCGTTGCACGCGTGGCGCACGAGTGGGACGCCGGCGTTCCCGGATTCGGCTATGTGCTGGGCTGTCACGCGTACGCGTTGGAGGAATGTGGCGACTACGCGAACGCGTTGGCGCTGGGCTCTCGCGCGATCGAGCTGAACCCGGGCGACATCTGGGCGGCACACGCCGTGGCGCACGTGCGCGAGATGCAGGGCCACCTGCGCGAGGGAATCGAATGGATTGGCGAGTTGGAGCCGCACTGGCGCACGTGCGGCAATTTCACGCTGCATCTTCGCTGGCACGAAGCGCTCTTTCGTCTGGAGATGCGCCAGCACGATCGGGTCTTCGCGCTCTATGACGCTGAGGTGCGTCCGTCGTCGACGGACGAGTATCTCGACGTCGCCAATGCGGCGTCGCTGCTGTGGCGGTTGGAGCAGAGCGATCTCGACGTCGGCCGGCGATGGCACGAGCTGGCGCATGTCGCACGGACTCACGTGGACGATCACGCGCTCGTGTTCGTGGACATGCACTATCTGATGGCGCTCGCTGCCGCGGACGATCACGCGGGTGTGGAGCGCTTCATGGCATCGAGCGAGCGACTCGTGCGCGAACGAAGCGACACTGAAGCGCTCGTGATGCAATCCGTCGGTCTCCCGCTCGCGCGCGCCATCGTCGCGCATCGACAAGGAGCGTACGATCGTGCAGTGCAGGTGCTGATGCCCGTGCGCCGACGCATTCGCGATGTTGGCGGAAGTCACGCGCAACGCGATCTGTTCGAGCAGTTGCTGATCGATGCCGCGCTCCGCGCCGGTGACTGGGCCATCGCGCAGGAGTTGTTGGCTGAACGGACGGCGTTGCGCCCGCGGAACGCGTGGGGGTGGCGGCACTATGCGGTCGCGATGGACGCGACGAATACTCGCGACGCCGCTCGCGCGCGGCGTACCGCGGATCTGCTCCTCGCGTCGTGAGCGGCGCCGGAGCATCGACTGATGACTGACGCCGAGCGGCCCGTACCGCGACTGCATGTCGACACGCTGCTTGCCCACCTCGGTGGCGACGCCGCGTCGCGTCATGGTGCGGTGAGCCCGCCGGTGTACCGCGCGTCCACGATCCTGTTTCCAACAGTGGCGGAGTGGGAAGCGTCGCGCGACCCGGCACTGCGGTTCGACCTCGTGCGCTACGGTCAGCTCGGTACACCAACGACGTTCGCGCTGGAGCAGGCCATTGCCGCCGTCGAAGGTGGCTACCGCGCGATGCTGCTTCCGTCCGGACTCGCGGCCGTGACGGTGGCGCTTCAGGCACTACTCTCAGCCGGCGATCATCTCCTGATGGTGGATAGCGCGTACACGCCGACGCGACACTTCTGTACGAAACATCTCGCCCGTGCGGGAGTGACGACCACCTTCTACGATCCGCTCGTCGGCGGCGACATCCGCACTTTGTTTCGCGAGAATACCCGCGTGGTGTTCGTGGAGTCGCCGGGCTCGCTCACCTTCGAGGTGCAGGACGTGCCGGCGATCAGCGAGGCCGCGCACGTGGCCGGCATCGTCGTCGTTGCCGACAACACGTGGGCATCGCCGTACTTCTTCTCCGCCTTTCGACATGGCGTGGACGTTTCCATTCAGGCCGCGACCAAGTTCATCGCCGGCCATTCGGATGTGATGATGGGCAGCATCACCACCACCGAGGCGCTGTACGATCGCGTGCGATCGGCGGTAGCGGAGTTCGGCTACTGCGTCAGCCCCGATGATGCCTATCTCGTGATGCGCGGCATGCGAACACTCGCCGTGCGGATGGAGCGCCACGAGAAGAGCGGCCGTCGCGTGGCGGAATGGCTTGCGTCACGACCTGAAGTAGCGCGCGTCGTGTACCCCGTGCTCGAGGGCGATCCAGGGCACGCACTCTGGCGACGGGACTATTCCGGTGCGAGCGGCGTGTTCGGCGTCGTCCTCGCGCCAATGACGAAACGTGCCGTTGACGCACTGCTCGATTCGCTGCAGCTGTTCGGCATGGGCGCCAGCTTTGGCGGCTTCGAGAGTCTGGTCATCCCCGCGCATCCGGGTGCGTCTCGCTCGGCGACGACATGGCGCGCGGATGGCCCGTATCTGCGGCTGCACATTGGCCTGGAAGATCCCGATGATCTGATTGCCGATCTCGCACGCGGCTTCGACACGATGCGAACGACTGGCGAGTCGTCCGAGTGAGACGTCTGCTGCTTGCCGGCGTGGCCGCAGCGTCGATGGCCTGCGGTGACGGCACGCACGCGGCCGGCGAAAGTGCGCGGGCCAGCGCTCGAGGGACGTTGTTGTCCGCGGTGCGAGCGCGTGGCACACTCAAATGCGGTATCTCACAAGCCGCCGGCTTTGCGACGCCGGACGACGCCGGACGCTGGCGAGGCTTCGACGTCGACTTCTGTCGCGCGCTCGCCGTCGCGCTCTGGAACGATCCGGACAAGGTGATCTTCACGCCGTTCACGCAGCAGCAGCGATTCTCTGGGCTCCAGTCCGGTGAAGTGGATGTGCTCGTGAATGGCACCTCGATGACGAGCAGTCGTGCGCTGCGCATGGGCCTGCGATTCGGTCCCATTTATCTCTATGACGGACAGGGATTTCTCGTCGCCAAAACGCTCAACGCGAGCACGCCGGCGATGCTCGACGGTGCTGCCGTCTGCGTCCAACCCGGCACCACGACAGAGCTCACGCTCGCCGACTACGCGCGTCGCAACGGGATCAAGTTCCGGCCGGTTGTGATCGAGGATCTGCGCAGTCTCGTGGGTGCGGTGTCCAGCGGCCGATGTGATGTCATCACGCAGGATGGCGCGGGGCTCGCGACCACGCGAACCATGCTGCCGCATCCGCGTGACTTCGTCATCCTGCCCGAGCGCTTCTCCAAGGAGCCGATCGCGCCGGTCGTCCGCGCTGGTGACGACGAGTGGCTCGCGTTTGTGAATTGGGTATTCTGGTCGACGATGCAGGCCGAGGAGTTCGGAATCACGCAGCAGAATCTCGCGGCGCATGCGAGCAGCACCGATCCCGCGATCCGGCGATTTCTTGGCGCCGAGCCGGGCGTGACGGACGGTCTGGGGCTCGACCCGCAGTGGACTGCGCACATCATCGCGCGACTCGGCAACTACGGCGAGATCTACGAGCGCAACCTCGGCGCCTCGACAGCGCTGGCGCTGCCGCGCGGCATGAACGCTCCGTGGAACGCCGGCGGGTTGTTGTACTCGCCACCATTTCGCTGAGCGAGTGATCGCGTCACCGGTTCGCCGCCGCGCGTCGTTCCGCTCCATCGCCATCCACGGACTCGCGCTCGCCGCCACCGCGTTGGTGCTGTGGTGGTTCTGGCACAGCGCCACGAACGCGCTTGCCGACCGAGGTCTGTCGCTCGGATTCGGCTTCCTGAAACAACCGGCCAACTTCGAGATCGGCGAAACGTGGCTGCGCTTTGATGCCGGGCGGTCCAATGGCCGCGCGATCGGCGTGGGTCTCGTAAACACCGTCGTCGTCTCGGCCCTCGGATGTCTGCTCTCGCTCGTTATCGGTTTCGCACTCGGGCTCATGCGGCTCTCGAGCAATCCGCCGCTGCGCGGCATCGTGCGCGGATACGTGGAGCTCGTGCGGAACGTTCCGCTGCTGTTGCTGCTGCTGTTCCTCGTGGCATCGCTGCACGGCTTGCCGCCTCCGAGTCACGCGCTTCATCCAGCGCGCGGCATCTACCTGTCCAATCGTGGCCTGTCGCTTCCCGCCGCGCAGCTTGGCGTCATCACCCTCGGGCTTCTTGTGGTTGCCATGGTCGCGGTTGCGCTGCGACGCAGGCTCGGACGAGTGGGAGACGCGGCGATGGCCCTCTCGATCGCCGCACTCGCTGCCTCAGTCGCGATGGCCAGGTGGGATGCGCCGCATCTTCGCGGGCTCGACTTCACTGGTGGGCGGACGTTGTCGCCGGAATTCGCCGCGCTGCTGGCGGCGCTCGTCCTGCATCATGCGGCCAATGTTTCTGAAGTCGTGCGCGGCGCGATTCAAGCGGTGTCGGCAGGGCAGCAGGATGCAGCGCGGGCGGTGGGATTGTCGCGCTGGCAGGCGATGCGATTCGTGATCCTGCCGCAGGCGTTGCGTGCGATGGTGCCGCTGCTCGCGTCGAACGCGGTGAGTCTCGTCAAGAACTCGAGTCTCGCGGTCGCGATCGGCTTCCCGGACGTCGTGAGCATCCTGAACACGACGGGCAATCAGACCGGGCATGCCATCGAGACTATGCTCATGATGGGAGCGATCTACCTCGCGTTGAGTCTCGCCATCGGCGCGGTGCTCGAGCGATACAATCGCCGCCTCCTGACTAACGCCGACACATGATGCGCGCGCGCATGCGTGCACCGCGCGCGACGTGGCATCCTCGTCAGTGGTTCGCCACGCCAGGTAGCGCATTGCTAACGCTCGCAGTGGCGGTGGTGCTCATCGTCGTGCTCGGGCCGTTCCTCCGCTGGGCGATCGTCGATGCGACATGGCGCGGATCGGCGGAGACGTGCCGAGCGGCGGGCGGTGCGTGCTGGAGTTTCATAGGTCACAAGCTGCGGTTCATTCTCCTCGGGTTGTATCCACCTGGTGAGCAATGGCGTGCAATCGTTGCGACGTGCGGGTTGCTCGCGCTCATCGTCGTAACGCTGATTCCGCGCTGCTGGTCGCGACGATTGCTCGCCGTGTGGGTGGTGGGCAGTGTCGTGGTGCTGTGGTTGATGCGCGGCGGGTGGGGCCTCGTCGTGGTGCCCACGAGGGATTGGGGCGGGTTGACTGTGACACTGCTGCTCACCACCACAGGTCTGCTGGTTGGCTTGCCGCTCGGCATTCTTCTGGCCCTTGGCCGGCGGTCTCGCTCGGCAATGCTGCGCGGCGTTTCGACAACGATCGTCGAAGTCGTGCGCGGCGTGCCGCTCGTTGCCGTGTTGTATGTCGCCGCGCTGGTGGTGCCGCTCGTGCTGCCGGCGTCTGCAAACATCGACAAGCTCGTGCTTGCGCAGGCGGGCATCGCGCTGTTTGCTGCGGCGTATCTTGGCGAAGCGGTGCGCGCTGGTCTGCAGATCGTATCGCGTGGCCAGTCCGATGCGGCACTGTCGCTCGGTCTGCGGCGATGGCAAGCGACGTGGCTGATTCTCCTGCCGCAGGCGTTGCGCGTCGTGCTCCCGTCGCTCGTGTCCATTGCCGTGGCGTTTTTTCAGGACACCAGTCTCGTGGTGATCATCGGGCTGTTCGACCTCCTGAATACCGCACGGGTCGCCGCGCAGGATCCCGCGTGGCTCGGCTTTCACGATGAGGCGTATGCGTTCGTTGCCGCCATCTATTTCGTCGGCAGCTTCGCACTCGCGCGCTACGGCGCGTACCTCGAACGTCGATTGAAGGTGAATGGCGCCTGATTGATTGACGTGCCGGCGGCGGTGAGATGCTGTACGGCGGCGGGATGGTATGAATGCGCGCGACGCGACGTGTTAGGTCGCGCTCTCGTCAGCGTCACACCCCCGCACGCTCATGGATCGCAGCGACGTGATCCTTTCACCACCAGAGGCCCAACAGGTGAATCCTCTTCATCGCAACAGGCGAGCGCTCCTCGTGCTCAGCGTGCTCGCTCCGGCGATGGCGAGCGCGCAGCAGTCGTCCACACTCAGCGCATTCGCCGCGCACTCGTCGATGATCGACCATCGCAGTGATGCTCAAGTGGCCAGCGTGACTGGACGCGTGACTGATGCGCGATCCGGTCAACCATTGGCTGCTGCGCCCGTGACGGTGGTAGGTACGCAACAAGCGGCGGTGACCGGGCAGGACGGTGTCTTTCACATCGTTGGTGTGGCCGCTGGCATACACACCATCAGTGCGCGGCGCATCGGCTACGCGCCGGTCAGCAGAGTCGTGACGCTGGTTGACGGTGGCTCCGCGTCGGTGGACTTCGCGCTGCAGCCCTCGGCGGTGGACCTCGCGCAAGTCATCGTCACGGGAACCGCCGGCACGCAGACGCGTGCGGCGCAGGGCGCCGTCGTCGCGACGATCGATGCGTTGGACATCACCGCAAAAGCGCCGGTGTCGACACTGACCGAGGTGCTGCAGGGACGCGTCGCCGGCGTCAACGTTGCCAGCGCGTCTGGAACGCTTGGTGCCGCACCTCGCATCAGCATTCGCGGTGCGACCTCCATCTCGTTGTCGAACGCACCGCTCGTCTTCATCGACGGCATTCGTGTAGCCAGCGGTGCGCGCATGGATATCGGCGGATACCATGGCCTCTCCGGACTGGGCGGGCAGTCGGTCACCGCAATGAACGACATCAATCCGGACGACATCGAGAGCGTCGAGATCGTGAAGGGCCCGGCGGCGGCCACGCTGTACGGCGCCGACGCATCAGCCGGAGTCATTCAGATCATCACCAGGAAGGGGCGCCTCGGTTCGAAGCGATTCAATCAGAGCATCACCACCGAATACAATCAGGTCCAGCCGAACTTCACGCCGCTCGCACTGTACGGAACGTGCGGAGCAACGGATGTGGTGGCCGGTGGCGCTGACTTGTGTCAGGGCAAGACCGCAGGCGCGGTGATCTCCGACAATGTGCTGCTGCGCGAGGGTGTGTTCCGCAATGGGAACCTGCAAGCGCTCGAATACTCCGGGCAGGGCGGCGGCGACAACTTCGGCTATTTCGTGTCAGCGAGCGCCAACAACGAGCTAGGCACCCAGCCAGGCAACCACTACATCCGTCGCACGGGACGCACGAGCTTCGACTGGACGGTCGATCCGCGATTGAGCGTGAACGCAAGCGTCGGCATGAGTCGGAACGAATACCGCGTTCCCATGGGAGACGACAGCAACTACGCGTATCTCATTCAGGCCGGCTTCCTGGGCAGTCCATTCAACGTCGCAGTCGGCGCTGACGGAACCCGAACTGGTGGAACAAGCACACCTGTCGCCGGCTTGAGCGCCATCGTCAACGAGCTCACGACGGTCCGCTTCACCCCCTCGGCGCAGATTCGCTATGCACCGCTGCCATGGTTGACCAACCGTCTCACCGTCGGCGCCGACGTCGCGTCGACGCATGGCTTCACCATGTTTCCCAAGAATGCCGACAACTGGTACAGCGGCGATCAGGCCAATGGATATGTGGAGGATACGCAGCATCCGATTCACATCTATACCGTCGACTACCTGGGGAACATCAGGAAGACGTTCGGTCGCGAGGGCTGGCTCGCCTCCGATCTGTCGTTTGGCAGTCAGTACATCAACACGGTGGAGAATTATCTCTCCGGTGTGGGAATCGGGCTCGCCAGCAACTCCTCCTATCTGGTGTCGTCCGCGTCTACCAACGAGTCCCATCAGGAATACAGTCAATCAAAGTCACTCGGCCTGCTGGCGCAGGAACAGTTGAGCTTCGGTGAGAAGCTGTATCTGCAAGCTGGCGCTCGTGTCGACCAAAACTCCGCGTTCGGTCAGGCGTTCGGTTCGCTCTTTCTCCCGAAGGTGAGTGCGTCGTACGTGCTGTCACAGGAGCCGTACTGGCAGCGCGTCGCGCCAATGGTGTCCACGCTGCGTCTGCGCGCCGCGTACGGAACCACTGGGCGCTCGCCAAGTCCGGGTGCGTCGTTGCGCACCTACGTGCCTTTCCCGTTCGTCACGTCCGCTGGCGGTGTGTTGCCCGGCGTCATTCAGGCGAGTCCGGGCAACCCGAATCTCAAGCCCGAGCGCGGAACGGAGTTCGAGACGGGATTCGACGCCGGGTTCTTCGGTGGACGCGCGGGTGTCGAGCTCACGTACTTCGCGAAGCGGACGTCCGATCTGCTGTTGCGCAATCCACTCGCACCATCGCTTGCCTTCACGAGCAATCCCTTCGTCAACGCAGGCACCGTGGACAATCGTGGCCTCGAGTTCACGGTTCGCGCCACGCCGATCGATCGAAAAAACATCGCGTTGGAAACCACGCTCACCGGCAGTACGGTGAAGAACAAGCTCGTCAGTCTCGGCAGTGTCGCAATTTCTCCGGTAACGGAAATCAGTCCGGATCTCACCTATCGCTATGTGCCCGGACAGCCGCTGGCTGCGTGGTATTCCAGCAAGGTGCTGAGCGTGGATACGGTTGGTGGGTTTGCGACCGTGACGGATGCCCCGGTGTACGCGGGCCAGCAATTCCCCACGTCGCAGGTGAACCTCAGCAGCACCATCACATTGTTCCGCAACTTGCGCGTATTCGGGTTGTTCACGAGCCAGCGCGGCGGAAAGCTTCTCAACGTCACGCCGCTCGTTCAGGATCTGTTCTTCAACAGCAGTGCAGAGACGAACCTGCCGGCTGGTCAAGGCGGGTATAGCAAAGCCGAGCAACTCGCGCGCTTCGGGCCGTTCAAGACTGCTGACGGAAAGAGCGTCTCAACGGTGATCGACTCGTATCTCCAGTCCACCGACTTCGTTCGCCTGCAGGAACTGTCGGCCACGCTCACCGTACCCGACGCGTGGGCCAGAAACATGCGCGCGACCAGCGCTTCGCTCACCGTGGGTGGTCGCAATCTCCATCTGTGGAAGGACAAGGGATTTCAGGGCTACGACCCTGCCGTGATCTCCAACACCGTGAACGGCGGCGCTGGTCAGTACGCCACCGCGGAAGAGTTCACGGTGCCGCAGCCGCGCCTGTGGCTCGTGCGGCTCAACCTCCAGTTCTGAGAGACACGACCATGTTCAACTTCGTTCGGTCGATGCGCGGATCGATGCTGGCCGGAGCGGCCGCGCTCGGCCTCGGCGCCTGCAATCTCGATGTCGCCAGTCCATCCGTGATCGACGCCGCGACCTTCGATCCCAACGCCGACGGACAGACGCTGTCGCTGTCGGCGCAGACCAACTTCTATATCGCGTTCCAGGCAGTGGCCCAGGCCGGCGGGCTGATATCGGAGGAGCTGTGGAGCGGCGCCGCGCGCGCGCAGGCAAGGCGCCTCAGCAGCCGCACCTTTGCGTCGACCGATGACATCAATGCACGCGTCTTCGCGCCATTGAGTCTGGCCATCGCATCCAATCGCAGCGCTGTGAGCGTGCTGTCACAGGGCGCCTCGGCGGCCACCGACGTAAATCGCGCACGATCCGCCATGATACTTGGATTCTCGGTGGAGCTCATGGCGGAAACCATGTGCACCGGAGTCATTCAGGGTGGCCCCGAGCTTACAGATCCTCAGCTTCTCGATACAGCGATCACCGCATTCACGTCCGCATTGACGGTTGCGAAGGCAGCCGGCGCGGCAGGAACGACGATCATGAATGCGTCGAATGTGGGACTGGCGCGAGCGTATCTCCAGCGCGGTAACTACACCGCTGCGGCCCAGACTGCAGCGCTGGTGCCGGCGTCGTTCACCACCGACGTCGTCACGAGCGCAAACCTCAGCACCCAGAGCTCGCTCGGGAATCAGTTCTATGCGTCGAGCCTCGCCGGTGTGCTGGTGGCTCCGGCGCGCTACCGCCAGAGTGATGCTCGCGTTTCCATCGACAGCACGCAGCCTGGCAACACGCAAAACGGTCTACCCTTCATCATCCAGACCAAGTACAGCAGCTACTCCGATCCGATTCGCCTGGCATCAGGGCTCGAAGCGCTCTACATCGTGGCCGAAGCACAGTTGCACGGCAGTGCAGCAACGACAACGGCCATCGCGTTGATCAACGCGCGTCGCGCGGCAGGCATGCAATCGGCCTATGCCGGCGCTACCGACACGTTGTCGGTCGTAGCGGAGCTCCTCAACCAACGAGCGCGGGACTTCTGGCTGGAAGGAAAGAAGCTGGGCGATCTGCGCCGCAATCCGTCCGTGCCATTCACGTCGGTGCTCACGGATCCCGATGGCGCCATCTTCTACGCGAACAGTGCACAGAAGTTCGGAAGCAATCTGTGCGCCCCGATCCCGCCGGAAGAGACCAACGCCAACCCGAATTTCAAGCCTTAGAAGCCTGGAGCCGTTCAAAAAAGCACGGCGCTCCGCGATGGATGCAGATTGGAGTTGACCCGGTTCGGTACAGCCTTACTCTATGTGAGAGAGGAGGGATCACCGATGCCCCGTCGCCTATCCGCCAGTTTGCCGTCGCCCACGATGCGCTTGACACGACCGCTCCGCCGCATGATTCATCTCTCGGATCAAGGCAGTCAATACGGTGCGTGTGCTTTCGGACAACGCTGCCACACGCGCCGCCGAACTGCGTTCGACGGCGCGAATATCTTTCCATTCTCGAGAAGCGCGCACCTGTCGCCGACCGCAACCTTTTCTGGCGCGTGAGCGGCGTGCGCAACCAAACCGCGGTGCTTCCGAGCGGCAACGAGGCGCAAGTGAACAGCAGGCATACCGAAGCGTGACTAAGACGAGCGCAGGAATTGCGCTTTACCGGAAGACCGGCACGGACTTCGAGCTTTTGCTCGTGCATCCCGGCGGTCCGCTCTGGGCCAGGAAGGATCTCGGCGTCTGGTCCTTTCCCAAGGGCGAGTACGTCGATGGAGAAGATCCACTCACCGTTGCTCAGCGGGAATTCCACGAGGAGACTGGCTCTCACGTCGAAGGGCCATTTCATCCGCTTGGCCAGGTGACGCAGGCGAGTGGAAAACGCGTGTCGATATGGGCTGCCGAGGGGGCGTGTGATGCGGATGAGATTCGCAGCAATACGTTCGTGATGGAGTGGCCGCCCAAGTCGGGAAAGCAAAGTGAGTTTCCCGAGGTCGATCGGGCAGCGTGGTTTACGCCGGCGGTCGCGAAGACGAAACTCGTACCTGCGCAGGCCGAGTTTGTGGATCGGCTCGACGTCATTCTGGCTTTCGAAGCGTGACGCACTTCACCTCCGAACTTCAGCTACAAACGCTATTCGAGCTGAATTCGGCGGGACGCATTCTCGGCACCCGCGAATCGAATCCAGCGAGCGGACCGCTGTTCATGCTCATCCGCAGCCACACCGACTGTGCATGGGCGGTTCATATCGACGTACCGACGCACGTGGCCGATGAGCTCCACGCGCTGGCACAAACGGAACCGCCGGCGCTCGACCTCACGGACGCGCCGGTGCATGCCGCTCGCTATCAGGCGCTCGCGGGAGGTCGAATCGACGGAGGACCCGTGTTCACCATTCCCTCCCATATCGCGCTTGCAGACGACACCGTGATCGTCACCGAGCTGTCGCAAGTGGAGAAATACTTTCGTGGCTGGACGGCGAGCGAGATTTCAGAGTGCTCACCAATTGTCGCTGTCTGCGAAAGTGGACACGCGGTGAGTGTCTGCTTCTGCGCACGGCGGTCGGATGTCGCAGCCGAAGCGGGTCTGGAAACGGCTATGCCATTTCGAGGGCGCGGCTTTGGTGGTCGGGTGACCGCTGCGTGGGCACGCGCGATTCACGCGTCGGGGCGCCTTCCCATTTACAGCACGTCGTGGAGTAATACGTCGTCACGTGCCGTCGCGCGTAAGCTTGGGCTGGCATCGTGCGCGAGCGATTGGTCTCTGGTGCGCTGATTCCGGTCACGCCTTACTTTCTCTCTCATGCCTCCCGTCCGACGGCGCCGACCACATCGC
>JBDUCR010000512.1:0-1928 GCA_040003345.1 bacterium
GGCGCATTGCGCAGGAAGACGTCGATCGCGTGCAGGAATTCCGGAAGTGCATCGAATGCTTCCTGTGCCAGGATGTCTGTCACGTGTTACGTGATCATCACAAGCACGAGGAGTTCGTGGGCCCGCGCTACCTCGTGTATGCGGCGGCACTCGAGATGCATCCGCTGGATATCGAAGAGCGGACGACTGCGCTCAAGGAAGATTTCGGCATCGGGTACTGCAACATCACCAAGTGCTGCACCAAGGTGTGTCCCGAGCACATCACGATTACCGACAACGCCATCATTCCGCTCAAGGAGCGGGTCGTGGACAAGCACTTTGATCCATTGAGCGCACTCGTGCGCCTGGTGCGTGGTCCGCGAAAGAGCTGAAACGGGAGCATCGCATGGAGAAGACCACGCACGAGCTCAAGACCATTTCGGCCGACGCGATTCCGCGTGCGATCCAGAAGGCAGAGCGATATCGGCTGCTGAATCAATCGTGGGCGACGGAGAGCATCTGTCTCGACATCCTCGAGGTGGATCCGGCGAATCAACAAGTGCTCGTGATGCTGCTACTCTCGCTCACCGACCAGTTCGGACCCGAGCCCGGTGAGTTGATGCGTCGCGCACAATCGTTGCTCGGCCGCCTCACTGATCCGTATCAACGTTTCTACTACTCGGGCATCATCGACGAGCGGCTGGGACACGCCAAACTACTGCACGGCGCCATGCACGCCGAAGCGATTGCGTACCGCTCGTTTCGGACGGCAATGAATTCGTTCGAGGAAGCGGCGGCGATCAGGAAGTCCGGCAACGACGATGCGCTGCTACGCTGGAATACCTGTGCGCGGACGATTGATCGGTTGCGTCTCACGGAAGATTCGGAGGGGACGTATGAGCCTCACTTTGGTGAGTAGATCGCCGTTGTCATCCCGCAGGAGCGAGCGAAGCACGCGAGTGTCGGGCTCTACTTTCGTGCCGATTGTTTCCAGCCACGGCGCGGCGCGCAATAGATCACGACACTCGCTTTCGCTCCTGCGGGATGACAGGCTGCTCGTGCTAGTAGCGTTGTTGTTCGTTTTTGCCGTTCCAGCACGCGCGCAAGTCAGCGTCGAGAAAACGCTTTTCCGCCTCGAGGACGAATTTGCGCAGGCCGTCGTCAAGCGCGACGCCAAAGCGCTGCGACAGATCGTCGCGCCAAAGTGGGTCTACTCCGACGAATCCGGCGTCATGGAGCGCGAAGCGGGAATCAAGGCATTCACGAGCGGCACCGACACTGTGCAGCATGCCTCGAACGCCAACATGCGCGCGCTGGTCTATCCCAACTCAGCCGTCGTGATCGGAATCCTCGAGATGAAGGGCCGAGGACCAGAGGGCCCGTTCACGCATCGCTATCGCTACACCGACGCGTGGGTCCTGCTCGACGGACGGTGGCAGTGCGTTGCGTCGCAGGATTATCTCATTCCTAACGCAAAGTGACGGAGCCATTCCATGGTGATGAGCGCCGCCAAAACTGTTGAGTCGTACCTCGCTGATTTGCCCGACGATCGCCGAGCGATAATCAGCGCCGTGCGCGACGTCGGCGCAGCAATTTGCCGAAGGGATACGTCTATCTGATGGGCATCTACGCTGACGTGCCAACAGCGAAGCGATTCAAGGAGGCGTACGCACGGTCTGGCAAGAAGCTCGACATGGGCAAGTCGTGCGTCCATTTCAAGACGCTCGATGATCTTCCGCTCGACGTCATCGGCGGCGCGATCGCGTCGGTGCCGATGAACGACTACATCGCGTTATACGAGTGGTCGCGCTTGCAGACGAAGGCAGGACAGCGCCTCCAATTCCAGCCATTCGCGTTCCTTCATGCTCATCGATCTTCGGGCCCTGCTGGCTGGGGCGATGCGGTTGCTCCCTTCAGGCCGGTCACGATAGAGACAACGTCCTGAGGAG
>JBDUCR010000484.1:0-21408 GCA_040003345.1 bacterium
CCATGGCCGCGCTCACGATGGCATACACTCCGCGCAATGCGGCCGAGGCGGCGACTGTGAATTGGGCGCAGGTTGCAACCTATGCCGCCAATGGTGTGGGCACAGGCAGCGGCGGCGCGCCGTTCGACATGGTCGTGGTCGGCGACTTCAACACGTGGTACTCGAACATGGTCGACGTCGGCAATGCGCCAAGCTGGCAGCGCGTCGATCTTCGCGTGATCAACCGGATGGATCCGACGGCGCCGCTGGAGATGACATCGACAACGCCGCCGCCCAAGGGAAGTTCCGCTGACGCGCGCTTTACGTCGGACTTCGCATACAAGACGCCAATTCCGGGCGACCCGGCGCGCGGCGTCTACATGCTGAGCCCGTACTACCACTCGCGCTACTTTGATCACTCGACGGATTCACCGACGGAAGAACAGACGCCGGTTCCGTATCTCCTCGCAGCCGAGAGTGATCTCGTGCGCGCGGAGGCATTGATCCGCTCGAATGGCGACCTGTCGATTGCGGCGTCGCTCATCAACAACACGCGCGTCAATCGCGGACATCTGACGCCGGCAGCGGCAGCAGATGGCTCGGCCAAGCTGCTCGGCTACATCGAGTACGAGCGTGACATCGAGCTGATGAACACGAATGGATGGTCGCTGTTCCAGCGCCGTCACGTCGACGGCCTGCAGCCGGGAACAGTCCATCACCTTCCGATCCCGGCGAAGGAGCTTGAAACACTCGGCCTTGCGGTCTACACGTTTGGCGGAGTGGGCAAGGAGCAGTCGATCAGTAGCTTCGCTACGGGTGGCGTGCTGGCCAGCCGGAACTACTTCGGACCAAGCCAGTCGTCGATCGCACTGCCGACGGGTCAGGTTCTTTCACTGCATTTTCCCGCGACGCGCTCACGCGCCGAGCGGCTGATCGAACGGATGTAAGCTCCGTTGCAGCGTTGAACGCAAAAGGGGCGCGCCAGTGATGGCGCGCCTCTTTTGATGTCTCTCTTAGCTGTGTCTCAGGCGGGAACGCTCACTTTACCTGCGCAGTCTCGTACTTGATGTTGCCGCAGCTGACGACATTATCGAGCTGCTGTCCGCCGAGATACACGTTCACGTGATAGGCGCTCGTCGTGTTCATGTCGAGAGGAAGGTCTGTGTCGACCTGCCCGCGACCATTTGATCCGATCTCCAGCAATGGGAACTGATCAAAGCCAGTGAGGGGAAGCTCGCCCGTGCCGCAACGCTCGGGAAGAATTGCCCAGCGAAGCTGCTGCGAGCTGATCGACGGAATGGAGAGCGTTAGCGAAACGTGGATGCGCTGCATGGTGCCCATCGACGTTCTTCTCAGCGATATGCTCCCGAACGTTCTGTTCTGACTGGTGACGACGAGCTGCCCGGAACGCTGCTGCGTCGGCTGCAGGCTGCCCGTCCACTTCTCCGTGGGTGGCTCGTCGTAGGTGACCGTTGGACTATGCTTTGCCGCGCAGCCGGCGAGTGAGCATACGGTGGCACCGGCCACGAAGAAGTTGCGCAGGCGCATGAGTGTCAGGCTGATAGGGTGAGGATCGATCTCGATTTCGTACGCGTTCTCGTGCCGGCGGAATCGATTGAGGTCGCTTTCACGGCGCCGCCATTCCAATCACTTTCATCCAGTCTGCGAGACCCGGATAGCGTGAGTCGATGCGCGCGGCGCGTAGAGCTGCTCCACGCGCTGCCTGAAGATTGTGTGACAAGCCGAAGGCGAGCGAGAGCTGATATAGCGCTGGAACAGCGTTTGGTGACAGCGCTACGGATTGATCGAGCAGTGTGATGGCTCGGGCGTAGTCCTTCTTCCCGAGTGCGATTATGCCAAGAAGGTAGCAGGACTCCGCGCTCGGCGTGAGAACAACCGCGCGCTCGAGATACGGCTCAGCGTCCTCGGGACGTCCCGCCGCAAGCTGCGCTCGTCCAACGAGCCGGTAACCCGTTTCGACGAACGGCCGGTCGCGGAGCAGTCCCATGTACTCCCTTAGCGCCGCGTCTGGCGCGCCATGGGCCTCATCGTTTGCCGCGACGCGCAGCTTCGCTTCCGCCCACGCAATTCCTCCACGCGAGACGAGGAGGGCCAGGCTGTCAGCGTAATCCGTGGGGCGATAGGTGCCACGATAGTCCTGCGCCTGCTCGCGTGCGACGAACGGCCAGCGTGTCGTGATGGTTTTTACAGTGTGCTCGGCGATGCGCTCATCAAAGGCGGAAAGCTCCATGCGCCGCTCGTAGTCGGACCATGGTGCAAGTCGCGCAGGCGACGCGGTTCGTTCGAGATAGTGCTCATCGCGCAGAGCGTCCGCGAACACTTCCGCGATCAGTGCGTAACCGTGGCGATTGGGATGTACATGCTCGAGGAAGAGCTCGTGACCCGGCATTCCACCAGGCGAGACAGCAGCAAGACGTTCAGCCACCGGCACGTAGTGCGCGCCGTACGTAGACGCGAGTGAGCGCACCGTGTCGTTGAGTGCACCGGGTGCGCGGAAGCGGATGACGTCGAGGTCACGTGCGCGCGCGAACAGGCGTCGTGCGCCGGCGGAGTCTGAATGCGCAAGAGACTGACGCGCGGAGTCGTACGCGGCACGCGCCGATGTGTTCGCTGGTGAGACGAATGGTGGCTGGTCTCGTTCGTTGGACGCGATGCTGCCGATGAAGACGGGAACTCCGGCTTGCTGAAACCGGCGAAGTGCGATGCCGACGTTGTCGTGAAACTGGGCGAGGCCGGCGCTGTACGCGTGTCCGCCAAATGTGATTTGCTGATCCTCGGCGACGGATTCCATGAACGTCGCGACGGTTGAATCGACTGGTGCAGGACGTATGGCGTGCACTACGCCATTCAACGCGTTGCGCAGCAGGACGACCGTTCGAAGCCGCTCGAGTGCGAGATACGCACGTACGAGTCGCGGTGACGAGCCGATGCGAATGGAGGATCCCACGCCGAGTGCGCCGTAGTATTCGTTGTGACCGGCGTAGATGAGGACGGCGTCGGGATGCTGCTCGAGCACGTCATCCACGAGGTCGACGAGTGTGAAGCTGTTCGTTGCGGCGATACCAAGGTTGACGACTTCTATTGAGTCGTTCGGCAGGACGTCGTGCAGTGCATCGCGGAGAACGCGCGAGAAGGTGCCGTTATGCGGATAGGGAAATCCGGCCGCTGAGGATTCGCCGAGGACGAAGAGTCGCAGACCGTGCGCGGGCTTCTCGACGGCGAAGAGATCTGTCGGTGGGACGGGCGGCGACGACTCGTTAGCGAAGTATCGTCGCGCGAGTCGTGAGCTCGGCGCGCGATATCTGGCGTTGCCGACGCGAATGTCTTCAAAGGCTGGCATCGCGCCATTGTGCCACGTTGCGCGCAGTGTTCCTTCGAGTGCGGCGAGGAGCGCAAAGGGCGCGAGCACCGTGAATGTTGTAAAGAGTGCGCGGCGCGTGCGGGCGGGCTGATTGATGTGCGTCACACGCCAAACATATGCACGCTCTTGATTGTCGACACGTGTGCTGTCGGTGGCGAGCGCCGCTCGGCGGGGATTGTGACGACGACCACAGTCTACGGGTCCGAGGAACTAGGACGATCATGCGCGTGATCATCTGAACCCGACGGAGGGTCCTTGCAGAAGCCGGCGGGGGGGATATCTTGGCCGCAGACCGTCCACTTGAACGTGCTACCACAACCGCCCGCCAACGTGATGGTGAGCGTTGATTGATATGTGTGCACGATCTCCCTTGCCCGCTTGCTGCACGGACAGGAAGCTCGGCCTGCTGTTCCCACCAAATCGTGTCGTGTCGCCCAGTGCGACGCTCGATTTCAGTCGCCCCCGAATGCTTCTGTAAGTGAGACACCATGGCAGTCCGAATGGTTGCCTCGCGTCGTTAGCCGTTCACGTGCACGTTGCAGGCTTCTGTCCCCTATCCAGCCCGAAGGGAGATGACACTCATGACCCGAGTACGAGTACTGCTGGCGCTTGCCGCGCTGGTTGCGCTTCCATTGCGAGGTGCGCAAAGCCAGAACGCGGTGATCACCGGCAAGGTGACCAGTGAATCCGGACAAGCGGTTGAAGCGGCCAACCTGTACATCAACGACCTGCAAGTCTCGGTCGGTACCAACACGCTCGGCAGCTACACCATCAGTATTCCGGCTGGTCGGGTAAGCGGACAGAAGGTGAATCTCCGCATTCGCGCGATCGGGCATCAGTCGCAGGTGCGAGTGGTGACGATCGTTCCAGGCACGCAGACGCAGAACTTCTCGCTCAAGCAGGATGTGAATCGGCTGAGCGAAGTCGTCGTCACCGGATCGATCGAAGGCACAGAGCGTTCGAAGGTGCCGTTCGCGGTCGGCCGCATCACGGAAGAAGACATTCCGGTGCCGGGCCTCGATCCAATTCGCGCATTGCAGGGCAAAGTCGCCGGCATGCGCATCGCGCAGGCGGGAGGAATGCCGGGTAGCACGCCGGAGATTCTGATGCGTGGGCCAACGTCGCTCAACGCGCAGGGTCGCACGCAGGGTCCGCTGATCATCGTGGACGGCATCATCATGAACGTCGGCAGCATGGCCGACCTCGGCGGCCTCGACATCGAGTCGGTGGAAGTCGTGAAGGGCGCCGCGGGAGCATCGCTGTATGGCGCGAAGGCGGCGAACGGCGTCATCACGATCAGGACGAAGCGTGGTGGCAGCCAGGACGGTGTGCGATTCGGCGCACGCACCGAATACGGCTTCAGCGATCTCAATAGTCTCGATTACGGGCAGCCGGTGAATCATCACCTGCAGCTCGACGAGACCGGCACGCGCTTCTGCGTCACGGGCACGACGAACGCAGCGCCATGCTCACAGACGCTCGACTGGATGAAGGAGGTTCTGCGCATCAACAACGTCAATGCCGACACGACGCGCACGAACCAGAACCTGCAGTGGAATGCTCCGTCCGCCGCCGGCGGCGAGCTTACGAATGTCTTTCAGTCGAACATCTGGCCGGGCCAGTATTACAACTCGTTCGTACAGGCCGCGAACCGCAATGCGGTTGCGCTCAACTCGATCGACGCGACGGGTCGCGTGGGTGCCGTCCGCTTCTATGCGAGCGGCTCATACACGACCGATCAGGGCGCCATCAAGGGACTGAACGGTCAGCAGCAACAGCGCGGTCGTCTGAATCTCGACTACGATGTGCGGACGAACCTGCTCATCTCGATGAGCTCTCTGTTCGACAAGAGCGTCACTGACCTTCGCAACGGCGGCTCCTCCAACGGCAGCATTTTCGGACAGCTGCTCCGTGGTGCACCGGCAGGCACGGACTATTCGGCGCGCGATACTCTGGGACGTCCCATCGTGGTTGGTGGCGGTGCAGGGTTCCGCGGCTCGGGCAACGGTGCAGGCACGTTCCTCTACGATGCGGAAAATCGCTCCGACACCCGGAAGTCGGCACGCTACCTCGGAAGCGTCAGCGCGAGCTATTTCCCGGCAGACTGGGTGACATTCGACGCAAACTTCGGTTACGACAACCGGAGCAACACGGAAGACCAGCACTTCAACAAGGGCTACCGCACCATCAAGCAGCCCGATCTTACCCTCAATCTGGGCCAGATCCAGATCGACAACGGGACTGATGAAGCGCTGAACGGCAGCATCTCGGCATTGCTGCACAAGCAGCTCAACCCCGATCTGACCGGCAAGCTGAGCTTCAAGGGTTTGTTCGACCAGGAAAAGGTCTATACGAGCCGAGCGAGCGCCAATCAGTTCGTGGTGAAGGACATTTATACGCTCACGAATGCGACGGCGAGTCCGGCGGTCTCCACGCCGACCTACACGACGGACAAGAATGTCGGCGCGCTCACTGGCGTGAATCTGGACTACAAGGGACGCTACATCTTCGATGGCGCGTATCGCGTCGATGGCAGCTCGCGCTTTGGCGCAGGCAATCGGTTCGCGTCGTTCCCGCGCTTTGCAGGTGTGTGGCGTGTGTCGGAAGAGCCATTCTGGAAGCTCCAGAAGCTGAGCGACTTCCGGCTTCGTGCGTCGCGCGGCAGCGCAGGCTCGACGCCTCGCTTCACGGCACAGTACGAGACGTACACGTGCGGTGTGAGCGGATGTTCGCTCGGTCAGGCGGGCAACAAGCTGCTCAAGCCGGAGACGACGACAGAAACAGAGCTCGGCACGGACTTCACGTTGTTCAACCGACTCGGCGTCGAGATCACGCACGTCGACGGCGTAACGCGCGACCAGATTCTTCCTGTGAACACGCCATCGTCGCTCGGCTTTACGTCGCAGTGGCAGAATGCCGGTACGCTGGCGAATCATACGTGGGAAGTCGCGTTGAATCTGCCCGTCGTCACCAAGACGGATTTCAGCTGGAGCATGCGCGGCTCGTGGGATCGCACGCGCACGTACATCACGGAGTTGTTCGTTCCTGACTACTACCCGACGTCGCCGACCACGCAGGGTACGGGAAGCCTCTTCCTGTACACGGCGAAGGATTCGATCGTCGATGGCCAGCCGATGAATCGGTTCGGCAGCATCTGGGGCCGCAAGTTCTATCGCACGTGCGGCGACATGCCAGGCACGGTGCAGGGCCAGTGCGGCAATGGTGCGCCGGGCGACACGCACGCGTATCAGATCAACGATCAGGGCTGGGTCGTGTGGGTCGGTGACGGCCACAACTGGCGCGATGGAATCTCGAAGAACCTGTGGCAGACCAAGCTCTCGCAGGCGAATTCGCCGTGGAATTACCCGCTGTTCTTCGGCAGCCCGATCGTCGATCGTCCGCTGCGTGGCGAGAAGGGCGAGGGCGTCGGCATCCAGCACATTCTTGGAAACGTGCTGCCGAACTTCCGCATGACGTACACCAATAACGTCACGTACAAGCGCTTGACCGCATACGCCCTGCTGGATGGCACGTTCGGGCACTTCATCCAGAATCAGGGTGAAGGCTGGGGTCTGCTCGACTTCAGCTCCGGCACGTTTGACCAGAGCGGCAACACCATCGAGACGGCGAAGCCGGTCGGATACGGCTGGCGTGGTGGTGGTGCGGAGGCGGGTAACCAGGGTACGGGCGGCTTCTACGACATCCTCGGCCCGAACAACTACAACACGGAGCTCGGCTCATATGCCAAGCTGCGCGAGGTGAGCCTGACGTATCGCGTCGGCAACGTTGCAGCGCTGAACGACGTGTCGATCGGTATCATCGGCCGCAACCTGATGACCTTTACCAACTACAGCGGATACGATCCAGAGGTCGGCGTCGCGAATGCTGGCTCCTCGAATTCTGGCTTGATCAATCAGGTCGATGCGTTCGGCTTCCCGACGCTTCGCACCTTTACGTTCACGATTTCCACGCGCTTCTAGGAGTCAGCCTACATGAATCGAAACCTGACCCGATATGCCGCCCTGTTTGCGGTGATCGGTATTGGCCTCGGCGCGTGCGAAAAGCAGCTCGAGGTAACCAACCCCACCAGCGGTGACACGAAGCTCGTGCTCGGCACGGCGACGGACGCTGAGAATCTGGTGGGCGGCTATTTCAAGCGGTGGTCGTCCGGGCTATATGGCAGCCTCACGGTGGTCGAGGGAATGACGGGCGTGATGTCCGTCATGAATTTCTCGAGTCTCGCCAACAACTGCTTGAATGGACGTCTGCCGTTCGCGGGCGTGGACAACACGAACACACCCGGCAACGTGTGCACGGGAGAACAGGCACGTGCGTATCAGATCGAGAACGAAGTGCAGCGCGTGGCGTCGAGCTTCCTCGGTCAGGTGGACGCCGGGCTCGATCTCACGACCAGCGCACGAAAGGCTCGCGACCTGGCCTTCGCCGAGTTCCTCCGGGGCATCTCGATCGGCTATGTAGCCGTGCTCTATGATTCGACCGCCGTGATCACGACGAAAACCGATCCAGTCGATGCTGGAAAGCTTCTCGGATATAGCGAAGCGATGGATTCAGCGTACGCGGCGTTGCAGCGCGCGATCGACTATGCAAACGCGCCGGTGACTGGCGGACAGGGTTTCCCGCTTCCATCGACATGGATTCCTTCGCCGACGTCTCTCACGGCTCCTGAATTCGTCCGACTGATTCGCAGCTATCGCGCGCGACTTCGCGCGTCGGTGGCCCGTACGCCGGCCGAGCGCGCGGCGGTCAAGTGGGATCTCGTGATTGCAGATGCACAGAACGGCATCACCGCTGACCACCTGGTCACGACGAGCAACAACACCACGAGTGGCTCGGGCGTCGTGAACTCGTGGCGCGCGCAGTACGATGTGGCGGGGCTCTGGCATCAGATGCCGCCGTTCGTCATCGGAATGGGCGACGTCTCGGGAGCTTACACCCAGTGGCTCAACACGCCGCTCGGCTCGCGTGGGTCCGGCAACAACGGCTTCTTCATGATCACGCCTGATCTTCGCTTTCCGCAGGGAGCGAACCGTGCGGCTCAGCAGGCTGATTTCGCGATTACCAGCTGCGCCACGTCAGGCACTGTGTGCAAGCGCTACTTCGTGAACCGTCCGGGTGGCAACGATCAATTCGCAGGCTCGGGATGGGGTTGGTCCAACTACGACTTCACACGGTTCCATCCGTGGCGCGTGCAGGGAGATGCAGGTACGGGTCAGCAGGGCAATACGCTCTACTTCGCCAAGAGTGAGCTCGATATGCTCCAGGCAGAGGGACTCATCCGTACGGGCAACTACGCGGCTGCTGCGGCGTTGATCAACGTCACGCGTCAGAAGAACGGATTGCCGGCGATCACTGCCTTTGACGGTACGACGGCTGTACCGGGCGGTGCGAGCTGCGTTCCGCAGGTTCCGGTGGCGCCGTCGTACACGGCTACTGCGTGCGGGAACATGCTCGAGGCGATGAAGTGGGAGAAGCGCATGGAGACGGCATACACCGTTCTCGGCTCATGGTACTTCGACTCACGTGGCTGGGGTGACTTGCCGGTTGGTACGCCGTTGTACTGGGCGACGCCAAATGAGGATCTGCTTTCGCGCGGCATACCGTCGTCGAAGCTGTACGGCACCGGGGCTGGCGTCGGCGACGCACCAGGATCCGCGGCCGTCAAAGGAACGTACGGTTGGTGATCGACGAGTGAGGATCTTTCGTATCGGCGCGGTTGTGATGTGCAGCAGCCTGCTGGCGGCGTGTTACGAGTTGTCGCCGGCAGGTGCAGCCCCTCCTGTTCCGGGAAGCGCGATGGCGTTCGACATCAATGACGTTGGCCGAGTTGGACTCGGCGGACAGATGGGCCCCGAGATCGCGCAGGTCGAAGGGCAATTGATGCAGGACGATGCCGCCGAGTATCTCGTGGCGGTGAGCAACGTGAAGTTTCTTCGCGGGGGAGAGCAGACATGGCGCGGCGAAAAGATCCGCATCAAACACGAGTACGTCACTACGCTGTATGAGCGCCGGTTTTCACGTTCGCGCACGCTCGCTGTTGCTGCAGTCGGAGTCGGTATCGTTGCCCTCATTGCCGGCCGCTCGATACTAGGCACCGGTGGCGAGGATCCCCTGCCGCTCCCGCACGATACGGCGAGCTCTGTCCGCATTCCAAGACATTGAAACATCGAGCCGGCGCTTCAACCTCATATGGAGTCTTCTTCATGCGACGCATAATTCCCCTCTCGGTGCTCCTGGCAGTTGGCGCCGTGAATGCATGTTCAACACCTGATGCACTGAAGCCCACGCAGGCGATTCCGACCGCGGGCATTCGCTTCATCAACGCGGTGCCTGACACGGGAGCGGCGTACGGTCTCGACTTCCGCTTCGTCGACATCGTGGAGAGTAACGCGCAGTTCCGGGTTCCATTCCGGAACGCGATGTCGGCGACGGCGCCATTCGTGCCAACGCTCACCGAGTACAAGCCCACTATGGAAGGTGCGCGTCACTTTCGCGTTTTCCTCGACGACACGCTGCAGGCTGTTGCGTCGACGGTCATCAAGGACTCGACGATCAGTGCGACGGCGACGCACAACTATACGGTGATGCTGTGGGGAAATGCGCGCTCAACCGGCGCCGACAAGATGAAGCTCACGGTCTGGGATGAGACGGTCGCTGATCCAGGCGCACAGGTCGCGCTTCGTGTGGTGAATACGACGGACAGCCCGATCGACGTGCGTGTCTACGCACAGGGCGGAACGGCGCCCGTCGCCGCGACGTGGGCTGCAGTGCCTGCTTACAGCGCCAGCAGTTACAGCGACTTCCCGAAAGGCTCGTACATGTACAACGTTCAGCCCGCGGGCGGTGGCACGTCGCTCTTTGCCGATGCGCTGGCCATTCCTGGCACGCCGGGCACGGTAGATATCGAGTCGATACCGGGCACCAATGTCGCCGGAACGGCAGTGAGTGCCTTTGTGTTTCCGCGCTCTGTCGTCGGCTCAAAGGCACCACAGAGCGCGGCGTTCGCGGTTCCGGCGATCGGCTTCAATTGGGATCGCCGTCCGCCGCGCACCTGTTCGCCACTCTGCTAACGCGCATACGCGCATCGCCGGATTGATCGCGCGGGGCCGTTGCACGGCGAAATGAGGGCCGTCGGGCACGTGCCGACGGCCCTTTCGCGTCAGTAGACGCCACCACGTCACTCGACCGCGGAGGAGCAGTATGATCGGCAAGCGAACGCAGATGACGATGGCGCTCTTCGGCATTCTGTTGATGGGCGCGCAATGGCGGCCGCTGTTGGCGCAGAGTCGCCAGAGAGATGTAATCACGCGCGACGAGCTGATGGAAGCACACGGCACGGTGGATCTGTTTCAGGCCATTCGGGGTCTGCGTCCGCAATTCCTGCAGCCTCCGCCTGGTGCACGAACGCGTGTGGTCGCCACCTCGTTTTACGTGGACGGTATTCGGCAGGGAGGCATCGAATCCCTGAAAGTCATCGCCGTACCGCAGGTGGAACGCGTCGAGTATCTCGATCCGTCGCGCGCCGAGAGTCAGTTCGGACGCCTGGCGTCGGGCGGCGCGGTGATGGTGACACTCACGGGTGGGCGTCATCTTCCTGCGTCTGTACGCGACACGATCACTCAACCGCCCCGATAGCCTTGAAACAGGTTGCTGTTTCGGACCGGCCGGCCGCTTCGAATTCCATTCTCTCGCCGTCGCTCGACCTCCTCTGCGTGGGAGGGTTGTCGCTGCTGCTGTTCGTTCCACTGCTGTTGAGTGGCAGATCTGACCTCGTCCTGATCGGCGCGGGCGCTCAGGCGTGGCTCGGCACGGCGATCAACATGCCACACTTCATGGCGTCGTACCGGCTGGTGTATCGCGATCGCGAGACGATTCTGCGGCACAAATGGGCGTCGATCTATGTGCCGGTCATACTGCTCGTCTATGCGGCCATTGCGCTCTGGGAAGCGCAGTATTCGCCAGCGCTGGTGATTGTACTGATCAGTGTGGCGAGTGCGTATCTCGCCTGGCACTACACGGGCCAGGTGTGGGGGATGATGGCGTCGTACGCCTATCTGGAAGGCGCCGCGTTCGAGAAGACCGAGCGCCGGTTGATCCGGAGCAGCCTGAGGATTCTGTTGGCGTGGCACATCTCATGGTTCCTTTATACGCAGCTCAAGGATCCGTCGCGTATGCGGCCCGTGTATTACCTGACCAGCGCGGCGACGGCAGCGGCATTCGTACTTGGTCTGGTGGGGCTGGCAATGATGCGCCGTCGCACGGGCAAGTTGCCGCCGCTCCGAGCGTTGGTTGCCTGGCTCGCGCTCTTTGTCTGGTACGCAATGATGGCGCGGGATCCCAAGGCGATCTTCTGGATCCAGATCGCGCATGCGCTGCAGTATCTCGCGTTTCCGATTCGCGTAGAGATCAATCGCACGACGGCCGATCGTGCGCGCGAAGGCGGAAAGGTCGCGATGCACATGGTGCTGTATGGTGCGGGACTTCTTGTCGTCAGCGTGCTCGTTGCGCAGGCGGTGCCGTATTCAGCGATGAGTGTGATTGGACGCGTGTTTGGTGAGCAGCCGGGAAAGGCGGCGCCGATCCTCATTCTCATGTTCATCAACATCCACCACTACTTCACGGATGGCGTGATGTGGAAGTTGCGGAATCCGGAAACCAGGCGGGAGTTGTTTGCGCACGTGCCTAAAGAGGCGCACGGGACAGCGTCACGGAAGCGACGCTAAAAAGACATGATCAAACTACAAAACGGATAAGGCATTCTACCGCAGAGGACGCGGAGGACCGCAGAGGACTACACAAAGTCAGTAAGTGCAGGCGTGCCAACCTGCAGACCGAAAGCGACTGTATGGCTGTGTGGAGGCGGCGCAACTGAATTAGCGCCGGAGTTCTGTATTTCCTCTGTCGTCCTCTGCGATCCTCCGCGTCCTCTGCGGTAAAATTGCAGTTGAACGGCTCCATGCTAAACGAGTCTGTCAACCTGCTGATCGCAGGAGCGAAACGGGACGTTGTCATCCCGCAGGAGCGAAGCGAGTGTCGGGATCTACCGTGCGCCGCACCGTGACCGGATATAATCGGCGCGAAGCTAAATCCCGACACTCGCTCGCTCCGCTCGCTCCTGCGGGATGACCACGCAACCCTGACTCGTGATTTAGCGGCAACGTCAGCTGCCGCCACGCAACAGTTGCGTCGCGCGCGCGAGGTACTGCTTCGCCTCCGCATGATCGGGATTCAGTGCGAGCACCTGTCGGAACTGTTCGATCGCCTCGACAAAGTGTCCGCCGCGCGCGAGTGCGACGCCCCAATTCTGATGCGCCTCGGCGTGATCGGGACGAATGGCGAGAGCGTCGCGATAGTGTGAGATCGCCTCGTCGAGTTTGTCTTCGCGCACGAGAGCATTACCCCAGTTTACGTGCGCATCGGCGTTGTCCACGTTGATCGCGAGCGCCCTGCGATAATGTTCGATCGCGTCGGCGATATCGCTTTGCTGCACGCTTACGACGCCCCAGTTGTTCTCGACTTCGTCGGAAGATGGCGCAATGGTGATCGCGCGCTGGAACTGTTGCACCGCCTCATCCAGCTTTCCTCGTCGCGCGAAGGCAGTGCCTAACGCGTTGCGTGCCTGGGGATCGTCAGGGTCGAGCTCGACCGCGCGCGCACTGTGCTCCGTTGCCTCATCGAGCCTTCCCTCCGCGAAGAGAAGACTCGCCCACGAGCTGTGCGCGATGGAGGAATTCGGGTCGACCTCGAGGACGCGTGACCACAACGTCGCGGAGTCGTGCCAGACCGCAATCTGCCTCCACGTCAGCGCGCTCATCGCACCAAGCATGACGACGCACGCACCAGCGACAACGCGCGCATTCCATCGCGCAAATTGGACTACCGCCGCGCCGGCCAGAATCGCGAGCGCCGGAGCAGCGTGATACGTATATCGATCAGCGGCGATCTGTGGTCCATTCTGCACGACGCCGAGCATCGGTAGTACGATCACGGTGAATGCGATCAACGCCGCAGTTACGGCCGGTCGACGTTGACGCGCGCGCCACGCGGCGCCGAATAACATCGCAACGACGATGTAGCTCGCCACGAATGGAGCGGAGCCTAACGCCAGCGATCGTGGCATCTGGTAGAGTGGCGCAAGGCCAAGCGGCACCATCGTCTTCCAGAGATAGAACGCAAGACCGAACGCCGAGATGGCGAGCTTCTGTCCCAGTAGAAGCTGCTGTGGAGGATGCAATGCCACGATCGAGAGCGCGATCGCCGCGACGGAGCAAACTGCGAAGGGTACCAGCTCAGCGTAGACTCGCTTGGCGCTTGGTGTCCACCATCCCGTGACGTGGCCGAGACGCTTTAGCGGATACACGTCGAGAATGAGAAGCACGGCGGGAAGTGTCATCGCCGTCGCCTTGGACAGCAGCGCGCATATCGCCAACGCGAGCGACGCGACGTACCATCGCGCTCTCTGCGCGGCTGCGTCCGTCATGCGCATATACGCGAGGGTGCTCGTCAGCATGAAGAAGAGCGAGAGCACATCGCGTCGCTCGGTGACCCACGCGACGGATTCCACGCGTAGCGGGTGCAGCGAAAACACCAGTGCGGCGAAAACCGCAGCGGCCGTTGCCAATCGTTGGTCGAGCGCTTCGCGATCACCGCGTTCGATCAGACGACGCGCGAGGAAATAGACCAGCGTCGCGTTCGCAGCGTGCAGCACAACGTTCGTGAGATGGTAGCCGATTGGCTGCATCGTCCAGAACGTGTAGTCGAGCCCCAGCGTCATCCACGACAGCGGCACGTAGTGGCCGAGCCGGAAGGTGGTCCACATCCAGCCGAGTTGCGCAGGGCCGAGTCCGCGATAGTGCGGGTTGTTCAGAAAGTTCTTGTCGTCGTCCCAGGCGACGAATCCGTTCCGAAGCGCCGGAAGAAACACGGCGAGCGTGATGAGGGCGACGACGACGGGCGCTATCCACTCATTGGAAGACCGGTTCCGCTTTGTGCTCGGCGCTCGGGTCATGGGGGTCGTATCGCGCGCGAAGGTGAGAAGCGGGGTCGAGGGAATCTAGCGGTTATGCTTCATCGGTTCGAGGTGACACTGCGTAGACTCTGAACCGCCATCTGCTCTCCTTCAATCTGGTGCATGCGAGCTTCTCCCGGTGCCATCCGTGCTGTCTATTGCTGTGCGTTCATTGCTCTCTTTGCCTCTTGCCGCACGAAGGATGCTCCGGCGGTGCCGCCAGCTACAACCGACTGGCTGACGGCACATGCGCAGCAGCAGCGCGCAGCGGTCGCGCGATCTGCGGTCTTTCATGACTTCGGCTTCACGAACCAGCTCGCGGCGAGCGGAATCACGTTCGTCGAGCGTATCGTCGAGGACGCAGGGAAGAACTTCAAGTCCGTGCACTACGATCACGGTACGGGCATTTGCGCTGCTGACGTCGACGGCGATTCCCTGGTCGATCTCTACTTCGTCACACAGCTCGGTGCCAACGAGCTCTGGAAGAATCTCGGTGGGGGCAAGTTTCGCAACATCACAGACGAGGCGGGACTTCGGTCACCCGATGCGATCGCTGTTGGATGTTCGTTTGCGGACGTCGACAATGATGGGCGACCGGATCTCTTCGTGACGACGGTACGACACGGCAACCACCTCTACCGGAACATCGGCGGCGGAAAGTTCACCGACGTCACGGCCGACGCAGGTGTGGCATACGAAGGGCATTCGTCGGCGCCAGTGTTGTTCGACTACGATCGCGACGGGTTGCTCGATCTGCTTGTCGTCAATGTTGGTGCTTACACGACGGAGGACAAAGGGCCGGGCGGGTATTATGTCGGGCTTCGCGACGCGTTTCATGGTCACACATTTCCCGAGCGTGCGGAGGCGAGCATCCTGTATCACAACCTCGGACATGGGCGGTTCAAGGACGTCACGCAGGACACACATCTGGTCGATTACAGCTGGAGTGGTGACGCAGTCATCATGGACGTGAACGCGGACGGATTTCCCGACGTCTACATGCTGAACATGCAGGGCGCGAATCATCTCTGGCTCAACGAGGGCGGAAAAGAATTTCGTGACGCGACCGCCTCCTATTTCCCCAAGACACCGTGGGGCGCGATGGGCGCGAAGGTATTCGACTTCAACGGCGATGGTCGTCTCGATCTCTATGTGACTGACATGCACTCGGACATGTGGACGGACTTCGCGCCTGGCGAGTGGGAAGCAGAAGCGAGGAAATCAAACGCGACGAAGATACCGCCGGACTATCTGCCCGGCGGCTCGGCGAGTCTGATGTTCGGCAACGCGATGTTTGCCGCGCACGCAGCGGTGAACGGCACGGGCTCCGGCTTTGATGAAGTGTCCGATAGCATTGGCGTGGAGACCTACTGGCCGTGGGGCCCGAGTGTGGATGATCTCAACGCCGACGGGTGGGACGACATCTTCGTTACCGGCGGAATGAACTTCCCCTTTCGCTACGCGACGAACTCCGTATTGCTGAACGAGAACGGAAAGCATTTTCTGCCGAGCGAGTTCGCGCTCGGCGTGGAGCCGCATGCGGCGGGAACGGATCAGGTGTGGTTCACCCTCGACTGCAATAGCGCGGACCGTGGCCATCTCTACTGCGGGTATTGTACGCAGCCCGAAGCGAAGGCCAAAGGCTGTCGCAGCAACGGCGACAACAAGTTCACGATCATGGGCGCCACGGGCACGCGGTCGTCGGTGATTCTCGATGTTGATGGCGACGGCGATCTCGACATCGTCACGAACGAATTCAACGCGGCGCCGCAAGTTCTCATCAGCTCACTTGCAGCGCGACGTCGCGTGAATGCTGTCAAGGTTTGGCTGCACGGCACGCGCTCGAACCGGCAGGGACTCGGTGCACAAGTGACTGTCGTTCTGGCCGACGGACGACGGGTGCTCAAGGTGATGGACGGAAAATCCGGCTATCTCTCGATGAGCGATCTGCCACTCTACTTCGGGCTCGGCGATGCGGATCACGCGTCATCGATCGAGGTCGTGTGGCCTTCGGGAACGCATCAGACCATGCGGGGACCGATCGTCGCGGGTCGCACGCTCGAGATCACGGAACCGTAGCGACCGTGGCGGTCAGTGTGATTTGCGCGACCACAACTGCATCACACCACACATGGCGTTACGGCCGCCGTACTTCGACGGCGCCTGGAAGCCGCTCGGATAGATCTCGATCGCCTCGATCTGATCGGGCGGAATGGTTCCCACGTCGAACGGTTCGGTGGGACGACTGGGATTGAGCAACATCTCGTCGAGATACACGAGACCATAACACGCGGTCACGATCCCCTGTGTCGTCTCGAATCGGTTCGGCATGTAGATATTGCCACGACCAGCGACGCACTCCTTCGTCATGCACATGGACTGCATCGTTCGCGTGCTCAGGAAATACGAACGTCCGCCGTGCGCACGAAGCAGTGAGACGCCTTGCACATCCGCGAGAACGGTTCCGAGATCCTGTCCACGAAAGCGTTCGAGCTTGTCGCGCGTGATGAACTTGCCGACGCCGAGCTTTCTGTTTTCCTCGAAGGAGAGCGGCAGTACGGATTCGGTGGTGTTGACTGTTTCAAGCAGAACGCCTCGGCTCAACACGATCCGTCGATCGATGGTTTCGTTCGCGGCGAAGCTCAGCTGCGTCTCGAGCGGTCCGAAGCCGAATTGGCGCACATTTATTTGATGTATGCCGACCGGAATGTCGCTGAAACGGAACGCACCGCGCTCGTTCGCCACGGTAGCTCGCGAGAGTCCGGGCAGCGTGATCTGTGCGCCAGCGATCGGTTGCTGCGTAGAGTCCACAACCATTCCGGCGAACGTTGCCGTGCCACGCGCCGCGAAGTCGTGCAGAATCTCCGTCCGGGCGAAGCGAACGTGCGATGGAATCCTCACGGTCTCGACAGCGGAGCTTCCACTGTCGGCCTGTGTGCGGAGCGCGATGTCCGTGTTCAGTGGCACGCCACACATGAGAAAGTTGCCGTGCAGGTCAGTCCGTGCTTCGCGCCTGCGTCGCTCGCTCGCCGGGAGTGCCGAGTGCGTCCATTCAGCGATGACCTTCATGTACGTCGCCGGCACGGTATCGCCGCGTATGGCAACGCCGCCCATGAGGATGCCGGGGTACTGGAGGTTTGCGGTGCCGCACAGCTTCGCGATTACCTGCGCCGCACTCGGAACGCGAACGTGCAGTGCCTCGACGGAGTCCGTGAAGGTGATTGACGATTGATGGATCGTGTTCACCGAGTCGAGCGACGACGTGCTCACCTCGAGTGTGTATGCGCCAGGGAGCAGACCTTCGAGACGGAAGTGACCATCGTCGCCGGTCGTCGCCGTGAGAGCTGTGCCTGATACTCCAACGCGAGCCTCGGCTACCGCGCGGATCCCGACGACGAGTCCACGACGTCGCCGGAAAGCGTGAGTGGTGGTCGCGACCAGATCGTGTCCTGCCCGCGTTGCGCAAACACGAGCTCACCGCCCGTGCTCAGTACCTCGAGGACGCGAGCCTCGTTCTCATTCGCGGAGCCACCCGAGATGGGAATCTCGGTGACCGGCATCTGGATGTTCCACCGCGTGATCGCCCATGTGCCATCGCGCATTCGGGCGAAGCGAAGCTCTCCGCGCGCTCGCTCGCTTTTCGCCTTCGACACATTGACGTAACCGAATTCCATCGCCGTCAACTCCGACGACACACGATCGACCCAGAGCGTACCGCGAATCTCGGGGATTCGACTGCGATCGGGCGACGGCTCGAACTCGATGCCGATGCGCCCGTCTGCTGCTGCCAGGCGAAAGCAATGGTCGTCGAGAAAAATATTGGAGAGCAGCATGTCGAGGCCCGGCGCGTAGTACGTCGTCAGCGTGCCGGTGTCCTTCACGACATATCCACCTTGTGCAGACTGTCCGGCGCGAGCGCGTACCACGGTTCATTCACGTAGGTCGCGCTGACCTGCGAATTCTGTTTGAGCAGCCGAAGCTGTTGCGGCTCGAGCACGCGCTGATACGCGACCATCGATCCCGAGATGCGCGCGCGACTCGTCATCTGTGCCGCGGTCAACGCGGTGCGTACTTGCTCCCACACGGCAAAGGTCGCCGCGCTCGAGTCGCGGAACTCCCGGCACGCGTTTCGTCCAACCACTTTCATCGTGTCCAACGCGATGCTCACGGCGACGACACGCATGCGCTTGATGAGATCTTCGCTGGCGCCGAGCGGGATGGGATCGGAGGTATAGGGGCGGAAGCCGATGCGCAGTGTACGAATGCGATAGGTGCCGCCGTGCACCGCGTTCAGCCAATACTCTCCACGCTCGTTGCTGAGCGCGCGCGATGTCACCCGAGTGGTGCTGTCCAACAGCTGCAGCACTGCGCCGACAATTGGCCTCTCGCCGCCATCGACGATGACGCCGTGAATGGACTGCGCGCGACCGTTTTGAGAGGCGCCGAGCAGGGTGAGTACGGCGGCAACAACGGCGGGCCTGCGCGAGAGCCTCATGTCGAGCTCGATGGGCGAGAGGGCCAACGGTATCTGTCTCCCGAGAGCGATGCAAGAGCGTCGCTTGCCGCGCCGTGCATGATCGACGGTCCACGTCTGGACGCGCGCAGCGCTAAGGCGTATCGTCCTCCACTTCCCCACCCTGGAAATGGAGCCGAGCATGCGAGGTGTACTCGTAGTGCCGTTGCTGCTGGCGGCTGCGTGCGCGTCTGGTGGAGGCGGCATGAGCGGCCAAGTCGATCAGACCGTTCATCTCGCTGACGGCTCTGGTGGAGTGCTCCGCGTTCGTTCAGACGGCGCAAAGGTGAGCACGCTCAACTATCCGCTCGAGCGCGTGTGGCGCGTGCTGCCGTCCGTGTTCGATTCGCTGGGCATTCCGCTTACCGATCTCGATCCCGCGCAACACTCGCTCGGAAACTCCGGCATGAAGGTGCACAAGCAGCTCGGCAAGACGTCGCTCGTGAAGTTTCTCGATTGCGGAAGTGGACAGGGCTTTCCGAGTGCGGAGACGTATGACATACAGATGTCCGTCCGCACGCACGTGGAGCCGAGCGCTGATGGCGGTGCGAGTGTGTCCACGCTGGTGGAGGCAGCGGGTCGTCCGATGGCGTTTGCCGGCGAATATGTTCGGTGTTCCACGAAGGGCGAGCTCGAGAGTCGTATTGTCGACGGTGTGAAGGCGCAGCTCCATTGATCGATCCTCGGCACGTCGTCACGCCAGGCTTCATTCTGCGCCGCCGTGCCCTGAATTCCTTTCCCGGTTGATGATTCATTTCAGATCCTCTCGCGCGGCGTTGTGCACTGCGCTGTTGCTGCTTTCGTCGTGCAGTCGCGCGCGCGAAGGAGATCCGCGGCTCATCTCCGAGTGGATGCACACACTGTACGGCGCGATTCGTGTCGAGCGGCTTTCGCCACCGGTAGCATCGCGGTTGATGGTGTACGCGACGACGGCTTTGTACTCGGGGCTCGTCGCTGGCGATCCTTCCGCGCCTTCGCTCGCCGGTAGGCTCAATGGTCTTGAACAGGTTCCACACGCAGCGGCCGGAAGCGCCTATGACGGCACACTGGTGGCGCTGGCTGCGGAGCGAGTGGTCCTCGATTCTCTGCTGCGCGAAGCGCTACCGACAACCCTTGCGTCGGTGCATCGCGCTGCCGATTCGATCCAGACCGCGCGTGGTGAATCCGGCGCAAGGAAGCCGGCTGTTGCGGAGTCGGAGAATCTCGGGCGAGACATTGGACTCGCCATCGTTCGCTGGTCGCGCACGGATGGCTTCGACGCGACGCGGGGCCGCACGTACATCTCACCCGCCGGCGCGGGGCTCTGGGTAAACGATGCGCCCGGCAACACGTTTGCGTCACAGAACATGTCGGGCGCCAGCGAATTTATTGCCTTGGACAATCCCGCCAATCAACTCAGGAGCGGAAACTCCAGCGATCGCAGTCTCATTCTCAATCGACCGAAGCGAGCCGGCGTTGCGACGCTGCCTGCAGTGAACATGGCAGGCACGTCGGAGCCATACTGGAAAGACGTGCGGCCCTTCGTGCTCAAGAGCTGGAGCGAATGCCCCGTCCCCGCTCCGCCCGACTATTCGACGGACACCACGTCAGCACGCTATCGCGACGCGCAGCAGCTGGTGTCGCTGAAGAAGACGCTGACGCCGGCGCAGAAAGAGATCGCGCTTTACTGGGCGGACAATGCAGGCGAATCGGGTACGCCGGTCGGCCACTGGTTTTCCATCGCCAGCCAGATGGTGAGCGAACGGCATCTCTCCGCGACGGGCGCCGCCTGGCTCATGGTGCTCACCGCCGCAGCGCAAGCGGATGCGTTCATCGCATCGTGGGGCTACAAGTACCAATTCAACACGCTGCGCCCGCGACCGTATATCCGCAGTCTCATCGACTCGACGTGGGAGCCCTTCATTCCGACGCCGCCGTTTCCCGAATATCCGTCGGGCCATTCGACACAATCATCCGCGGCCGCCACTGTGCTCACGACGGTGCTCGGCGCAACGGAGTTCGAGGACAGCACGGTCGTCTCGCTCGGACACACGGTGCGTCACTTCAGCTCTTTCACGGCTGCGTCTGACGAAGCGGGAATGTCGCGTCTTTACGGCGGTATTCACTTTCCTACCGGCAACACCGGTGGACGCACGCTTGGCCAGTGCATCGGCGCGAAGGTCGTCGAGCGGTTGGGCACGGGTACCGCGCGTTGATCGTTCGCGTTCGCCTTGCTGCCGTTGTCGTGGGCGTGCTGGTCGCGACGACAGCGTGCACCGACAAGGCGCCGCCACCATGGCATCAGGAATCCGGCTATCGCTGGCGAGAGCTCGTGGTGCCTGCGGACGACGCGGGCTTCACACACATGGAGGGAAGCGCGAGCGGCATCAACTTCACGAATACGGTCAGCGATTCACTGCTGCTCGGCAATCGCATACTCGGCCAGGGCGCCGGTGTTGCGCTGGGTGATGTAGATGGTGACGGGCTTGTCGACATTTTTCTCGCGAAGACGGAAGGATGCAGTGCGCT
>JBDUCR010000104.1:0-21281 GCA_040003345.1 bacterium
CAGCCTTCGGATCGTGCCTCGTGCGCACAAGGCTGCCAAATTCGCGCCCATCAATCGCGCCGCATCAACGAGATTGTGCACGACGCGCGCGCGATCACGGCGGAACAGAGATTCTGGGGAGCAGCGTTTTCTCACGCAACGCTGGTCGGAGACCGAGGCGCTTGCTTAGCATCTCTTAGGCACTTTGCAGAGCGCGCTCACTCGACCGTTGTCCGTGAATATCTCGCCTGAACGTGGGTTGCAGCAGTAGGGCGATCCATGGATGCTCGCTGCGCTTGGAGTCTTGTGACTCTGCCGCTGCTGAACTTGTGCGTTGAGCCGCGACGCACAATCGTGCTAAGAAGGTCTACGAAACACAGCCCATCGCAACCATGCGCATTGCAGCCGTAGAACTCGTACGACTGGACTCCCTCCCGCCTGACGAGGCGTTCGTTCGCGTTGGCGACCCGACGCTCGCGATCTGTCACGCCGCGGCGCATCGCTCAAGGACGCGAGGGTAGTAGCTCGCTGTGCTCGCATTTCGTATGTTCTGTTGCACGTGAGCTTCAGATAGCCACCGGTTTTCACACGGAGCACGTATATGGAGGCTCGTCGCGGCGGAGATGTGCGCGTCGCAAAATGGTCAGGAGTGGTCGGCCTCGCACTTGGCGCCATAAGCCTCGTTCTGGCGATCGTCGCGCGCGTTCTCGGTGGATCTCTTCCTTGGACGGCATGGGCCCTTCCGGCCTTGATCGTCTCCGGACTCCTGGTGACGCTGTTCGTTCCGCCCGAGCGATTTCCGCGTGCGACGAAGGCTTACTACTTCTTCGCGATTGTGAGTGCGCTCTGCATCCTCACTAGTGTCGGTCGGAGCCTCATATATCGCTGAGCGTGGCTATCCTGTACCTAGCTCACGGAAGAAGCCAGTACGCATTCTGATCGGCGCCAACTCGATGCAATCCGGGTGGCAGAATCGCGCGTTGGTTCCTCGACATTGATATACCGATGGCGGAGCTAACGCCGCCGATCGATAGCGGCCCAGAGTGGAATCCTCATTCAGCGGACCGTTCGATGACTTCAACACGCTCAATGAAATCCGCGTCGCGTTGGAAGATGTCCTTGGCGCGCGCCGCGATCCTGTCCTCTTTTGAGTAGACAAGGAAGCAGGACCGCGCTCGGCGTCGCGATGGCGCGCGCGGCCCACATGCTGCTGGATGGCGAACCGAAGATCCTGAACGATCCAACGGTCCTCCAGCTGTTAGGCCCTTCGACCGTCGAACAGATACGCGCGGTCGGGGGCAAAGCTCAGTCGGGCGCCGCTCGCGGACTCCGAGCGCACGTCGTATTGAGGAGCCGGTTCGCGGAGGATCGCTTGGCTGAAGCGGTGAAGCGCGGCGTAACGCAGTACGTGATCCTCGGCGCGGGCGGCGACACATTCGCGTACCGTCAGCCGGACTGGGCGAAATCGATTCGCGTTTTCGAAATCGACCATGTCGCGAGCCAGGAAGACAAACGACAGCGACTTACCGCTGCCGGGATCAACATCCCGTCGAACGTTCGCTACGCACCGATTGATTTCGAGACGACGACTCTGCGCGATGGCCTCGTTGCCGGAGGCGTCGACCTTGCTGCGCCGACGTTCTTTTCGTGGCTCGGTGTGACGATGTATCTCACGGCAACCGCGATCGATGCAGTGCTGAAAACCGTCGCGGCATTCGGGCAGGGCAGCGAGATCGTCTTCACATATGCACGCCGGGAGCGCGCAGAGCGCAACCCAGCCGACGGACCATCGCTCGCCGATATCGCTGCTTCGATGGGCGAACCGTGGCTTTCGTATTTCGACGTCGATGAGCTGGACGGAAAGCTCCGGTCATACGGGTTCACGGATGTGTATTTTTTGACAGCTGCAGATGCCGGCGTTCGCTACTTCGCCGACAGGACCGATGCATTGCAGTCGCCGCTGCATCCGTCGGTCGTGAGCGCCGCAGTCTGAGCGGCGGCGCGCCGCGCAACGCCAGTGGACCCGCTCATTGCGCTCCGTGCGGACTGAGCGCTTGTATGCGTTTGTAGCAGTCGACGTATTCCGTCGGCGTTGCGACGTCGCCATCATCGTTGCGACAGAGCTGAGCTCGAGATCATCGAGCGACTAGAAATGGAGACAGCATTCCGCTGCCACTCCTTAAGGACCGCGAGATCATGCGGCAGCCGCTTGAACTGCGGCGGCGTCTTCGCGATGAGGGAGGAGAGCGATCGTTATCGAGTCCTTGTGCGCGTCCCTGCCGAGATAGATGATTGTGCGCGAGGGCGCGGCGGCGTCGTCTCGGGTTCACGCGCCCTTACAGCGAATGATGACAGGGGTTGGTCTGAGCAAAGATGCGACCGTAAGATCGTCGCATGTGGCACTGGCGGGGTCGCGGTTCCAGGCTTGCGACGCGACATGAGGGTCGAAGTCGCAAACCCTTTATGGACTGTCAATGCGATATCTGACACTTGGCATTCACTACCCGAAACCCGACAAGATCGACGACCTGCTTACCGCTGCGCGCGCGAATCGCCCGTTCGCCCCGCTCCAGGATAATGCACGCCGAAGAGAACGGGGACGCCCTTACTTCACTGTCCGCATCACACGATCCTAACGCCATGACCAACGCACGAGACCAGAGCCTTCTCGACGCTCTGCTGGATTCCTGGGACCGCAACAACACAATCCTCGTCAACCTCCTCAACGCGATTCCGGAGCGCGCGCTCGACGCCAAGGCGCTGGACGAGAGCCCATCCGTCGGGCAACTCTTCATGCACATTCACTACGTGCGACTCGTGTTCGTTTTCGAGGACGCTCCGGAATTCGCGAGCGAAGTGCCTGAGAGAGAGTGGCTGCGCGAACGGGACCGCGCCCGCATGACACAGATGCTCAACGAGAGCGCCAGGGTCGTACGGGACGCAGTGCAGGGCACTGTGGAGTCAGGTCGAGAGATGACGCTTCATTATGACCATCCGATCCTCATGCTTCAGCACATGATCTGGCACGAGGGTTATCATCATGGTCAGGTAAAGCTGGCGCTCAAGGCCGCGGGCCTTCCACTGGACGATGAAACAGCGTCTCCGCTGACGTGGGGCGTCTGGATGAACAAGACCTGAGCGCCTGCCTCGTTCCGGAACCCGAACCCCGAATGCCGTGTTGCCCTACGCCGCTATGGCTGTTGCCTTCTGGGGATCGATACTTGGCAGCGGCTTCTATTTTGCGCGTCGATTCGCGCGTGCTGCAGAAGCGCGAAGTGCGAACGGCGCGCACTTGACCGAGCTCACGCAACGCGTGCTCGCCCTCGAGGAGGCGCTCGATGGTGCGCGCCGGGATATCGAGCGTCTCGAGACGGGACAAGAGTTCACGACTCGGTTGCTCTCGTCGCGAGTGGGCAGTGATGAGCGGCCGATCTAGCGCTCTCGCTGCCGCGCGATATGCGGCGAGCTTCGCGCTTGCGCTCGCGTTGATCGCATGCAACCGAAGCACGAGTTGCGACTCGGATCAGCCATCGGTGCTCTCGTTTGCGTCGGCGAAGATGCGCGTCATCACCGCTGCCGACACGTTGCGCATATTGACCGAGCTTGCGAGAACGTCAGAGCAACAGACGCTCGGTCTCATGGAGCGCAAGTGTCTCGCGGACACGGCTGGAATGCTGTTCGTCTACGCGAAGGATCAGCCGGCGTCCGCTGGTTTCTGGATGTTTCGCACGCTCATTCCTCTGGACATTGCGTTCATGGATTCGACTGGCGGGATTCGCGCGATTCAGCACATGGTCCCGTGTACGGCCACCCTGGTTCAGGGGTGCCAGTCGTACGATCCCGGCGTGCCATACCGCGCCGCTGTGGAAATGAATGCCGGATACTTCTCGCAGCACAGGGTCGTGCTGGGCGACAGGATGCTTTTGGCAGATACCTCGCGGCTTGTGAAGGGCATCTCGCCACGCTAGCCGACGCCTCGTCACTTGCAGCAAAGCCGAAAGTGCATGAGGACTGGCGTGAATCGTCGCGGAAGTGCAGGATTGCGACGGTAGATTGCCTGATTCCCCAGACTTTTCCCCATCGATGCGAACGATAGCTCACCTAACAGTTGGCGTTGCCGTCGGACTTCTCGCACTTACGTCCGCATGCGCATCTGCCCCGTCCGGCGGTGCACAGTCCCCCTCTGGCACGTCTACAGCGTCCAATCAGAACATTCTCACGGCGTCCGAGATCCAGGAGCGCGGACTCGGCGATCAGTCGCTCTATGACATCATCAAACTCATACGATCGAGCTATTTGAGTTTCCACGGCCAGTCCGGGACAACGGCAAACGCGGGAATGGTGCAGGTCTCGTACGGCAATACGTTGACCGGAATCGACGATCTCAAGAGTGCGTTCGGCCGCGAGATCCTCGAAGTGCGCTACCTCAGCGCGGCCAGTGCGGCGCAACGCTTCGGCAGCAGCTCGAACAACGGACCTGTGATCATGGTGAAGCGAAAGTAGCCGAGGTTGCGTGGCGGCGATGCACGAGCCGCTACCGCTCCGGCGACGACTTGCGATGTCGTGACCACGGTGTGAGTACGGCGAAGGAGCCGACGTCCGTGGCCCGCGTACGCTCGATCGCAATCAGCTTTCGATGTTCGAGCCACGCGATCGCCTGCTGAATCGTGCGCTTTGCCAAACCGGTTCCCTCAGCGATGTCGACCAGAGCGATATGCGCCGACTTGTGGCCGACGGCGTGCGTTCTGCTCCACAAAAACAGATAGACGATGTACGCGGACGGTCGTCGATCGTGCCCGACCAGATCGGGCATGAGTGATTCGATGACGTAACTGTCGACGCGAAGATCGCGCATAGGCCCGTGAGCTCGGGATGGTATGGCAGTGAATGCCATAGCAATAATAGCTCACCTTGCGCGCTTCACGAGGGGTGAAGATTGTTCGGCCTCACTTCACCTCTTCGCTAACTGACATGATCAAGGCAATCAAATTCGCGAGCATTCCCGTTCGCGATCAGGCGCGCTCGCTGGAGTTCTACACTACCAAGCTCGGATGTCGGGTCGTCACCGATGCGCCCATGAGTCCGACGCAACGCTGGATCGAGCTCGCATTTCCCCGCGCGGAGACGAAGCTCGTGCTGTTCACCGCACCCGGTCAGGAGCAGATGATCGGGGGCTTCATGAACGTGACCTTCATGACGGATGACGTCGAAGGTACCGTCGCTGAGCTCACGAAGCGCGGCGTGGAGTTCGTCAAACCAGCGACGAAGGAGCCGTGGGGCACCAGCGCGATCTTTCGCGATCCCGATGGAAATCAGTTCGTGCTTTCGACGCCATAGCGCGCCAGGCTCAGGGCGGCACCCGCTCAACTGCGAGCGCTCCATCCACGTTGAGTGCTCCGGTGTTTCCATGGCCAATGATCACTCGAGCGCTGCCGGAGCCCGCGTGGCAATACTTGCCATACTCATCGAGCATTATCTCGTACACTCTGAACCCATCAGTCGGCGCACACCAGGCATCGCCATCCACCGTGATTGCCGGCGGCGACTCGCCGGGGCGCCGCGGGAGATATTTCAACCAGAAAACACCCTTCGGCAGCGACCATGCGACCGTGTCACCATGCGCGAGATGCACTCGCATCGCCGCGTACCGCTGATCGGGCCGCAGTCTGTCGAAGGATGACACAAGCTCGTGAACGTTCACTTGCATCCGTCCCCTCTGATCCCCCACGTCGACCTCGACTGACGTGCTTCCTATTGCGCGAGGACGAAGGCTCGTACCGACAAGCGTCGCCACCGTGCTGTCGTACACACGCGCGGCGCCACGCAGTTGTGTGACCGTTTGCCCATCCGGTCCGATAGCAACGAACGGAAGGTGGCGTGGAGGGTCACCAACGACGAAGTCGATCCAGCTGCTCGCGCGCACCTGGTCAACGGGGCGGCACCACACGTCCACGTTCGTGACAATCGAACCGAGGGACGCACGCACCGTCGCGTCGCCATCGTGCTTGCACCGAATGACGCCCGTTGAGGAGACGGCGATTGGCGCGCCCGACGCCCAGCGATACCGCACACTGCGCGACGTGAGTGCGTGTCCACGGGCATCGAGCACACGCATCTCGAGCTGCACGGGGCGCATGTTGTTCACGACGACTGCTCCCTCGACGGCACCGACATCTGCAATGAGCCGCACGGGCGGTCCATCGCGACGCGCCAAAGCGAGGACCCCGAGCGTCAGTGCCAACGCGGTCGCTGCGGCGCAACCCGCGAGTTGCAGGCGCGCGCGCGGACTCGCGTGGCGGATCGCGTCTCGCAGCAGATGCGGGGCCGAGCGCAGCAGCTCGCGGGAGTACCACAGACGTGCGCGCTGCGCGCCGTGGCGTTCGCAGCGAGACGTGTATTCTTCCTCGAGATCACCGAGAATCGCGTCGACCAATCGGGGATCCGAGCCCAGGGCATAGAGCAGCGTTTCGGTGTTCGTCAGAGGGCCTGTGCGCGGTTGGTGGCGTGCCAGACGCTCGTTCGGATTCCCTTCGACACGTGTGTTCATGCGAGCCTCGGACGGAGGGGCGATCCCACGCCGGCCCAGAGTGCCGCAGCCTTTCGCTCGGCGTCACGGAGCGCACGCGCACCCGCACTCGTCAGCGTAAAGTGTCGTCGCGCTCGGCCACCGCGCACGGGAAGGGGGTCGCTCATGCGCGACTTGAGGAGGCCCTTGTCCTCCAGCCGCTGCAGGGTGGTGTATACGGCGCCGACGGAATGGTCACGACGGGTGCGCTCGATGAGGTCGCGGCGGACGGCCAATCCATAGGCATCGTCTGCAAGGCGGGCGACAGTGAGGAGCGCGGCGAGCTCGAGGCTACCGAGTGAGGTTGGCGGCATAAGTATTATTATGTAGAACAAATACCAGAGGCGCAAGAGTCAGGTGCGTCGTCGAAGGTGCGCCACGAGTGTCGAAACTTATTTACGGCATGCGCACTATAGCTCGATCATGGGGATGCATATACGACAGATGCGGGTGGATGACCGCGAGCGAGCACTCGTGCTGTGGGAGCGCTCTGCCCGCGCCACACATCATTTTCTCGAGGAGCGCGACATCGTTGCGCTTCGGCCGCTCGTCGCCGAGGAGTTGGCAACGGACGCTGTGGACTGGTGGTTAGCGGTATCCGATGCCGACGACCTGATCGGGTTTCTCGGCTATGCCAACGACACCATCGAAGGGCTGTTCATTGACCCCGACTGGCATGGCAAGGGAGCAGGGACACTGCTCGTGGCGCATGCGCAGAGTCTCTCCGCGAGCGCCCTCAAGGTGGACGTCAATGAACCGAACGAGCGTGCCCTCGGCTTCTACGAATCGCTTGGCTTTTCAGTGATCGGGAGATCGCCGACTGATTCGGGAGGTCGTCCATTTCCGCTACTCCACATGAAGCGTGAGATTGGCTACAGCGCGAGCCTCGGGAAGTCACGAATACGCTGAGCGCCAGGTGGCGCGCGGTATTGCCACGGCGCGGCTTGCGAGCTCAGAGCGCACGGCATTTATTCGCGGCAGTCAGACCACCTGAGCCCCGTGAGCATGTCGATATCCAGGCGCGAAGCGCTGCGTGAGCTGAGCGCACTGTTCGCGATTCCGTTCATTCGGTGGCCGGAGCGTCTCGCCGACCCACTTGCCGGCACGATTGCGGAATATCAAGCAGGACGTGCGCGTCGAGACTGGACGGCCGCCGCAGTAACGAAGGAAGCGCTCGATCGGGGCAGGGCGTGGAATGTCACATTGCACGCGATCGATCTGTTCTCGGAGAGCGCAATGGACGAAGCGCGTGCTTCGGACGCGCGCGCGCAACGTGGCGCGCTTCGTGGGCCGCTCGACGGCGTTCCACTGTTCGCGAAAGCGATCTACGACATGAAAGGTCTACCGACGACCGGATCGAGCGCCGAGTGGGCGCGATTGTTTCCGGATGTCGTGCGTCGGGATGCGGTCGAAGTCACGCGCATGCGCGACGCGGGCGCGATCGTACTCGGTAAAACTGCAGCCGATGATTTCGCGTATCACGGCAACGGCACGAGCTCGTTGACGGGGCAGGTGCGCAATCCCTACGATCCGACCGGCGTGAAGACACCTGGTGGCTCGAGCGCGGGCTCCGCCGTATCCGTCGCATGCGGAATTGCATTCGCGGCGCTCGGCACAGACGATGGCGGTTCCAATCGCATTCCCGCGCAGTTTTGCGGAATCGTCGGCATGAAGCCGACGTTCGGCCTCGTGCCGCGCACAGGCGTGATTCCTACATGGCCGTACATCGACGCGCATGGACCGCTGGCGAGGAACGTCGCCGACGCTGCGCTGTTGCTCGATGCGATTGCAGGTCCGGACGCGTCGGATGGATTGGCGCTCGTTACGCCGTGGAAGCGGGGATCGCTCACGGTATTGCGTGACGATGCGCTAACCGGCGCGCGTTTGGGTCTGGTCGAGGCGCATGTGCCACGTGCGCAAATGTCGGCCGAGTCGTTAGCGGTGTTCGATCGCGCGGTGTCCGATTTGACGAGTGCGGGCGCAATCGTCGAGACGAGCGCACCGACGGTTACGCGAGCCAACGTGCGCACTCTCTTTGCTGACGCGGCGAAGGCGCGAGGCGACGTCGTCCCGAATCCGAACTCACCGGCTGCAACGGCGAACGCGCTCTATAGATACTTCGCGACACATGGTGGCGATGCGCGTCGTGACGTCGAGCGTGGCTTGAGCGCGTTCCGCGCGTTCTATGACGTGCTGCCCAAAGAGTGGGACGAAATGTCGAAGCTCATCGTGCAGCCGTATGAGCAGGATCCGGCGGGCGTATCGTTCGCTCGCTCGCGGGAGACGGTGATCGCGCAACTGGCGGAGACGTTTCGTGCACAGCGGCTCGACGCGATGATCTACCCGACGATGCCGTTTCCCGCGCCTCGTGCCGTTGATGCGTGGCCGGACATTCGTACCACGCTTGGCTATGGCAACTGGCTCGGCATTCCGGAGGTTTCCGTGCCGAGTGGGATGGGAGTCGATGGAATGCCGGCGGGGAATATCTCGTTCGTCGGACTGCCGGGGAGTGATGCGCGGCTGCTGGCGTTGGCGCATTCGTACGAACGTCGGTCGAGGCGGTTCGTTGCGCCGCGTACGCCGTCGTGACCGGCGACGCGGTTGCAGGTGCAGATCTTTCGACCCCTTCGCTCGGTGAGGGTGACAAAGCGGTGCGACACTCCAGTGAGCACCTCCCTGTGCTGGGTCAACTGCACGCGGCCGATTCCCGAGCCGCCTGTCTCAACTGCGGTGCTGCGCTGAGTCGTCCATACTGCGGCGAATGCGGACAACATGCAGTCGACTTATCCGCGTCGACCTGGCACGCTCTCCGTGAAGCCGTGGGCGACATGACGGATGTCGACGGGCGCGTGCTCCGAACGCTCCGCGCGTTGTTCACGCCGGGCCTGTTGACGACGGAGTATCTGCGCGGAAGGCGCGCGCCGTACTTCGGGCCGCTGAAGCTGTTTCTGGCGACGGGATCCGTGCTGACGACAACGTGGGTGCGGACGCGGTCCGCGGACGCGGCGTTCTACGGCCTTCGACTCGACCCGTCCGCGGCCACGTATATCGCCTCCGTCGTTCGCGGTCTGATCGTCGGGGGTATGTCGATCGCGATAACGAGTTGGGCGCTCGCTGGCGGTCGTCGCCGACTGCTGGACGAGATCGCGTTCGCGCTCCACGTCGTGAGTGCTGCCGCGCTTCAAATATCTGTCGTTGTTTGGGTCGGTGCCGCGTTGAAGCTCGGCTGGGGTTCGTCGAAGACGGCGCCTTCGCTGCTCTATCTGCTGTTTCTTCCGGCGATGATACTCGGTGAGTTGTATTTTATCGTGACGCTCCGTCGCGTGTATGGAGGAGCGTGGTGGGCTGCCGTGTTGCGCGCCATCATCGTGACCGGAGTAGGACTCGCGACGCTCTGGGGAGTCATCATGTACGGCTCTCGCATTTTACTGATGTAGCGAGCATGCTCCCGCATCGCATCGAGACGCTCGCCAAATCGCCGTACACACTCGACGAGCTCGAAGCGATTCTTGCCGACGAGGTGTACCGCGTTTGTCGCTCGAACCTTGCGCAGGTGGCGGGCGAGTGGGTTGGCTTCGATGTCGAATGGCTCGAGGAGCGTATCTGTCGCCGAACGTCGTCTCCCTTTCGCATGTTTCGTCGTTTCAACGCCAGACGTTCTGCCGCGCATTCGTGGCCGGAATGGGAGGCGACGAAGAGCGGGGTGGCGGAGCTTCGATCAACTCGAGCAAATCACAATGACTCTTGAAGCCTGTCTGCCGCTGGATCTTCAGGGACGCTCCGCCACGATCACTCGCTTCGCCGCCGGACTCTCGACCGCGGGTGTCTACCGCGTGGAAGTGGCCGATCAGACGTTCGCGTTGAAGATCGCGAGTGACAGCGAACCGCTCACTGAGTGGCAGCGGAAGCTGAGCATTCAACAAGCCGCCGCGACCGCCGGCTTAGCGCCTCGCATCATTCACACGAACGAACTCCGCCGCGCCGTGTTGAGCGCGTTCGTCGTCGATCGCTCGTTTCCCGCGTTCTTCATGAACCCGGCGACGCGGGAGAGCGCGATCGTGCAATTGGGTCGTATGCTGCGGCGAGTGCACGCGCTTCCTCTTGCGTCAAATGCGGTGGGGAGTGATCCGGTTGATGTTCTCCGGTCGCTCTGGTTGCTGCTCGAGCCAATGTTCGCAGTTCCGGCTTTCGTCCGCGATGCCATTCAGCGTATGCTGGCCGAAGAGGCGCCGGTTCGCGATCGCGCGCTGGTGGTGAGCCACAACGACGTCAATCCGTCGAATCTCATTTACGACGGAGAAAATCTGCTGCTGGTCGATTGGGACGCCGCGTCTCCGAACGATCCGTTCTATGACCTGGCAACCATCTCTGTGTTCGCGCGCATGGATGACGCAACGTGTGCACGGATGCTCACCGCGTACGATGGTGCGCCCGTTGTGGAGCTTCCGGCGCGATTTACGTACAATCGTCGGCTCATGGCGATCTTCGGCGGCACGATGCTCCTGCGCGTCGCGTCATTCAGTGGGCATGGTGGCGCCAGCGGAGATGAGACGTTGGAGTCTACGCTGTCGCTCGGTGAGTTCTATCAACGGATGCAGGCGGGCGCCGTCGATGTCGCTACAGCGGAAGGGCAGTGGTTGTTCGGCCTTGCGCTCGTGAAGACAGGTACCTCTCTCCCGAGGGACAGGTAGTCCAGCGGTTCCCTGCAACGCCGGACCATCGAATTGGGCAAGAGCGAGCTCGTGCGGCCAGCGGCGACTGGACGCACCCGCGCGAGCATTACAGCTTTAGACCACTCGCCCCTCGATGCAGAGGACGCAACCCTCGACTCGAACGGAGGCCATATGAAGCGCAAGAACCATCGCACGATTCCGGACTTCTCGAAGAAGCAGCCTGGAACTCAGCACGCTCCGACGCCAAAGATGAAGGTGGCGCCGCCACCGACGCCGCAGCGAACAGTGAAGCCGCAAGCGACGTCCGCGAAGTCGGGGCAGCGCGGGCGGTAGGACAAAGAGGACGATAGTCTCCTGCGACGCGCGGCGGACGAGCTGGAACCCGCTCGCGTCAGCCAGACGACCGTTGGCTGCCTCGCCGTTGCCCCGTTGTGGCCGGCGCAAGATCGTGTCGAGTGACGGAACCCTCGACACGGGAAGGGACTCGATGAATCATGGTGTCTCCAGATTCCTGCATCCCAGCAATGGAGACCCGATTGTTCGCCCTTTCCATGCGTCGAATCTCGTTTCTGCTCGTGCTCGTCGCCCTTCCGCTGATTGCATCGGCGTGCAAGGAGAAGCCGGCGACGCCCGTGCGCACTGCGCCTCTCGGCCCCGCACCCGACTCCTTTCGCGTCGCGTTCACGACGAGTCGAGGCAATGTTGTCGTCGACGTCACGCGCGCGTGGGCACCGAAGGGTGTCGACCGATTCTACGACCTCGTCGCGGACGGCTTCTTCGACGAGAATCGATTCTTTCGCGTGCTTCCGAAGTTCATTGCGCAGTTCGGGGTGAACAACGACCGGAAGATCAATGAGACATGGGAGGCGAAGCCGCTTTCCGACGATCCGGTGACGCAGAAGAACGCGCGCGGAACGCTGGTCTTCGCCAGTGACGGTGCGAATTCGCGAACACACCAGCTGTTTTTCAATCTCAAGGGCAACACGAATCTCGACAAGCAAGGCTTCGCGCCAATTGGGCGCGTCGTCGAAGGGATGGGCGTAGTGGATTCGCTCTACAGCGCGTACGGAGAATCGCCCAACTATCATCTCATCGCGACACTCGGAAACTCTTATCTCCAGCGAATGTTTCCGAAGCTCGACTATATCACGACGGCGAGGATCGTCAGTCGATGAGCGCGGCAAGGAATACTCAGGAGACGTTCAACCGCGCGCTCAATACGCTGATCGATCATGTGAGGGAGGACCGGTCGATCCTCGCCGCGATTCTCTGCGGCAGTCTGTCGCACGACACGGTGTGGGCGCGGTCGGACATCGATCTCGTGCTCGTCACCATTGACGACCGCAAGATGGATTCTCAGGGACTGACGTTATACGCCGACGGTATCAACGTGCACGCCGGGTTCCTTGCGCGCGCCGAGTTTCGCACACTGGTGGAAGGCTCGATCCGCAATTCGTTTGCGCACTCGTATCTCGCCAAAGGCCGGCTTCTGTACACGCACGACGACACGATCACCGCGCTCTGCGAACGGCTCAGTGACATCGGTGAGCGCGACACACAGATTCAGCTGCTGCGCGCGGCAACGGCAGCGCTTCCGTCGATCTACAAGGCGCACAAGTGGATGATCACTCGCGCCGATCTCGATTACACCGCGCTCTGGATCCTCTACGCGGCAACGCCGCTGGCGCGTGTCGAGGTGCTGGCCGCTCGGCAGCTCGCGGGCCGAGAGGTGATTCAGCAAGCAATGGCGCTCAATCCGGCGTTTTTTGGAATGATCTACACGGACTTATTGAACACCAAAAAAACCACGAAAAACGTCCAGGCTGCGCTCGATGCCGTCGACGACTATCTCGCACAGCGCGCGGCCGCGCTTTTCGCACCGCTGATCGATCACCTGCGTGATGTGGGCGAGGCGCGATCGTGCACGGAGATCGAAAACCACTTTTCGCGCAACTACGGAATCTCCGACATGACGACCGCGTGCGAGTATCTCGCTGATCTCGGGCTCATCGGCAAAGCGTCGACAACCGTCCGTCTCACGAAGCGCAGCAACGTCGATGTGCAGGAGCTCGCGTTCTACGGCATTCAATGAAGAGGTCCACGAAGAAAGCTTCGACGTCCTCGACGTCCTCAGCGCGCACGACGATCGCCGTGCAGGGCGCGCGCGTGCACAACCTGAAGAACATTTCCGTCGAGCTGCCGCGCGATAAACTGATCGTGGTGACGGGACTCTCCGGCTCGGGGAAGTCGAGCCTGGCGTTCGACACGATTTACGCCGAGGGCCAGCGGCGGTACATGGAATCGCTGTCGAGCTACGCGAAGCGATTCGTCGCGCAGATAGCGAAGCCCGACGTCGACTTCGTGTTCGGCTTGTCGCCGGTGATCTCGATCGAACAGAAGACGATTGCGAGCAATCCGCGCTCGACGGTCGGGACGATGACGGATATCGCGAGCTACCTGAATCTGCTGTTCGCCACAATCGCTCAGCCGCATTGCCCGCGCACGGGCGAGCCAACGCCGAGCCGCACGTCGAGCCAGATACTCGAGGCGATACTCTCGCTGCCGGAAGGGACGGAAATCGAACTGCGTGCGCCGGTGTTCAAGGTGTACGGTGAGGAGCTGGATTTCGTCTTCACGGAAGTGCGGAAGAAGGGCGTCCGCAGAATGATCATCGACGGCAAGTCCATTGACATCTCGGAAAATGTCGACGTCGACGAAGGGAAAGTTCGCCACATGGATGCCGTGGTCGACCGGTTCATCGTTGGCCGCAGACACGAGAAGGCGATCAAGGCCGGGATAGCGAGCACGCTGCTGATCGGCGACGGACTTCTGCAGGTCCATGTGGTGAAGGGCGCGAGCAAGGCAGACGCGGAGCATTTTTACCGCGGTCTGTCGAGCGCGACGCATCACTTCGTGTATGGCGACGTCGGGCCGGTGTATTTCGTCTTCAACGACCCCGAGAGCGCATGTCGCACGTGCGGTGGACTTGGCGTGCAGAAGCTCACACACCCCGAGCTCCTCGTCCCGGATCCGCAACGGAGCATCTTGGGCGGTTGCTTCGTGCGCGAGGCGTTCAAGTACAATCCGGATACATGGGATGGCCGGATCATGTACACGGTATCGAAGGAGCTTGGCTTCTCGCTCGACACGCCATGGCAGGAGCTTCCAGAAGCGGTGCGCGACGCGCTGTTGTACGGCATCGGCACGCGGAAGTTCAAGACGATTACGCCTCCCGGATCGAAGGTGAAGCGCGAGGACTGGGATCGGCACGAGGTCGGCTTTCACGGAATCGCGCGCCGTATCGAGCGCCACTATCGCCATTACCGTCAGCGCGGCGAAGGTAGCTCGGGCATGGAGGCGTGGCTCGACAAAGTGATGGTCGAGCACACATGTCCCGATTGCAACGGCGCGCGACTCCGTGCGACGCGATTGCTCTTCACGATTGCGGACAAGACCATCCACGACGTCGGGCAACTGCACTTCGATGAGCTCTTCGCGTTTCTCGGCACGGTGAAGCCAACGGGGCGTGGCGCAGATGCCGGGAAGCAGGTGCTCAACGAGATACGCGGACGGATCAACCTTCTGCTCGGCATTGGACTGGACTATCTCAACTTCAATCGGCGCTCGAGCACGTTGTCGGGCGGCGAGTCGCAACGCATCCGGCTGTCGACGCAGATCGGATCGGGACTGATGGGCATGCTCTACGTGCTCGATGAGCCGAGCATCGGGTTGCATCCGAAGGACAATGTAAAGATGATCGCCACGCTCGAGAGTCTGCGTGACATCGGAAATACCGTGATTGTCGTCGAGCACGACGAAGACACGATTCGTTCCGCCGATCATATCATCGAGATGGGGCCCGGCCCTGGCGTGCACGGCGGAAATGTCGTGGTGCAAGGCTCGCTCGCGCAGGTGCTCGCTTGCAAGGCGTCGCCGACGGGGCAGTTTCTGTCGGGCAAACGGGTGATCGCAACACCAGCGAATCGGCGGAACGGAACCGATAAGGCGCTGACCGTTCGTGGTGCGCGCGAAAACAATCTCAAGTCGATCACCGTCCGCTTTCCGTTGGGGAAGCTGATTGCGATCACCGGCGCATCTGGATCGGGGAAGAGTACTCTTGTCAACGACATCCTGTACAAGGCGCTCTGGAAGCGACTCGTCGACACGCGGACACTGCCAGGCGCGCATGATGGCGTGGACGGAATGGAGCACGTGCACAAGGTGGTGAGCATCGATCAGTCGCCGATTGGGCGCAACAGCCGATCGAATCCCGCGACGTACATCGGTTTTTACGACAACATCCGCGATCTCTTCACGCAGTCGCCGATATCGGTTGAGCGCGGATACAAGGCGGGGCGATTCAGCTTCAACGTGAAAGGCGGGCGTTGTGAGGAGTGTCAGGGCGAAGGTGTGATCACCACGCAGCTCTACTTCATGCCGGACGTCGAGGTGATGTGCGGTGCATGCAAGGGCGCGCGCTTCAACAGCGAGACGCTCGAGGTGACTGTCCGCGGCAAGACGATTGACGACGTGCTCAACATGTCAGTCGAAGAGGGCGTGAGCTTCTTCGCATCCGAGCCAGCGATCGGCAAGAAGATCGAGGTATTGAGCGATCTCGGGCTTGGCTACCTGACGCTCGGGCAGTCAGCGACCACGCTTTCGGGTGGCGAGGCGCAGCGTATCAAGATCGCCGCGGAGCTGGGCAAGCTACAGCGCTCGAAGCACACGCTCTACATACTCGACGAGCCGACGACCGGTTTGCATCTGGCAGACGTTGTGCGGCTGCTCGAGTCGTTGAACAGGCTGGTGGATGCGGGCCATACGGTACTGCTGATCGAGCATCACGTGGATGTGATCAAGACGGCGGATCACGTCATCGATCTTGGCCCAGAAGGTGGGCACGCTGGTGGGGAGATCGTTGCGACCGGGACGCCGGAGGACATAGCGGCGTGCAAGAGGTCGCACACGGGACGGTTTCTCAAGTCACACTTGCAGGCGTCATCACGTAAGAGCGGCAAGCGTTGAACATCAACTGAATGCACGGAAACTACGGATTGGAAACAGGAAAGAGCGGATCCATATCGAATGGTTCGAGATGGATCCGCTCTTTCGTGCTTTCAATCCGCCCGTACCGTGCATTCAGTTACTTCAGCACCAAACATCACATCAAGGCGTGCCCGGTCCCGGTGCAGGCTGACTCGCATCGGGATCCGATTTTGGACGCAGCTTGAGTGCTTGTCCGAAGTTGCGGCTGACGGTGATGAACACCGCGCGCGAACCGAAATAGCGCTCACTCAGCTCGACCACGGTGCCGTTCGCCGTCTTGTAGCCGAATTTCTGGAGCTTGAACGGGTCGGAAAGTCTGAGCGAGATGTTGCCTTGATCACCCCAGACCTTGTAGCGGAAGCCGGCGTTCATGTTCACCATCGCGAGCTGCGATCCGCCTTCCGTGCGAAACGGCGCACGGTAGTTGGCGAACAGCTGGGCATCTATCAGCGTCGAAAACTTCCACGTGGCGTTGGAACGAAGCGACCAGATGATGTCGCTCGCCGAGAGGTTCCCGGAGAGATTCGATGCGTCGCTCTTGTAGTGATAGGCGCTGCCACCACCGTACATCTGCAGCGGTCCGGTGTGGTAGCTGAGGTTGAGATCAGTGCCGATGGTCGTCGTACTGGCAACGTTGTCGAATGTGCTGACGGAGACGCCCATCGAATCCACGAACTGAATGTTACGGACCGCATGCATCGTCTGGCGCAGATACGGATTCAACTGAATGGAGCCCCAGCTGTGCGCATCCTGCAGTCCGAGCTCGAACGCATTGGTGTATTCGGCGCCGAGGTTCGGGTTGCCGCGGAAGACGTTGCGCTGATCCTGCTTGAATTCGATTGGGCTCAGCTGATACGGATTGGGGCGACTCACGCGACGCGAATAGCTGACCTTTGCCTGGCGCATCGGCGAGAAGTTGTAGGACACGATGGCGCTCGGATACGCGCTCTTGTAGTCCTTATCGAACTGCTGCGACGTGCCTGGCAGGAGGAAGTGGGTGTTCGCATCCTCGAGTCGAAGGCCGGCCTGCAGCTGGACCTTCGAGGCGCGCTGCGAAAAGAGTCCATACGCGCCGACAATGTTCTCGTGATAGTCGAAGCCGGTGGTGCGAACCGGATTGATCTCGAAAATGCCCGTCGACGAATCACGATATGCGGCGGTGAAGTCGCTCGACTGTTTGCGCCATATGCCCTTGAAGCCCGTCTCGAGCTTGGTGGTGGTGCTGAACGGCTTCGAGTAGTCCAGCTTGGCGTTCACGTACGGATTGTGGCTGATCGTGCGATCATGCTCCGTGGGAATGGAGACCGGCGTCGCCGGATCGGACTTGAGCAGATTTCCCGACAGATCGGTGTCGTTCGTGTTGTCGTTGTTCGCGTACTCGATTTCCGCGGAGAACTGCGCGATGGTGGGCGGACCCTGGCGGCGGAAGGCGACATCATAGTCCAGCGACAGATTCTTCGACAGTTGCTCGTTGAACTGATTGAATGCACCGATCACGTTGCGGGATTCATCGAGATCCGTGTACGCCAGCGCGTTGCTCCCGCCATAGTGACCCGCATACAGAAAACCATCGGCGCTGAATACATCGATCTCGGACAAGCGATACTCCGTGCGCACGGTGGCGCCGCCGGAGATCGGCCGCTGCTTGCCGTCGAGATTCGTCTCGACGAACACCGGCACGGGAATGAGAAGGTTGGTCCGCGAGATCTTGCCAGACGTGAACCGACGATCGCGATAGAGACTTCCAGACAGGAAGCCCGTGAACTTGCCCTGCTGCTTGCCGACGTTGCCGGAGCTGTTGATTTGTCCAGTGGACGAAGTGCCGGCGACGACACCTCCACTCAAGCCGAGCTCCGCTTCCTGATTCAACACGATGTTGATGATGCCGGCGGTGCCTTCGGGATCGTCTTTCGCGGACGGATTCGTCGCAACCTCGACGTTCTTCACCGAGCCGGCGGGCAGCTGCGCGAGAAAAGCACCGAGCTGCTCGCCCTTGAGTGGACTGGAACGACCGTTGATCTGTACGACGACATTGCCGTTGCCGCGGAGGCTCACCTTGTTCGAGCCATCGACTTCAACGAGCGGAATATTGCGAAGCACATCGATCGCCGTACCTCCACTCGCGCTCGTCATGTTCTTCGCGCTGTACGAATTTCGATCCGGCGCCAGCACCTGTTCTTCGCGCTCAGCGACGACGTCCTGTCCGGACAGCTTTGCTGCGACGACGGTCAGGGCAAGAGCACCGACGTCGACCATCGGCTTGTCGGCGGAGATGATGATGTCGTTCTTCGCGAGCTGCGCGAAGCCAAGCGCACGGATACGAAGCGTGTAGCGGCCCGGCACCAGTCCGTCGACGTGGAAGCTGCCGTCAGGCTTCGGAAGCGCACCGCCAGCAAAAGACGAATCTCCGACGCGTCGCACGGTAATCGATCCGCTGGTGACCGCGTGTTGGCTCACGGAATCGACAAGCCGGCCGCGGATTTCGCCCGGACCGGACACCGCCTGCCTTGGCGGAGCCGCGACCTGGGCCTCGGCGGAGAGTCCACCAAGGAGAAGTAAGGTGAATAGTGAGATGAAACCGATCCGAGTGCGCATGGGGTAGTTGAGGAGTGCTATCTATTGATGCCGCCAGCCTTCGAACTGCTTACAGGAGCATGGCGGAGAATGTGAGACGCATGAAATAGCTGGACGAATGGGACGGGAATCAGTTTCGGCAGGTTGGACAGCACAATGCAGGGAAAACGTTGGGAACGACTTCGATGGCCGCGGGACGGCCTGATAAATAGCTTGAATCAGCCATGAATCATCCACGCTCATCGCGTCAGCGCTATCGCGAATTCGTCGAGGACTATGCACACGGTCGTCTCGACGATGCTGCGGATGCTGTTGCCGGTGGCCGGCCGGCCGCGCAACTGCAGGCCGGTCCTGCCGCGCCGACCGCGCAGAGCGGAAAGGATCCCAAGCGCGCGAAACGACGCGAGTACCTGCGCGAATATGTGCGCTGGTTGTGGCCGCACCGTTACCGTATTGGTGCCGTGTTCACCTTCGCCCTCGTCGTGGCGGGCGTCCAGATGGTCGAGCCGCTGTTCATGCGGTACATCATCGACAAGGTGTTGCTCAACAAGACGCTCGACACGCCGTCGCGACTGACGCGATTGAACCTCGCTGGCGCGACGTTCCTGACGGTCATCATTGTTTCGAATGTGCTCGGACTGGTGAAGGACTATCGGCAGCGGATTCTCAACGTGCGCGTCATGCTGTCGCTGCGCCGCACGTTGTTCGACCGGCTGCTGCACCTTCCGCTGCCGAAGTTGTGGGAGATGAAGACGGGCGGGATTCTCTCGCGTCTCACCGGCGATGTCGAGACGACGACCGGCCTGTTGCAAATGGCGATCGTGTCGCCGGCGCTCTCGCTCATTCGGCTGATCATCGGCATCGGTGTGCTGATGACGCTCAACTGGCGTCTCGCGCTGATGGCCATGGCCGTGATTCCTGGCGCCGTATTCATCAGCTTCTGGTCGTCCAAGCGCATCCGGCCGATCTACCGCTCCGTACGAAAAGACGCGGAGATCATCGATGGTCGCGTCGGTGAGACGTTTTCTGGGATACGCGTCGTGCGCGCGTTCAGTCGCGAGGCGCGCGAGCTGCTCGACTACATGCGCGGCCGGCACACCATTCTGCGCAAAGAACTGTTCGCGCACCGCCGTGAGCTCGCACTGTGGACGTCATGGGGCCTGATGACCGCTGCGGTGAACGTCATCATCGTATGGTACGGCGGCTATCTGAACGTGAAAGGTCGCGCATCGATCGGCGACATCATGGCTTTTCAGTGGTACACGTTTCTGCTGATGAATCCAGTGTGGAACATCGTCAACTCCTTCTCCGAGCTTCAGCGCTCGCTCGCAGCGATGGAGCGTGTGTTCGAAGTGCTCGCGATGGAGCAGGAGAAGCCCGATCGTCCTGATGCGATCGACGCACCGGACATTGTGCGTCAGATCGAGTTCGAGGCGGTGGAGTTCGAGTATCGCGAGGGACGGCCGGTGGTGAAGGACTTCAACATCGCCGTGGCCGGCGGCTCGGTAATCGCGCTCGTGGGACGCAGTGGTGCGGGGAAGACGACGGTCACGGATCTCGTGGCTCGCTTTCACGACCCGACACAGGGCCGCATTCTCGTCAACGGCACCGACATTCGCGACTTTCGGCTGCGCACGTATCGCGACCTGCTCGCGATCGTACAGCAGGATGTCTTTCTCTTCGATGGTTCCGTGCGCGACAACATCGCATACGGTCGTCACGATGCCAGCAACGACGAGATCGAGGATGCGGCGCGCCGAGCGAATGCGCACGAGTTCATCGAGCGGCTCCCTGAGCAGTACGAGACGTTCGTCGGTGAGCGTGGCGTGAAGTTGTCGGGCGGGCAACAACAGCGTCTGGCGATCGCGCGCGCGATCCTCGCGTCACCGCAGATTCTCATTCTCGACGAAGCGACGTCCAATCTCGACACGGAGAGCGAGCAGCTGATTCAGGCGTCGATGGCTGGCCTGCTGGCCGGTCGAACGACGTTCGTGATTGCGCATCGGTTGTCGACGATTCGTCGCGCTGATCTGATCCTGCTCATGGAGGACGGACGCATCGTGGAGCGCGGAACACACGATGAATTGATGCGGGCGCGCGCTGGATACTATGAGATGGTCATTCGCCAGATGGAATCGTCGAACGAGAATGTCTGGGAGGACGCGCCGGTCGTATGAGATCGCCCTACATCGATGCGTGCGCGTGCAAAACCGGCCGAATGCTCGCGATGGACGGCGTGAAGAGCGAGAACTGATCCGGATCGGCAAACAACGTTGCGAAGTCGCCAGGCGTAAACGCCCGTGCGAGACGCGAGGCAAAGTTGTCGAGCAGCACCCGTGCGTAGTGGTCGACGTCGTAGTCTCGCCGATCAATCTTGTCGTGCACCTCATCGTCCGACTCGGCCACCACGCTCCCCGACCCGCCGTTCGTGCGATACACACGCA
>JBDUCR010000385.1:0-6311 GCA_040003345.1 bacterium
GCTCCCGCTCGAGCGGATTGGAATCCATCACCCGCTCGGCGACGACCTGATTATCTCGAAACGCACCGGACTGCCGAAGCATCTTGTCGACGAGGGTGGTCTTCCCGTGATCGACGTGTGCGATGATGGCGATATTACGAATCTGCATAGCCTGGAAATATACCCTGCCGAAGGAAGCCCAAACAAGCTCGGGCGTGAAGACGTTTTACTGCGTGACGAAATCCCACTTGACCCCGTGACGCAATTGCGACAGGCTACAGGCGCAGGTTTACACCTTGGCAGGAGGTGTCCGATGCACCACCAGCATGACCCCGCCCAGGAGCAGTATCCGCATGGACGTGGTTACGGTCACGACTACATGCGCGGCGGGGAGGTTCTCGGCGGCTACGGCTACTCAGCGCGTGACGAGTACGCGCTTCCGCGAGGAGAGCTCGAAGTTGAGCAGACCCGGGATGCGCGAAGTGACGATTCGTCGGGGAGTGGCATGGATCCGTCCCAAACATGAGCAAGGGAACGCACATCAAAACCTGAACTGCGGAGCGCTCCTGGTGAGCGCTCCGTTTTTTGTGCACGTGTTGCGCGTCGCATCGGTTTTGTATACAGTAGCGCGCATGGCCGCCTCGCGTTTCATGTGCGCTCTCCTTTACGCTGTCGCTGCGGCGCATTCCGCCCAGTCGCAAAGTGCGCTCGTGACCGTGCACGGCATCGCGTACGACAGTCTTCGCGATGCGCCACTCAGCAATGCGCTCGTCGCCATGGTTGGTCGCGCTCTGACAGCCACGACAGATTCGCGCGGACGCTTTCACTTCGACAGCGTGCAGGCAGGACGCCATACGTTCGTCGTGCAACACGACTCGCTCGACGCCGTTGGATTCACCGGCATCACGACGCACGCCGATGTGCGCGAGGGTCTCGGTGAAGTCGTTGCCGCGCTTCCGTCGTGCGAGACGCTGTGGCGCGTGGCCTGTGGAGGCAAGGCTCCAAAGGACAGCGGTCTCGTTTACGGCACCGTGCGTGATGCGTCGGGCCGAGCTGTCGGTGCGGGGGCAATCGTCGATGTCACATGGCTCGATCTTGCTGTGGATTCCTCTAACGATGTCTCACAGCACCGCTGGCATCGTACGGTGGAATCGGAGAGCTCGGGGAGCTACGCACTCTGCGGCGTACCGGCGTCCATCACGGTGCGTCTTCGCGCGGCCACTGATTCGGCGGCGAGCGGTGTGATCGATCTTCCACCGTCGGAGCTGCGCGTATACCGGCGCGACTTGCTCGTGGCCCGTGCCAGCGACGTGGATACGACGAATCGCGGAACGGTGATCGGGCAGCTCAGCAACGCGTCCGGTGAACCGTTCGCGGATGCGCGCGTGCTCATGGATGACGTGCCGGAAGTCCGCAGCGGCCCAACTGGCCGTTTCGTGCTGCTCAACGTGCCCGCTGGTACACGTCAGATCGAGATTCTCTCACTCGGCATGCGACCGGTTGTGCTTCCCGTGAACGTCGTCGTCCGCGACACCGTGACACTGGCGGTGACGCTGAAAAAGGTGACGACACTCGACGTCATGCGGGTGACTGCAACGCGTCGCGCGATGCATGTCATCACGCAGCTCGACGAACGCAAGCGAGCCGGGTTGGGATATTTTCGGGACTCGACGGCGATCAATCGGACCGGATCGCTGCAGGGAGCATTGGAAGGGATGCCGAGTCTTCAGCTGTTCCGGCAGCGCGGTGGAGGCTTTGTGATTACGCTGCCGGCGTCGCGGGGACGGTGCGTCGCGAACATCTGGGTCGATGGCATGCGACAGCGGGATGTCGCGCTTCTCGACATGCTGCGTCCCGAAGAAATCGCTGTGGTGGAGATCTACCCGCGCAAGCTGCTCGTGCCCAACGAATTTGCCGGCGACACGGAATGTGGCGTGGTCGCCGTATGGACGAAGTGGAAGCTTCAGTGAGGGTGCTTCGGCGCTGACTGGGTCAGCGCCGTGCCTGAGCTGGTGCGGGCTTCGCGGTTTCCTTCGTGGCCTCGCCTTCGGCGAATGACGTATCTACGCCACGCGCTCGCAACGACGCGACGAAGCCGCTCTTTTCCACGGCCTTCGTATATGCCTCGGCCGCTTCGACCTGACCGCTGTCCACGAGCTCGAGCAACGCGTCGTTCAGCGTGACCATACCGAGCCGCTTGGACGTCTGCATCACGCTGGGAATCTGGAACGTCTTGCCTTCGCGAATGAGGTTTGTGACCGCGGGGATGGAGAGCAGCACTTCGCGAGCGGCGGCGCGTCCGCCGCCGATCTTCTTGCAGAGGGTCTGCGAGATTACGCCTTTGAGTGATTCGGCGAGCATGACACGAATTTGCGCCTGCCGGTCGGCTGGAAACTGATCGATGACGCGGTCGATGGTGCCCGCAGCGGTCGTCGTGTGGAGCGTACCGAAGACGAGGTGTCCCGTTTCGGCAGTCTCGATGGCGATGGAAACCGTTTCGAGATCACGCAGCTCACCGACCAGAATGATGTCCGGATCTTCGCGCAGTGCCGCGCGCAGTGCGCTCTTGAACGAACCCGTATGCACACCGACCTGACGCTGCGTGATGATGCACTTCTTGTTCGGATGTACGAACTCGATCGGATCTTCGATCGTGATGACGTGGTCGGAGCGCGACCGGTTCACGAGATCGATGAGTGAGCACAGCGTCGTGGACTTGCCGGATCCGGTCGGACCCGTCACGAGCACCAATCCTTTGTTCAGAAAGCAGAGCTTTTGTACTTCAGGGGTAATGCCCATCTGCTCGACGGTGACGACCGTCGCCGGAATCTGACGAAACACTGCCGCTGGTCCGTTGCGGTCCTTCATCGCGTTGGCGCGGAAACGGGCGACGCCGGCGATCTCGTACGCGTAGTCGGTGTCGTTCGTATCCGTGAATTCCTGCCTGTTTCGCTCTGGCATGATCGACCGCAACATCTGGGAGACCGTCTCCTGATCGAGGACCGGTTGTTCCAGACGCTTCATCTCGCCGTGTAAGCGAACGATGGGCGGCTCACCGCAGCGCAGGTGAAGATCCGATGCTCCCAGCTCGACGATCTTGCGAAGCAAGACATCCAGTGCGGCGCGAGAGCGTTCGCTGCCGTCGAAGCTACCGATCGCGTCACCCGAGGCGCCCACTCCAGACACGCGCGCTACGGCGGCGGTGCTGCGCGGCGCTGCTGGTTCCGGGCTCGCGACTGCATGTGCCGCGATGGGATCGGCGGTGATGACGATAGCGCGATGCGGCGTCATGCGCTGCCGCTCGCGATCGCCGTCGAGCATTACGCGTGCACGCCAGCGGCTGTTCTCTCGCGTTGCCTGGATGACGAACGCGCCATCCTCCGAGAGATAGCCGAACGATGCCGGTTGTCCGGCGTCGAGCGATGTCACTGCATCGGCCGGCGCAATTTCACGTAACAGCGCGAGCACCTGCGGACCGGTGAGTGGCGTCTTCGTGACGGGGCGCGGCGCTCCGGAAATCTCGAGCTCCGCGAGCTCACTTTCATCAAGGCGGAGCGCGGTCGCGCGCTGGCTCACCATGACGGAGAGTAGTCGATCGAGTTGTGCCATGTTCGTCAGTTCGCGGGACGCGCGTATGCGATGTGCGCAATACTGACGATCAGGAGTTGGTCGGCGGTAAAGAAGGGAAGGAAATGCAAGGGTGTGTTATTGAGAAAATCAACAAGACGAGGGCGGTCCGCACGCAGCTCTGGAAAGACGGATCCGCTCTTTGTCTCGCCGAAGACGAAGGTGATGTCGACATGCATGCCGACGATTCCAGTCTCGGCAGCATAGTCCTGTTCCGGAAGCGTGTGAGCCACAACGGCAATCTGTGTTTTCTTGACGAGCAGCAGTTCTCCCGATGCCAGTACGAGGGGGAGAAATGGCTCCGGCTCGTTCAGAACGTCGATGGGTGCCTCGGGGCCTGCCCTGAACCGCGCGAACGCCTGGAGAAAGATGTCTCCCTCCAGACGATCACCGGACGCGAGCGTCAATTCGACGCGGTGACGAACCTTCTCAATTCGGTAGTCGCTCATGACTAGGAGTGTCTCTCACCGAGCGCGGCACGTCAAGCGGCGTACCCAAGTGGCGTGGTGGACGGAACATCCATTACGTTCCGCGCGTGATCGGACGCATCCTTGCCATAGTGGCACTTCTCGCCCTGAACGCCTTCTTCGTGGCGGCGGAGTTCTCCGTCGTTCGCTCGAGGCGATCGCGGCTGGAGGCGATGGCGCGTGGTGGCGACACCAAGGCGCGTCTCGTGCTCAAAGCCACGTCGAGTCTCGCGCGCCTGCTATCGGCCAGTCAGTTCGGCATTACCCTTTCGAGCATCGGCATCGGCGCGTTGGCCGAAGAAACGTTGTCGGCAAGCTTCGCGCATTTTTTCGCGGGCCTGCCACTGCCCATCGACATCGGCCTTCGCGCGACGCTCGGTACAATCTGCGCATTGTCAGTGGTCACCTATGGCCACGTCGTGTTTGGCGAGCTCGCGCCACGTGGAGCGACGATCAATAATCCGGAGCGCGTGTCGCGCTGGCTCGTGCCAGCGCTCGTCGCCTTCGCGTGGATTACGCAACCATTCACGTGGCTGCTGAATCGTTCCGCCGAGCTCGTGTTGCGTCCCTTCGGCTTGCGGCCTGGCAGCGCGGAAGAGAACGTGCACTCTGCTGACGAGTTACGCATTCTCGTGGAGCAGAGCCAGGAAGTCGGCGTGCTCGAGCGCCAGGATGCGGCGCTCATCGAGGGTGTGTTCGAATTCTCCGAAAAGAATGCACGTGAAGTGATGACGCCGCGCACCGCCATCGATGCGCTCGACGTCGAGACTTCGTTCGACGACGCGGTCTCGTTCGTCATCGAGACGCAGCGCTCGCGCTACCCAGTGTACGAAGAATCAATCGACAACATCGTCGGACTCGTGCTCGCGAAGGATCTGATTCCAGTGTTGCGCGCCTTGCCGCGCGGCTTCACGCTGCAGACCATCACGCGGCCGATTCTCGTGGTGCCCGGATCGCGCGAAGTCGAAGAAGTGCTCGCGGATTTCAAGCGCCGCAAGGAGCATCTCGCCGTGGTGCTCGACGAGTACGGTGGCACCGCGGGCATCGTGACGATGGAAGATCTGCTGGAGGAGATCGTCGGCGAGATTCTGGACGAGCACGATGAGCCGGAGGTCGCGACGTCGACCTCTCCGGATGCGGACGTGCTGATAGCCGGCACGATGAACATCACGGAGCTGAACGAGCGATTCGGCCTCGAGCTTCCGCACGACGAGTACACGACGATTGGTGGTTACATCTTCGGCGCGCTTGGCCGACTGCCCGTGGTGGGTGATCGTGTCACAGCGAGCAACGCGGTCTTTACGGTGCGCTCGATGGACAAGCGTCGGATCGACAAGATCGCGGCGGATCTGCACTCCGTCGGCGACCGTCGCGAAGGCACACGCGGGGCGTAACGCGCGACGATCTCAGGTGCGCACTCGCTCAGGAAGTTAGTTGTTCGCTCGCGCGCGGCGACGATCGTTGCGCGATTTGCGCACAGAGAAGTATCGCCTCGATCATGCTCGACGGATCCGCTCGGCCCTGGCCCGCAATGTCCATCGCCGTTCCATGGTCAGGCGACGTGCGCGGAAAGGGCAGCCCCAGTGTGACGTTCACCGCCGAGCCGAACGACGCGACTTTGATCGCCGTCATTCCGACGTCGTGATACGGTGCGATGACGGCGTCGAATGCTCCGCGCATCGCGCGCACGAACACCGTGTCGGCAGGGAATGGACCAAGCAGCCGATGCGCCTGCGCGACCGGTGCGAGAAGATCATCGTCTTCGGTGCCAAAGCGACCGCCATCGCCGGCATGCGGATTGAGCGCACACAACGCGATGCGCGGCTCGGGAATGTCAAACCATGCGCGAAGACCCCTGCGTGTCACGTCGGCTGCGGTGGCAATCGCTGCCGCGTCGAGTGCAGCTGGCACATCACGCAACGCAATGTGCGTCGTCGCAAGAACGACGCGCAGCGGATTCGTTGTGCCGGGCGCCGGACGCGATGCCGCGAGCATCATCGCGACCGCGCAGCCCGTCCGCGCCGCGAGCAGTTCAGTGTGGCCAGGGAAATCGTAGCCGCCAGACAGCAGCGCGTTTTTGTCGAGTGGTGCAGTGACGATACCCTGCACATCACCATGCAGCGCGAGGTTGATGGCGCGATCGACGGCGAGTCCGGCGAATCGTCCCGCTTGCGCAGCGGTCCCGCCTGGCGACCAATCGCCGACGGCGTCGTCCACCTGCACGACGGTGCCGCGCGG
>JBDUCR010000343.1:0-6304 GCA_040003345.1 bacterium
AGCCGGTGGCTCTACAATCAGGGCAGCTCGACTGCGACTGCGAGCCACCCTGGTGATCTCGGCTACTTCATTGGCTACCGGATTGCCGAGGCGTACTACGCGAAGCAGACGGACAAGCGCGCGGCGTTGCGTGACATCATCGAAATGAGCAACGCCGACGATTTTCTGGCGCGAAGCGGATACGCGCCGTAAGGTCGCTCCGATCGATTCAAGGCCGCGGCAGCGATGACGCGGGCGTCTTTCCATCCGCGGCAATCAGATTGAGAAAGAGACGCGCCGCACCGGGCACTCCTGCGGGCAACTGTCGAAACAACGCGAGCGTCGCATAGACGTACGCGCCCTTCCCCACCGACGCGACGAGCACCGCGTTCTCATTCGCCGGCTCGCCGGGATCGTGCATCTCGAGCAGACGCTGATAGTGCGGATCCGCCGTCGTCGGCATGTACGTCGAGCGCTCCTGCACCCAGCCGCTGAAGTCCTGCGCTGTAATCCTGTTCGGCGTGTTGAGGAGACTCGCGCCGTTTCCCAGCACCGTCACGGGCGCATTCTCCTCCGTCACGCGCGCTGCCGTGCGTTCGAGCGTGACAGGATACGGTAGAATTCCCGGCGCCTGAATTTCATTCTGCCCGTACTGCACCACCACCGTTCCGCCGGCGCGCGCGAAATCTTGCAAGCGGCGCGCGTTGGCGACCAGTACGGGGCTCGCGGCGAACGCGCGCGGGCCCACCACGATTGCACCGAATCTCGAGAGGTCCTGCTCCGCGAGCTGCTCGGGAGTCAGGAGCGATACCTTGAGCCCGAGCTGCTCGAGCATCGGCGCAACGTTGTCGCCGACGCCACGGATGTAGGCGATGCTCGTCTTTGGTGGCAACGTCGCATTCACCGCTTCGAGTTGCACGGTTGCCGCGCGATAGACTCGCAGCGGACGAATGTGATCGTAGCGAATCGGCACGTAACCGGACGCGAACTTCTCGTCGCCACTCGTGGCGACTGCACTCACGGCGTGATGACCTTCAGTGAGTGTGCCTCTCACATGAAACGTTGCGACGGCATCACTGAACGGCTCCATCGCAACATGCCGCACGAGCGAGTCACACTTCAACGTGTTCGGCACAGTCAGCTCGACAGTGACACTGCGCGACGAGGCACTCGCGTTGCGCAGGCGCACATTGTACGAACGGTCGAACGGCACACTCGCACGCGCGTACTCGACTTCGTTGTCGAACAACAGGCTGACACCAGGCACGGCTGCAACGGGACGACGTTGTTCGCCACGTGCAGGATCCGCGAAGCGATAAACAACGGGACCTACGTCGAGAGCCAGTGGAACATCAGCGATCCGCAGGTGCGCAATCACTCGTGTGTCGGCGAGACGGTCTTCGCCTTTCGCGATGCTCCACGCTGCTTTTGAGCTGGAGGGTGGCATCGCGAACACATCGCCACGCTTTCCATCCCCCAGCCACCACGGAATGCTCGCGCTCATAGGCAACAGCGTTCCAGTGATTCGCCCTGTGCTGTCTGGAGCGACTGTGGTCTGCGTTCCTGATTGTGACGACAGGAGTGTATCCGCGAACCACGTCTCCGCGCGCTCCAACACCACAGGCACAGCGCCCTGATTGTACAGGCTCACGGTGACCGGCAGTGTGTCGCGAGCGGCGACGAGCTCGCGAGGAGCAGTGGCTTCCACCAGCACACCGGACGCCGCGAGCAGCGCCGCGTTGCCACGCCGCACCGCCGTCTGCAGCGAGGTGCCGAGATCATTCTCGACTCCGGCGCAGCCGTCGCATGTCAGTGCGTCGAGTGCACGCGTTTCGAGTTGCACCACGTGCGCCAACGGCACGACCATCGGCGCGGGTGACGCAAGATTCCCCGCGAGACGCACGGCCACGATTGCGCGCGGCAGCGAGTCCAGCGCGGCGCGTCCCGCTCTCGAGAGCGAAACAGTCCTGAATCGCGACCAGTCCGCCGCAATGTCCTCGAGCGGAGACGTCTCCTTCTTCAATGGCTGACTGACGCGCGACTCTTCGAGCTTGAGATAGTCCATCGACGTCCCACGCCGCTGCAACGCACCGAATCCCTGCGACAGATGCTGCGAGCGACTGATCGACGCGATCTCCGCGTACGACTGTCCGCGCAGCGTACTCAACTCGCCGACATTGAACGACAACGTCGCCTCGGCAGGATTGAACCGCGATGCACGATAGAACTTCGACGGCACCCATGCGCCGAGTCCGAGTGTCATGCTTCGTGGAAAGCGTACGGTGTCGGCTGCGGCGTCGTATGCTTCGCGCGCGAGAATCGCCGACACCTGATGATGTCCGTGTCCGTCGCGCGGCGTTCCAGAGAACACGGCGATGATGATCTGCGGACGGAATGCGCGCACCACCGTCACCACGTCGCGAAGAATCGAGTCCTTCGGCCAGTGCTTGTACGTCTCGTCTGCGGTCTTCGAGAAGCCGAAGTCGAACGCCCGCGTAAAGAACTGCCGCCCACCGTCGAGACGACGCGCCGCGAGCAGCTCCTCCGTGCGAATCATGCCGAGCTGCACACCGAGCTCGTTGCCGATCAGGTTTTGTCCGCCGTCGCCGCGCGTGAGTGACAGATATCCCGTCTCCACCTGCCTGCCGCGCGCGAGCCACGTGATGAGCTGAGTATCCTCGTCGTCGGGATGCGCGCCGATGACGAGCACGCGCGCCGTGACATCGAGTCCCGCCACCGATTCGCCCAATACAGTCGCGCCGCGCTCCTGTGAAAAAAGGAGTCGCGGCGCGGCGAGGGCAATCAGGCCGAGCGTGAGTGTGCGAAGCAATCGCGTCATTCGTTCAAACCCTGGTTGTCTTTCGCTTCGCACTCGAGGCGGCGAGAGTCAGCACCTCGGCGACAATGCGTTTCTGCTCCACCTTGTGGGCTTCCGAGTAACCCTCGGCAGGACTCGCGCGTTCCGGACGGCCGATGTAGCGGATAGTGAGCATGTTCCCGGTGGCCACGCGCAGCTGCGGCGCGACGTAGCTCCACGCGCCCATGTTCTTCGGCTCTTCCTGTGCCCACACGACGTCTTCGAGGTTCGGATAGCGATCCACGATCGCGGCGACGTCCGCACCTGGCCATGGATAGAGCTCGTCCACGCGCACGAGGGCAACCTCGGCGCGATCGCCCCGCGCTTCATGCAGATCGTAGTACATCTTTGCAGTACAGAGCACGAGCCGGCGGACCTCGTTCGTGCGCGGCCCGATCGCAGCGTCGTCGATTACCGGCTGGAATGAACCGAGCGCGAGATGCTCGAGACTCGACGCTGCGGCCGGCATGCGCAACAGACTCTTGGGCTGCATCAGAATCAGCGGCATGCGCTCCTTGCGCAGCGCCTGGCGACGAACGATGTGGAAGTACTGCGCCGGCGTGCTCGGATACGCGACCACCATGTTGCGCTCGGCGCACAGCTGCAGGAATCGCTCGAGACGCGCACTCGAGTGCTCCGGACCTCCGCCCTCGTAGCCATGCGGCAGCAGGAGAACGAGGCCGCTCGTCTGTCCCCACTTCGCCTTGTCTGCCGAGATGAACTGATCGATGATCGGCTGCGCAACGTTGACGAAGTCGCCATACTGCGCCTCCCACAACACCAGATCGTTCTGCGTCGCGATACTGAACCCGTACTCGAAGCCCATCACGGCCATCTCGGACAACGGGCTGTTGTAGATCTCGAACTGCGCCTTCGCGCCGGGAATGTTGGCGAGCGGCGTGTACGATCCGCCGGTCTCGACATCGTGCAGCACCGCGTTGCGATGCGCGAATGTTCCGCGCTCGGCGTCCTGTCCCGAGAGCCGAACTCCAATGCCCTCGAGCAACAGCGAGCCGAATGCGAGCGCCTCGGCATGTCCCCAGTCGATCAGACCGCTGTGTAATGACTCGCGCCGGCGTTCGATGATCTTGAGCAGCTTCGGATGGCCGTGAAACGTCGGAGGCCAGCTGAGAAGCTGACTGTTGAGCGCCTCGAGATCACCTGCGCGCACCGCGGTTGTCGGCTCGCGCGGATCGGCGATGATCGGCACCGACTTGGTTCCGCGTGCAGTCGTCTCGTCGGGCTTCGCGCCTGCTTTCATCTCCTTGTGAATCGTCGCGAGCTTGTCGGCGAATTCCGTTTCGATCGCCTTCACGTCTGCTTCCGTGATCACGCGCTCGCGAACCAGCCTTGCTCCCCACACTTCGCGCGGCGTCGGGTGGGCGCGAATCATTTCGTAGAGCTTGGGCTGCGTGAACATCGGCTCGTCCGTCTCGTTGTGTCCCCACCGCCGATATCCAACGAGATCGATGAGGACGTCCTGCGAGAACTTTTCGCGGTACGCGGCCGCGAGTCGCACGGCGACGAGACACGCTTCCGCATCGTCTGCGTTCACGTGCATGACGGGAACGTCGAAGCCCTTGGCCGGATCGCTCGCGTAGCGCGTCGAGCGAGCGTCGATCGGATCGGTGGTGAAGCCAACCTGGTTGTTCACGATGACGTGCAGCGTTCCGCCCACCGTGTAGCCGCGAAGACGAGAGAGATTGAACGTCTCGGGCACGACGCCTTCGCCCGGAAACGCCGCGTCGCCGTGGATACAAAGCGGAACCACACCGCGCGGATCGCGCTCACCGCGTGGGCCCGGAATCCGTTGCTTGGCGCGCGCGAGTCCCGTCATGATCGGATTGACGACCTCGAGATGGCTCGGGTTGGGCACGAGCTCGAGTGAGATGGTCTTGTCGCCGATCGTGCGCTCGTGATCGAATCCGAGATGGTACTTCACGTCGCCGGTGCTGCTATACGCGCTGGCGTCGCCTTGCCTTCCCTCGAACTCGCCGAACATCTCGACGTACGACATCCCCATCACGTGCACGAGCACGTTGATGCGGCCGCGATGCGCCATCGCCATTACGACTTCGTGCGCGCCACTCGACGCACTGCGCGCGATGAGCTCGTCGAGCATCGGCACCATCACATCCGTGCCCTCGATCGAAAAGCGCTTGAATCCCTGGTACGCGCGGCCGAGGAACCGTTCGAGCCCGTCGACTTCGGTGAGACGTCTGAGAACGGCGACCTTCTCTTCGGGTGTGAGGGAACGTGTGAGCGTGCCCTCTTCCATCGCCGCCTTGAACCAGGCGCGTTCCGCCTCGCTGTCGAGCTCCATGAACTCCAGTCCGATGGCGCCGCAGTACACATCGCGCAATCGGCGTACGACGTCAGCCGCCGTGCCCTCAGCGTAGCCGAGTGCGGTTGCTGGGACGTGGGTGAGCTCTTCTTCGGTGATGCCGTGGAACTCCGGTGTCAGTTCGGGTGCGCCTGGTGGCGCAGTCCCGAGCGGATCGAGCTGGACTGCGAGGTGACCGTATTCGCGGATCGCTTCGACCAACGCCGCTGCAGCCGCGGCCTTGCGCAGCATGCGCTCGTCTGTCTGCCCTCCCGACACGACGCCGGCGAGCGATTCGGCGGTGCGAAAGTACTGTCGCCACGACTCGTCCACCGACGACGGATCGCGGCGGTACGACTCGTACATCTCGGCGATATACCCGTCGTTGAAGATCGAAGTAGTCGGAGGAAAGGTCGGCATGCTCTCAATTTAGCGGATGCGAACAGGGCGGCGCGACGGGCGATCGAGGTTGCGGTTTGCCCGCGTGGCCAATAGATGAATACCGGTGTCACACGTGGTGTTTCTTCGCGCCGCGAATGTTGGCGGCAACAACGTCTTTCGACCGGCGCAGGTGGCTGCGGGCCTCGCGCATCTGGGCGTGGTCAACATCGGCGCTGCAGGGACGTTCGTGGTGCGCGGCAAGGCGAGTGCGACGTCGATTCGACGCGAGATTCTCGCTGCCATTCCGTTCGAGCCGAGCCTTGCGATCAGACCGGCTGAGGAGATTCTCGAGCTCGTCCGCAGCCGACCGTTCGAGGGCGTGAAATTCTCGAAGGACATGCGCGGCTGGGTCGCGGTGATGTGCGCGCAGTCGAAGGTTCAGCCGGAGCTTCCGCTGCACTTTCCTCCGGCTGGCGACTGGGCGTTGCGGTTCGAGCGGGTGGAGGGGGCGTACGCGTTCGGCCTGTGGCGGCGACTGCCGCGCAATTTCTCGATCCCGGCAAATGGGGTCGAGAAGGCGATGGGCGTGCCGGCCACTGTGCGCTGGTGGGAGACGTACGAACGGATCGCGAAGGCGATCCTGGCCAAGTGATTGCGCTCGCTTGGGCGGGCCTGATGTCCGAAGTCCGATTGCCGATATCGGACATCGGCGGCCACTCTCAGATCGCGGCGCCGAATCGCGAGAATCACCAAGGGAAATCAGA
>JBDUCR010000341.1:0-6296 GCA_040003345.1 bacterium
CATCTGCTCGTGCCGCAGCTTCCCTTTCGCGATCCGGAAACGGGCGAGGTCATGCGCTGATGGCATCCGCCGCGCTTCGCTTCGCCCCTGACTTCCGCGTGACGATCAACGGAACGGACCTTCCGTCGGCACTGCGGCAATCGATCACGAGTGTGCGCTATCAGGACGGCACACAAGCCGCCGACCGCGTGGAGCTTGGCATCGCCAACGTCGATCTGCGCTGGCTGCAACAACACATCCGAGGACTCGGCTTCAACGCATTTCCGACCGGAATTGGAATCGGCGCACTGCGCGTGAGCGGTACGCCCGATGGACTGTTCGACATCGACAACACGCTGCGGCTTTCACTCGGCTACGCGCCTGGACCACTCGAGGAAGTGTTCAAGGGTGATATCACCGGCGTGCAGGCGAGCTTTCCGAGCGGCGGCATGCCGACGATGACGCTGGTTGCGCACGACTACATGCATCGCATGAGCGACGGCAAGTACGCGCGCGGATTCGGGCCTTTGCCGGATGCGTTGATCGCCACGATCCTGAGCGCGGAGAATTTTCTCATTCCGCTCATCGATCCCACGATGGTCGCGGCGTCAACCGCAGTCGCGGCGGTGAACCTGATCTTCAACGGAACTGGGCGCAAGCAGAAAGGCGAGAGCGATCTGGATCTGATGAAGGAGATCGCCGCAACGTACGATGCCGACTTCTGGGTTGATGGCGACTTCTTCTACTTCAGCCGCTTCATACCGAAGGAGTATTCGCCGAGGCTGACGTTGCGATGGGGTGAGTCGCTGCTGGATTTTTCGCCGAAGGTGAGCACCATCGGCTCGGTCGCGGCGTCGGCGATGAAATTCACGCTGCGTGAAATTCCGTTCAGCTTTCTCGTCAACGTCTTCTGGGATTTCGATCGCGAGACGCTGGGTCTGAGCGTCGTACCGGGCGAGGCGGCTGGACTGTTGAAGATGGTGGTCGGTCCAACGGACACCGTCATCAATCAGCCGATCGGCAGCCCTGCCGACATCGTGAACTCCGCCCTGGTCATTGCGCACGAGTTGCGAACCAAGATCAACAACCGGCTCACCGGCAGTGGCACCGCGATCGGCGACCCGCGCATTCGCGCCGGCGCCGTGATTCGTCTCGACGGTTTGGGTCCAGACTTCAGCGGCGACTATCGCGTCGCCAGCGCCACGCACTCGATCGACGCGGGCGGATATCGCACCTCGTTCGAAGTGCGGAAGGAGATCATCCCATGATTGAAGAGCTGCTCTCGTCGGTGAACGATTCGATCGACGACATCAAGAAGAAGTTTTATGGCGTCACCACGGGCCGCGTCATCAACCCGCTCGACCCGCTCATGCTGGGACGGGTGCAGGTGCAGCTGCCGTTCATCGACGCGCTCGATCTGAGTCCGTGGGCGCGCGTCGTCACACCGATGGTCGGACAGTTTGCCGGCAACTACTTCATCCCGAACCTCGGCGACGAAGTGCTCGTCGCATTCGAGCATGGCGACCCCAATGCGCCGTATGTGATCGGCTGTCTGTGGACCGCCATCGCGCCACCGCCGCTGCCGTCGCCGGTTCCGCAGATTCGCGCGATACGCACGCTGACCGGTAATCAGATCGTGTTCACCGAGCTGCCGCCGTCGGTCACGATACAAACAGCGCCGACACCTCCGCTCGTGCTCCCTGCTCCGCCGTCGCCAGTCGGACCGTACCAGACATTCACGATGAATCCAACGGGTGTCGAGATCGCGACGCCAACGATGGTGCAAGTGCTCGTTGGTACCACGCAAGTGATCGTCACACCAGTTGCGGTCACGATCAACATGGGTCCCAGCTCGCTTACGATGACGCCGGCCGGCGTCACCATTCACGGCCCAACGATCACGCTGATGGCCGATGGTCCGGTGACGATCAAGGGCGCCACAGTGCTCATCAACTGACGACATCGATGCCTCCTGCCGCTCGGCTCACCGACATGACGACGCACCCCGGACTGATCTCCTCGCCGGGAACGCCGACGGTGCTCATCAGTGGTCTCGTCGCAGCGAGTGTCGGCGACATTCACGTGTGCCTGCTGCCGCCGACCGCTGGCCCGCATCCGCCGTCGCCGTTTCCGAAGGGCAGCGTCACAGTGCTCATCGGTGGACGTCCCGCGTTGCGCGCCGGAGATGTGTCGAGCTGCGGCGCGACGATCGTCGGCGGCGCACCTACAGTCATGATCGGAGGCTGACACATGGCCGACATGACGACCTCCGCATTCCTCGGCATTGGCTGGGCGTATCCGCCAACCGCGAGCCCGACCGGTGAAGTCGAGACGGCCGCCTACGAAGAAGACGTTCGCCAGGCGATCTGGATCATACTCGGCACATCGCACGGTGAACGCGTGATGCGTCCCGACTTTGGTGCAGGCCTCGATCGGCTCGTGTTCGAGCCCATCAGCACCACGACGATGTCGCTCGTGCAGCACTATGCGGAGGAAGCACTGATCACATGGGAGCCGCGGATTGATTCCGTTGCTGTCGCGGTGACTGCCGACGCACCTCGCGGGCGCCTGTTGCTCGACGTCCGCTATCGCGTGCGCACCACGAACACGTTCTACAATCTCGTCTATCCGTTCTATCTGATGGAGGGACGCGCATCGTGACGCGTCTCTCTACGCCTCTGCTCGACGCACGCGACGTCGACGCGATTGCACGCGACGTGCTGTCGCGCATACCGGCGTACGTGCCGGGATGGCGGCCAATGCCATCAGGCGCGGGCGAGGCGGTTGTCCAGATATACGCGCGTTATCTCAAGACACTCGCCGATCGCATCAACCAGGCGCCCGACAAAAACGCGCTTGCGCTGTTCGACCTCCTCGGCATCGAGTTGCTGCCTGCGCAGGCGGCACGCGCGCCTGTCGTCTTCACCGCGATGCAGCACGTCGGCGACTCACGTGTGCCCGAGCGCACCCGCGTCGGCGCAAAGGTAGAAGGCAAGACGGAACCGCTCGTCTTCGAGACGGAGCGCGCGATCGCACTGGTGTCGGCCAATCTCACCGATGTGTTCACGCTGTGGCCCGGAAAGGACGCCTACGCCGATCACTCCGCTGCCGCATCTGCCGGAGCGCCGTTCACGCTCTTCCAGTCACTCTCGCCGGTGCCGCATGCGCTCTATCTCGCGCATGACGGCCACTTGGCGCTCACTGGACGCAGCATGATTGAAGTTCGTCTCGACATGGCGAACGTCGGCAGCACGCCACTCGCGCTCGTCTGGGAGTATTGGGACGGAACGATCTGGCGCGCCTTCAAGGACTTCAAGTCGGCGAAGAGCGCCGGCATGAATGATTCGCTCGACGGCTCGGCCGGTCTTACGCGCAGCGGTATCGTGCGACTCGTCGCGGATTGTGCCGAGACAGCGCCCACCACGGTGAATGGAATCAAGGCGCAGTGGATTCGCGTGCGTACCACGGAGCCGTTGTTGTTCACCGCTGGCAACGAGGTCGCGGAAGTCGATCGCATCGGCATTCGTACCACGATTGATCGCTTGTTGCCAACGAACAACTGCGCGGCGCTGAGCGAGAGTGCAGGCATTCTCGCCGACAATGCGTACGCCGGCGAGACGAAGCTCGATCTCACCAAGACAATTCAGCCGTTTGGCCAGAGGCCGCAGATCGGTAGCGTGTTCTATCTCTCCGACGAGGAGATTCTCTCGAAGCCCGGCGCCGAGGTGACGCTGTGCTTTCGCAAAGTGTTGACGCCGGAGGAGAAGGCGGATCAGCAGGGTGCGAAGTTCGAGCTCGACGTCGCCGCGGCGCAGAAGCTCGTCGTCACTGCGGCGCAGGATAGTGCAGATGCGCTGTTCCTGCTCTCATCGGCGATGCGCAATCTCACGCCGACGCTCATGTGGCCCGCCGACCTTGGTACGAAAGAGAGCGATCTCGTCACCAAGCGTTTGGCGCTGAACACCGCTGGCATCGCCGGCATCACGGCGCTCGAACAATCAGCCACGGCTCTCATCGTTACCCTGAAAACGATGGACGCTGGCCTCGAGCTGCCGAGCGGACTGCCATGGGATCTCTTCTCGAACTTTCCAGGACTTCTCCTCACCGATGTGCTGACGACGGTGTTCGCGTTCGTTCCCTTCAATGAAGCGCGCATCGAAGCGGCAGCGAAGAACATCGTCAAGGATGCTGGGAGCTCCGTCGACAAGATCAACCACGCCTTCCATCAGTTGGGACAGCTCACGCCGTTCAGCGCCGCGATGGCGGCTGGCGCAACGTTGCCATCGATGGACGATCCGCAGCTGGCGTGGGAGTACTGGAACGGTTCGCGTTGGACGCCGCTCTCCGTAACCGCATCAGCGACGGTGCGAACGTTCCGCGCCACGGGCACAGTGACGTTCGTCGTGCCATCCGATGTAGAGACCACGAAGGTCAACAGCGTTGATGGACGATGGATTCGCGCGCGACTCATTGCCGGTGGTTATGGCCTTGTGCGCGCCGTTACGTGGAAGGACGCCGACTCGGGCAAGCTCAACTTCTACCCAATGGTCGAGTATCGTCCGCCAACTCTCGAAGTCGTGCGGCTTGGCTACTTGTGGCGGTCGGCGGAAGTGTCGCCGGAGCGTGTGCTGGCCTACAATGATTTTCAATACGTCGATGCGACGGAGAACGCCGCTTCACGTGGTGACGCATTCGCACCGCTTGCACCCGTAGCTGATCGCACGCCTGCGCTCTACCTCGGCTTCGACGCTCCGCTTCCCGCAGATCTCGTCAGCCTGTACCTCGACATCGAGGAAGTACTCGGCGAAACCGACGGACCGCCCGTCGTCTGGGAATACTACGACGGCAGCGCATGGCTTCCGCTTCGCGCGCAGGACGATACGCACGCACTCGCGCTGCCCGGCATGAGCGCTCTGCTCTACCCCGGCGTCGCTGCCGGCACTCCGCCGTTTGCGCGCTTCGGCACACCTCGCACGTGGGTACGCGTGAGGCTCGAGACAGATCGTGAGCCGAGGAAGAGCGTCGTGAATCGGCTTTCGGTGAATGCAGCGTGGGCAGCGCAGCTCCAGACATTCGAGAACGAGACGATCGGTGGAAGCAACGGCCAGCCTGAACAGGTCTTCTTCGCACGGGCCATTCCCGTGCTCGAGGGCGAGGTGCTCGAGGTGCGTGAGCTGAGTGGTGCGCGCGCGGCGGTCGAAGAGCCAGTGTTGCGACTCGAGCTCGCGAGCGCCGGCGTGCCACCTGAAGACATTCGTATCGTGCGCGACGTGCGCACAGGCAAGACGAACGAAGTGTGGGTGCGCTGGCATCCGACTCCGAACCTTCTGTTCGCGGGAAAGGGCGTGCGTGCCTATGCAATCGAGCGGACGCGCGGACGCATCCTGTTTGGTGGCGGCGCACATGGAATGATTCCACCCGGCGGCACCGACAACATTCGTCTGACGAGCTATCGTTCCGGCGGAGGCGTCATCGGCAACGTGCCTCGCGGTGCCGTTACGCAGTTGCTCGCCGGTATTCTCGCGCAGAGCGTGAGCAACGTGCGCGACGCTGAAGGCGGCGCTGATGGCGAGACCGTCGAGCAACTGCTCGAGCGCGCGCCCGCGTCGCTGCGTGATCGACGTCAGGCAATCACCGCGTCGGACTACGAATCAATGGCGCTCGAAGCGTCGCCGGCCGTGGCTGTTGCGCGCGCGTTGCCAACGACACATCCGAGCGGGCGTTTCGCACCGGGGTGGGTGACGGTGAAAATCGTTCCGCAGAGCGCGGATCCGCGGCCGATGCCCTCGTTCGAGCTGAGGCAGCAAGTGCAGCGCTCGCTCGCGCAGCGCGCACCAGCAGCGATCGCGAAACACATTGCCGTCATTCCACCGACGTATCTCGCCGTTGGCGTGCAGGCGGTGCTCGCGCCAGTTGATGCGAGTGCCGCGGGGCCAGTGCTCGCATCGGTGACGACGGCGTTGCGCAGTTTCCTCCATCCGCTCACCGGTGGTCCCGACGGCGAGGGATGGCCCTTCGGTCGCGACGTGTTCATCTCCGACGTTGCGTCGATGCTCGAGTCGATCACCGGTGTGGATTACGTGGAGACGTTGACGCTGTTGCTCAACGGAACACCGGTCGGCGATCACGTCGTGGTTCCGGTGGACAGAATGGTCGTCGCTGGTCAGCTGCTCGTGACGCTCTCAGGAAGGAAGGGATAGCATGCCGCTTCCGCTTCCGAATCTCGATACGCGACGCTGGTCCGATCTCGTCGACGAAGCGCGCGCGCTCATTCCGCGCTTCGCGCCGGGATGGACGGATCACAACATCCACGATCC
>JBDUCR010000468.1:0-6293 GCA_040003345.1 bacterium
GCGCGGCGCCTGGCTCCACGGTGTACACCATGTAGCCACCATCGCATGCGACGTAACGCTGTTGTCCCGCGGCCATCGGCGTCGGTGACGCGTTCACGAGTGCAGCATCGACGCCGGTGCATTGGAGCGTGTCGCCCTTGTTCGCGAGATACGCGTTCTGAAGCTTCTGCCGCAGCGCGAAGAATCTGTTGAAGTCCACGCGAACTTCAGGATTCCATGCTTCCACTCCCGGGCCGGACATCACCGGAGTGCGATACATGTAGAAGTTGTTCGCATCGCGGCCAACCTTCACGTACATCTGCAGCTCACCCGTCGGGCCCCATCCGTTGCGACGACCGCGCGCCCAGAGGCGCAGCTGCTGATATCCCATGAAGCTCTGTTGACCGTTCGGAAATCTGTAATACGCCTCGGCGCGTCCGTACACCGGCAGATTGCCGCCCTGCAATCGCAATGAACGCTCGTTGATCTGAATCGTGCCCGTCGTGAACTGCGCTTGGCGCGTATCGGCTTCGTCGGTGACGCCGGGCGGTGGCTGATAATCGTCGCCGCTGGTGGTACCCTTGTCCGCCGTGCCAATGATCCCCGACAGCGTGAAGCCACCGGCGGGCGTTTCGCCCGCGATGCCTGCGAGCGACTGTTCGTTGCGCTTGAGCCACGGCGCGCCCGTGAGCTTGAGACGTGCGATCGGCGTTTGAATGAACTCGTCATCCGCCGCGCCGACACCACTCACCATCGTGATGCGTAGCGCACGTATGCGGCGCAACAGCACGTCGTTCAGCGTATCGTCGGGCGTGCGGAAGGGAACGCGCACGAGCACCCATTGCAGTGTGCGCACCGGCCCAGCCGAATCGATCTGCTGACGGAAGGTTCTTCCGAAGCGAACCCACTTGTGTGAGTCGCCAAGATCGACGACGAACCGGACGAGCCGCTCCTGATCGCGCTGGGCGGTCTTGAGATTGAGCACGTTGTCGAGATCGATGTCCTCTTCGTCGAGCCTGTTGTTCCGCACCGTGCAATTCGTGCGCGTATCACCCAGCCTCGGCGACACCGTCGCCGTGCCGGTGCAGAGCGGCACGTTGAATACCCGTGTGATGGCGCCGCCCAGATCGACGGCAAGCGTGTCGACGACGTCGCCGAGGAGTCCCTTGTCGTTGACGTCGGCGTTGAAGGCGCGCGAAATGGGATCGCGCTCGGTGTCGAGGCTGTCGAGTCCCTGAAGCTTTCGTCCGCGAAAGAGCGAATCAGGCTTCTGGCCGGGGCGGACGTACAGCGATTCAGGCGCATACGCGACGCGATTCTCCGAGATCTCGCCAAGGTCGAAGACCAGCGTTGGATTCGCGGTGCGACGCGTCGTGTTCGTGTCGACGAGCGCCCAGAACTCGAGATTGTCCGCGCGTGAAAGATCGATGCCGGCGGGACTGAGCACCGTGCGTATCGAGCGAAAGCGCCGACCGGCGGGCGTGTTGGCGATCGTCCATGCGGCGGTGCGAGTGCCAGGATCGTAGCGGCCGCCGATGTTGAGCGGATACAGCGTCATCCACAGCAGTGTCTCGTAGCTCGCCGAACCGAATCCGAGGAATGATGCGTTCGTGTCGATGCTGTCGCGCTGCACGAGCACATTTGCGCCGCTCGTCGGATTGGTGCCGTTGTTCTGGAACGCCATTGTCGAAGCGCGATGGAGATCGAAGGGATTCGCACCGAAGCGTCGTGGCAACAGATGTCCGTCGGCGGGTTGGCTCGAGAGCGCCCATGCCTGATCGGAAAGATTGACGGTGGTCCCGGACTCGCCCTCGAAGCTCTCGACGAACGCTTGTCCATTGCTGTTCACCTGCGGACGACTCGTCGCGAACTCGCCCTGCACGCTGATGCGTGACGGCACCTTCGTGTTGACGAACGGAAGCTTGTTCACGAGACGCGTGATTGGATTGACGTCCCACGAGAGCGACCCGTTCACTCCGGCGAGCAGCGACGATACCGGCTCGAAGCCTAGCTGCGGGCGCGTGAAGTCCGTCGTCTGCGATTGCTGAACGGCGATGAGATTGAGCTCGCCATTCGAGAGCGCGAGAGTGCTCGTGAGGCCGTAAAGCTTCGTGGCACCCACAGCGAACAGCGGATTCTCCTCGAACTTCACCGTCACGGCACGCTGATGCGTAAACAGGGTCTCAGGCCGAGCGAAGGTGAGTCGTCCGAGCTCGTAGTCCATTCGGTAGTCGACTTCGCGAATGAGCGGACGTCCGTCGAGCAGCACGCGCTCGGAGCCACGTCGGATCTGCACGCTGCCGAGCGCAATGGCGCCTGCTTCTGCACTCGATTCAGTGGAGTAGCCCACCTTCAGCCGATAGACATTTGGCGGATGCTGCGTGGAGTAGAGGTACTCGCCAGGCGTGGTGTACACCGCTTCGTTCGTGGGATTCCCCACGACGACCAATCCCGAATCGCGACCAGCGAATGGCCTGAGTGATGGGAAGACGACGAAATGATCCTTGATGATGCGGCCGCTCGACGCGGCACTCCCGGATGTCGCGGCGCTGAACGATGCTGCGCTTGCGAGTCCTGCCGTTCCACCTGCTGCCGCGCTGTAGTTCGGATCCGATGGACGAGGCCAGAGTCGGTTCTCGATGTCGAAGCTCGCCGGGTTCACCGCTTGCGCGAGGCCAAACATCTGCAGGTTCGTCGCAAAGGTTCCGACGGCGGGCTTCTCCTGCTCGCCAGCGCCGCTCACGATGCGCACGCGCGTTGAGTTGCGCAGGAGCTCTTCACCAGCGACGCGATAGACCGAGCGAATCTCTCGCCGAAACGCTGGCGATCCCGGTAGCACGTTGGGATCGTAGACGAGATTCGCGCGTTGATCCGACGCCGGACCGGCGTACTGCAGATCTGGCGTGCCGCCAGTTGACGGATAGACCGTCTCGCGTCCGTTCAACAGCACCGTGTACGCGACGACGAGACGCTCGTTGCTCTGATTCAGCGGGCGGACGAGCGCAAACCAGAGCTGCGATGGATCGAGATAGTAGTCGACGCCTTCGCGCAGCACATCGTACGTCTGACGTCCGCCGCTCACATCACCGATGAGTGCGAATCGCGGTCCATTCGGATTCTGCGGCTGCGTGCCGAACTGCACGCGATACAGGACGATGCGTCGTGGGCGGATGGTGTCGGGCAGCGCGCTGGCGAGCGACGCGAGCTGTGCGCGATTCAAAATGTCGATGTTGGGGTATGCGCCCTTGAACAGCAGCGGATCCACCGTAAAAAAGAAGCGCCTCGGCTCGATCTCATTGTCTTTGATCTCGCGGTCGGCGCTTTGTGTGGTGCGGTCGCCGACGTAGAAGACGCGATCCTGCACGACGTTGCCCTTCTGCTGTGCGGCGATACCCTGGAATCGCAACCGTCCAAACTTCGCGACCGCCTGCAGTCCGTAGTTGCCGCTCGGAACGCCGCTCGAGAGAAAGCGCGTCGAGGGCAGGACGAACGACACGTTGCCCACCTCGAGCCGCTGCAGCTTGTCGCTGGCTTTTCCTTCGTAGTACAGGTTCACTGCGTTGGATGCGTCGAACTCGCGCTGCGTGTCGTAATCGATGTTCACGTGCACGCGATCGGCGACCGTGCCGGTACTGACCATCGTGAAGTCGAAGCCGAACGCTGGCGTGAAGGCCGTCTGGCAGATCACCGCCAGCGCGCTCGAGAGCTGTCCGTTGTTGCAGCGCTCGTCGCGCCGGCGCTCGCCCTTGGCCTCGATGCGCGTGTGAACGTCGACGCCCAGGTCCGAGTTGGGCCCGAAGAGGCTCGCCTTTTTTACCGTGTCAGTGACGGTGGGCGGCTTGGGCATGAGGACGCGCTTGGCGGAATCCGGGACAGGCGGGTGCAGCGTGTCGACTCGTACGGAGTCCACACGGGGCACCGGTGCTGGGCGAACCGGAGTCTGCGCGCCTGCGGCTATGGGAAGTACTAGCCGGGCGAACGCCGCGACAGCGACGAGGAGCCGGAGAACGCGCACCAATCCTGGGAGGCGGGGTACAGACCGGCCGCGGATAGCATGAGACTTGTGTTTCGCTGCGGCTGGTGCGGAATTTACAGGTTGCAACTCGTGCTACAACCCCGTGGCAGACTTGAAGTTCGGCGTCGATTTTCGGGCCTCGTTGATACCTCAATACTTTCGTCGTTGAAAATCATCACCCGGTACGTCCTCAGGGAGCACTTTGGCCCACTGGCGTTTTCGCTCACGGCGCTGACGTCGCTCATGCTGCTCAATTTCATCTCGCGGCAGTTCGGCGAGTTGGTGGGCAAGGGGCTCCCCTGGTCGGTGATCGGTGAGTTCTTCATGCTGTCCGTGCCATTCACGGTCGCGCTCACGGTGCCGATGTCGGTGCTCGTGGCGGTGTTGTATGCGTTCAGCCGGCTTGCGGCGGAGAACGAGGTCACCGCCCTCAAGGCGACAGGCGTGAGTCCGTGGCGACTGGTGTCGCCGGCGATTGCCGGTGGAATCGTGATGTCGATCCTCCTGTTGGCGTTCAACGACCAGGTGTTGCCGCGCGCGAACCATCGCCTCAAGACGCTGCAGGAAGACATCTCGCAGACCAAGCCGGCGCTGCTGCTCAAGGAGCAGGTGATCAACTCGATCGCCGAGGGGAAGTTCTATCTCAAGGCGGGCAAGATCGACAACGACCCGACGAGTGCCAGGCTGCGTGAGGTCGTGATCTACGATCTCACCGACCCGATGCGCCGCCGGACCATTTATGCAAACACTGGCCGGCTGTCGTTCGCGGCGAATCGCGTTGATCTCAACATGGATCTCTACAACGGCGAGATGCAGGAAGTAGCGACGGACAAGCCGAGCCAGCTCGACCGCTTATTCTACAAGCATGACCGCATCAAGATTCCCGACGTCGGCAAGGACTTCAAGCAGAGCAAGAGCGATTCGCTCTCCAAGGGCGATCGCGAAATGAGTGTGTGCGAGATGCAGGAGCGCTTGTGGTCGGCGCAGATGAGTTACGCGGCAGCAGAAAAGGACTTTGAGGAGACACAGACCAAGCGGGCTCCGACGTCGTCGTTTCCCACGCGCGTGAAGACGCCCGAGCCGCGCGGCATCGGATGGGCGTACTGCACCCTGTTGCGCCTGGCGCTCCCCGTTCCGGCTGTGAAGCAAGCGCATGCAGCGGAGGTTCGGGGTGCATTGCTGCACGCCGTCGCCAACGGTGACGTCGGTCTCCAGGAACCGGTGAAGCAGGAACCCGCAAAGCAGGCGGCGCAGGACACAGCGTCGAAAGCGAAGCAGGACACGAGCGCCAAGGCGAAGCAGGCCGCACAGGACACAACCACGAAGAAGAAGGGCGCCGTCCTGATCTTCGAGGGGGGCAAGCTCGTTGGTCCGCCGCCACCTGGTCAGCTCACTCCGGTAACCGGAGCGATTCAGCAGCGCGCCGGAACCGCAACGCCTGCTCCCGCAACGCCTGGCGCAACGCAGCAGCCGGGTGTCGGCCAGCCTGGGCTCGTTCCGGTGACGCCAGGCGCGTTGCCGCCGGGCACACTGATCCAGCAGCCGCAGAAGACGCCTGGAGACACTGCAAAAACTCAGGAGCAGATAGCGGCTGAGGCGGCCGCCGCTCTCATGCACGGCGCGCGCATGGCGGAGACCAACGTGTCTTCAGTCGATCCCCGGCTCAATGAGGCGAAGATTCGCCTCGAGATCGCGCAGCGCTCGCGCGACCGATTCGAGATCGAGATTCACAAGAAGTTCTCCCTCGCTGCTGCCTGCCTCATCTTCTGCATCGTCGGACCGCCAATCGCGCTGCGCTTCCCGCGCGGCGGCGTTGGACTCGTCATCGGCGTGAGCCTCGGCGTCTTCGCGCTCTACTATGTTGGACTGATCGGCGGCGAGGCGCTCGCGAATCAGGGATACGTTCCGCCATTCTGGGCCATGTGGGGCACCAACGTGATCATGACCGCGGTGGGTATCGTGCTGATGTTGCGGATGGGACGCGACTCCGGGTCCAGTCGCGGCGGTGGAATCCGCGAGTGGCTGGACGAGCGCCGGCTGCTGCGTGACGAGCGCCGGGCTGCGGCCCTGGCGGGGGCAGCGTGACGCGCATCGGCGGACCGCTGGACCGGTACGTTTTCGTCGAGTGGACGAAGATCTTCGTCTCGACGGCGCTTGGGCTCCCGATCCTTCTCGTGATCATCGACCTCACCGATCACCTGCAGACATATCTCAATCGCAACATTCCGAGAAGCGACATCGCGATGAGCTACGTCTACTGGATGCCGCAGTCGATGTTCCTGGCGATGCCGGCGGCGGT
>JBDUCR010000314.1:0-6262 GCA_040003345.1 bacterium
GCCCTTAGCTCAGTTGGTTAGAGCAGCGGACTCATAATCCGACGCGCGTGGGTTCGAGCCCCACAGGGCCCACTTCCATCTTCTCGTAGCAACGTGACGCGCGTCTCCTTCTCCGTCGACTTCGAGCCGGACTGCCCGCCGTACCTGAGCTCGACGTTTCGCGGCATCGAGAATGGAGCACCTGCCCTTCTCCGCCTCTTCGCGGACACCGGCGTTCGCGCGACCTACTTCACCACCGGCGAGGTCGCCGAAAAATATCCCGCCGCCGTTCACGCCCTCGTTGACGCGGGACACGAGCTCGGGTGCCACGGCATGACGCACACGGCCTTCGACACGCTCGACGACACACGCGCACGCTGGGAAATCGTGCGCTCGGCCGAGATCCTCCGCGAATTCGCACCGGTCGATTCCTTTCGCGCGCCGTACCTGCGGTTCCCACAACGATGCGTTCCCCTCCTCGAGCAGGCCCGCTTCAGCGTGGATTCCTCACTCGCGAAGTACAAACGCTCGTACTACACTTCGCGCGCCTCTCTATCGCGAACAGCGCTGACGCGCATTCCCGCATCGATGACGTCGTCAGTGCTCCGCCTTCCGCGCGCGATCCGCAATCCGTGGCTGCTCTCCCTGGCCGATCCCGTGGTGCTGTTCGTGCACCCGTGGGAGTTCGTGGATCTGACGCACGAGAACCTTCGCTACGATTGCCGCTTTCGCACCGGCGACTTCGCCCTTCGCGCGCTCCGTGAAGTCATTCAGCTCTTTCGGGAACGCGACGCGCAATTCCTCACCATTCGCGAGCTCGGCGAGAGCATGAAAGTCGCATGATCTCGCCCCGCGTACGGCGCGCAGTGAGCGTGCTCTGGGCACTCGCGCTTGTCGCATTGCTGGTAGTTGCAATTCGCCGAATGGACGTTGCGCGGCTGATACTCACGCTCCGCGACGCACACCTCTTCTGGATCGCCTGCGCTGCGGCGGCCTACGCAACGATTCTTCCGCTCTGGGCTCTGCAATGGCGCATTCTCGCTCCGCGTGTGCCGCGCGCCGAATTCCCGGGGATGCTGAGCGTCGTTGCACTCACCTCGTCCGCGCTGAACACATCGCCGCTGTTCGTCGGTGAGGCAACGAGTGTCGTACTGCTCGTATCGCGAATTGGATTGTCGCGCTCCGAGGCACTCTCAGTGCTGGCGATGGATCAGGTCATGGTCGGTATCTCGAAGCTCGGTCTCCTGCTCGCCGCCGGATTGATGGTCACGCTGCCGGCGTGGATGCACGCGGGAATCGCCACGCTGGCTGCGGGCGTCATCGCGCTGGTCGTGGCTTCTGTACTGGGAGCGTGGTATTCGGGCGTCATCGTATCGCGCGCGGCGCGCGTGCTGCCGCAACGCGGTGCGGAGTTCCTCGCGCAGATGGGAGTCGCGCTCGCGCCTCTTCGCTCACCCGTGCGATCTGGCTTGACGCTCTCGCTCGCGTTCGCGAAGAAATTCGCCGAGGTCATCGCGCTCATCTGCGTGCAGCACGCATTCGGTGTGCACTTGCCATTCGCGGCTGCGGTGCTGGCGCTGGCCGCCATCAAGATGGCGACGCTCATTCCGGCCGTGCCAGCAAGTCTCGGTGTCTTCGAGGGCGCCGTCGTACTCGCGTATGTTCGCTTCGGCGTTCCTGCCGAGCAGGCGGTCGCGATGGCGATCGTTCAGCATGCGACGTACTTCGCGTCGCTCGCTCTTCCGGGTTACGCGTGGCTCGCCGGAAGCGGGACGTCTCGACGGGCTGCAGCAGCGTCGTAACGTCCGCGGTGCCAGAACGGAGGCAGACGAACGCGCGTGCTCGCCAGATAGTTAGTGATTGAGGCGCAATGCGATCTCGGCGACATAGTCGCGGCGACGACCGCCCTGAAAGTCCACGTTGCGTATTCGCTCCGCCCCGCCGCGCAGCGTCAGAGCAATCACGTCATCGGACTGAAGAATCAACGACGCAATGAGCATATCGCGCAGTTCGTCCGCCGTGTGCGAGACCTTCTGCACCACGAAACGAGTCTGGGCCGGATCAGAATAGAATCCGGAGTACGTCGCGTTACTGTAGATCGCATTGCGACCTTCGAGCTCCAGCCGTGCGCCTGGTGTAGGCACCCAGCGCAGCTGCGCTGAGTAGCTCTTCGCATCCGGCCCCAGTTCCTCGCCGAGCAGGCGACCGCGCGTGGTGATTCCGTTCAGAAACTGATTGTGCGAGTACGTGATCGTCCCCATGTGCTTCGCCGATAACTTCAGTGACACATCGGGAGCTCCCAGCTCCGGAAAGATCATCGCGAAGGTCTGCGACCCGTATCCCGTGAGCAATTTTGGAATACGGTGCACATCGAAGTCATCGATGAGAAGCTCACCGGTGAGCGTCACGCCGCCAAGTACCGGAAGTCGCACTCGGCCATCCATGCCGAGGAGCTTGTCGGATTCGACGTCGATCGCGCGAGTGGAGTCGGTGTAGTTGTGCTTGCGAAAGACATCGATGAACGGTAGAAAGTCGATGATGCGATCGCCTAAGCTCGATTTCCGCGCGCCAGTTCCGCCGAAGTGATTCATGAACGTCCCGCCAATCTCCACGCTCGTCGTCGGCTGAATGCTGACCTTGTACGTGAGCAGCTTCGAGTGGGAGCGTGCGACGCTCTGTCCGAGATCTGCGAAGATGATCGTCGTCTGCATCGGCCCGAGATATCGAAGCACGCTGGGCAGAACGAAGGGATGATCGCCTGCGAGCGAGATCTGATCGAGCGCCGGCGCATCGGATGCGAGGAACAGGCCGTCCTCCGCATTCTGCGACCAGGTGAATTGCTCGCGACCAACCGTGAGCGCCACGTTCCTGAATCGCGCGCGCATCGACGCGAGCAGCAATTCGCTCTTGGTTCGGTCGAGCAAGGTGTCATCCGGCGAGCGACGTTCGATCCGCTCTCTCGCATGAAACCCCAGCCAGCCGAGAGGCTCTGCGCGCTGTGACAACTCGAGCGCACCTGTCTGTCCGCGCGCTGCAGGCATGCCGAGGCGCCGCGCCGCAAGTGGATCGATGGTGGCTTCGATGGAACGAGTGTGCGGCGCGGGGAATCCCCGTCGATTCGCATCGGTGCTCGTGAAGGTCAGCGACGCACCATCAAACAGTGAAATCACGGGCTCGTTGAGGACGTCGCCTCCATCCGCGAAACGCTCGATGCGGTGCAGCACATCGTTGGCGCTCGTTGTGACGTCGTCAGTGAACCGCGGACGGGAACGGTGATCCACTGTGTCCAGCCGATCGCGCGCCACACGAATGATCCGCGCCAGCTCCCGGCGAGAGTACGGCCGTTGTCCGATGATCACGGAATCGAGCACACCCAGCTCAGCGAGGCGATCGATGTCCATGTACACGAAGTCGCTCGTCGGGACGAGTGCGGTGCCCTGCGCGTAGAGCGCTGGTGCGAGCAGTAGCGCACTCGCAACGCATGCGAGCAGACGATTCCGGATCGAGTTCGAGACTTTCACGTGCTCAAGTTATCTGGTGGTACCGTCTGACAATCAACGTGCGCTCGATGTGATTCACATCACCGTCGCGCACGCTGCCACGATCCGAACCGCTCCGCGCTCGCAGCATCCAACAACGCGCCGAGACGCTTCGCCTGATCTGGTGCAGCATAGCGGGTGATCACGCCTTCGTCACCCCGAAAAGCCACGATGCCCGTGTCGCGCAGCTCGCCGAGATTGCGTCGAAGAATGTTCGCAAGCGCCGACGCATTCTCCGCTACCTCACCGGATTCCGACTCGGCGAGCAGGTGACTGACGAATCCCTGTTGATCTGCGCCCACGGCGATTGTCGGGCGAGATGCGTTCCAGTGCTCGAACAGTTTGCTGGGATAGCTGAGCGAGCCGCCGCTCTCTGCATCCTGTCTGTTGAAGATCAGCAGCAGATCAGCCTCACGCTGCATCTTCACCGCGACGTCAGGTGAGACGGTCGGCGTGAGACGCACAATCGGAGCGCAACGCCGATCCGCCAACAATTCCCCAAGCCACGCATCGGCGCGACTTCCCACGAGATCGACAGTCAGCCGCTCGAGCACAGCGGGATCTTCACGCACCAGTTCATCGAGCGCGTCGAAGAGTAGCTCCGGCTGCTGATCGTTTGCGCGAATCGATCCGGTGTGGACGATGCGCATAGGAGCACCTTCTGCCCGATGCGGCGCGACTCGGCGCTCTTCAGGATCGAATGGGGCGACAACGACGTCGCCGTCGATTCCATAGTTGTCGCGCACGTAGTCGCGCATTTCCGGCGACACCGATGACGCGCGCGACGCGCCACGCATCCAGCGCTTCGTGATGGCGCGCGTCTGCCAGTGCTGCTGATGAAACGCACCGAGCTCTGTGAAGACGGTAACCCACGGTATGTCAGCGCGGCGCGCAATCTCTCCGCCTACGACGTGCGACGTCGCCGGAGGACACACGCTTACCACGGCGCCGATACCGTATTGCCGAATCGCAGAAAGACCTGCTGCGACCGCCGGTTCGACCCAACCGCGATGCATGTCGGGAAAATGCCCGTAGTACGGATAGGCGAGTTGCAGCGCTCGTCGCTTGATCGTATCAGCGCGCGAGCTGGTCTCGTCGCGAGATGCGACGAGACGATCATGTGACCGCAACCACCGGTTGTCTCGCCGCGCGTAGGGCGCGAGCGTGACGGGAAGCATCGCTGCATGTCTCAACGAGGGTGTTGCATCGATAGGCTGCTCCGACATTCCCCACGGCGCATCTTCCGGCGCGGGGCCTTCGCTCCAGTCCTTCGTCAGGATGTGCGGCTCCCAACCGGCGGCGGGCAGGTAGCGGCACAGGTTTGCGACATGTTTCACTCCGACGCTGAACATCGGCAGCCACTGATACGTCACAATGAGAACGCGCGGCATTCTAGGAAATGCGCAGCGGCACTCCGTTCTCCACGCGCACTTGAGCGCCGGCCTGCTCGAGCCGTCCGCGCAGCTTTTCCGGCAGACGCGCACGAATCACCATCTGCTCGCCTTCACTCCTCTGATCGAGCACCTCGCCATGCTGGTGAATCTCGGCGAGCAGCTTGCCATCCGACGCCTGCAGCCACACCTCGGCGACAGGTCGTCGCGCGCGCATTGCGTGTCGAAGCGCGCGACCCAATGGATCGAGACCGTTCTCCGTCTCCGTCGAGACAAAGACAGCGTTCGGCACGAGCGCCGTGACGCGGTCCTGCAGTGCGAGCGCGTCGCCTTCGCTAAGGAGATCCATCTTGTTGAACACGAGCAACACCGGCTGCTCACCAAGCCCGAGCTCGAGCAATACCTGATCGACGACGAGACGCTGCTCCTCCCACATCGGATGGCTTGCGTCAACGACATGCAGCAGCAAGTCCGCGTCGCGTGTTTCTTCGAGCGTTGCACGGAACGACGCGACGAGATGGTGAGGAAGCTTGCGAATGAACCCCACCGTATCGGTGAGCAGCACATGCGCGTTCTCGCCGAGGTCGACTTCGCGCGTGAGCGGGTCGAGCGTCGCAAACAACCGGTCTTCGACGAGTACGTCCGCTGCACCGGTCATGCTGCGCAGGATCGACGACTTGCCTGCATTCGTGTAGCCGACGATCGACGCCTTGAACGCCGACGCGCGACTCTGTCGCTGCACCGCGCGATTCTGTTGCACATGCACGAGCCGCTCCTTGAGCAGCTTGATGCGATGATTGATCAGCCGGCGATCCGTTTCGAGCTGTGTTTCGCCAGGTCCGCGCACGCCGATGCCGCCGCGGAACTTCTCGAGGTGCGTCCACATGCGCGTCAGTCGCGGCAATGTGTACTCGAGCTGCGCGAGCTCGACCTGCATCTTCGCTTCGCTGCTTCGCGCGCGCGTCGCAAAGATGTCGAGAATCAACTCGGCGCGATCGACGACACGCGTACCAACGATGTCTTCGATGTTCTTGCCCTGGCTCGGCGAAAGCTCGTCGTCGAAGATGATGAGCGAGATGTTCTTATCGCTCACCATCTGCTTGAGCTCCTCGATCTTTCCCTTGCCGAGGTAGGTGCCCGGATGCGGGCGGTCGAGTTGTTGGGTGAGAATGCCCACCACTTCTGCGCCGGCCGTGTCGGCGAGCCGCTCGAGCTCACGCAGATGTTCGTCGAGCGACTTTCGCGCGCCTGCCCGCTTGAGCGGCGCGCCGACGAGAAGCGCGCGCTCGGTTGGAGGCGTAACGGAGATCAGGATACGTGAGATGCGATCAACCTCTCGAGGTTATTGCGAAA
>JBDUCR010000438.1:0-6233 GCA_040003345.1 bacterium
CCATCGTGCACTGTCGCGTTGGCGACGTCGTCGAGTTCACGCTCACGAACGACGTCGACATTCCGCACTCGATGGACTTTCACGCCGCGCAGATCAATCCGAAGACAGCATTCCGCTCGGTGCCCAAGGGACAATCGGTGTCATTCACCTTCACGCCGAAGTACGCGGGCGCATTCATGTACCACTGCGGTACCGCGCCCGTGCTGATGCACATCGGCTCCGGTATGCACGGGGCAATCATCGTATCACCACGTGAACCGCTGCCGGCGGCGAAAGAGTTCGTGCTCGTCCAGAGCGAGTGCTATCTCGCGGAGGCCATCAATGGTGTGCGAGCATTCGACTACCAGAAGATGCTCTCGACGCTTCCCGATTTCGTTTCGTTCAACGGACGGCCGGACCAGTATGTAAAAGAGCCCATCCGCGTGAAGGCAGGTGATCGCGTACGCTTCTGGGTGGTGGACGCGGGGCCAACGCATCCGTCGCACTTTCATGTGGTCGGTGAGCAGTTCGACACGGTCTACCTCGGATCACCGCCGGGCAATGCGATTCATGGAGTGCAGACGTGGACGGTGCCAGCGGGCGGCGGAATGTGCTTCGAGCTCCAGTGCGATATCCCCGGCGAGTTTCCGTTCGTGAACCACGGCTTCGGACACGGGCAGAAGGGGACGATCGGCATCCTGAGCGTGGAAGCGTGACGGCTTGAACGAGCGACCGTGAGCGGGGACGCAAACGCACGCTGAATTACCGCGGAGCACTGCGTTGTTTCGCACCACCGTTCCGTCCGGTACAGCAATTCACGCATGTGGACGAGATTGTGCATGGTACAACAATCCGCACAACACTACGACACTGGCGCGCCTTCGTGAGAGCATGATCACAGTCGCAATCATTGAAGACAACCGACTCGTTCGCGAAGGCATGACCGACATGCTGAACGAGCTGCCCGACGTCACGGTCGTACTCGCGTCAACGAGCTTCGAGGCGGAGATGCTGAAGGAATTGAACCCACGTGTTGTCCTGCTCGATGTCGGCCTTCAGGACAAGAATTCACTGCGCCTGGCGGAGGCGGTGCAGAAGGAGATGGCGGACGCGCGGGTCATCGTCATGGACCTGCTTCCCGTGCATGAGGAGATCGCCGAGTTCGTGAATGCGGGAGTCGCGGGATTCATTCTCAAGGACGCGACCTTCGACAATTTCCTGGGGACCATCCGCTCCGTAGCCGACGGCGTGCGGGTGCTGCCGCCATGCATGACCGGAACGTTGTTCTCGCAGATCGCGCGCGCGGCCGTGAGCCGCGGCACCGACGCGGCACTCGAGGCGGTGCGCATGACGCAACGGGAGCGCGAAGTGATTGCGCTCATCGCGTCGGGCAGCAGCAACAAGGAGATCGCGCAGAACTCAGCATCGCCACGGATACAGTCAAGAGCCACGTGCGTCGAATCGCAGGGCGATCTTTCGACTCCTGATCGCGCCGGACGTCGTCAAGCAGTTGGGACGACGGGCAGAGCTGAACGTCAGCTCATCGGGCATCTGTTCGGGCGCGCAAACCGCGCCCGCAGATCTCCGTTCATGGAGCGCGCGCAGGCGCGGAGGATGATGGATGCGACCGAGCAAGTTCACTGAGGTTGAGATCACGCAGGCGCTGCAACACGTGAAGGCGGGAGCGACCGCAGTGGACGTGTGCCGGAAACTGGGCATCACGCAGACCACCTTCTATCGTTGGCGCAACAAGTACGACTGCGTCGCGATCAGCGAGTCGCGCGAAGTGCGCGGGCTCAGGGACGAGAATCAGAAGCTCAAGCTGCTGGTCGCGAACATGCTGCTCGACCAGCAGGATGCGACGCCAATGCGCGAGAAGAAATAGCCAGGAATGTTCCGCCCCTTTCAACAGGCATCTCCCGTTCCCGGTTAACGTCGATCGCCCTTGGTGCTCGCGTCGTCCACCTGCTCCTGGACCGCGATATCGGCTCGCTCGTGCCGGATGTCGAGCCGCAGTCTGCCGAACAGGCTCATATACATGTTGGCGATCCACACCAGCGCGAACTCAGCGATCAGATACCCTCGCCATCCAGGCATGACCAGCGTGAACCGCGTCAGCACCAGAAAGAACGCGGCGACGTAATGACTGAAACAGAACTCGCATGTGAACAGGTAGAAGAACTTTCGCGCAAGCAGCCGACGGCAGTCCACACTCCGGCATTGGCACCAGTCGCGCGGTTCGCGGAAGACCTCCTCGTGCGTGACTGTCCACGCGACGCTCGCGACGGGAATGGCGAGGACGAAGAGCTCGAGCAGCTGGCCGAGCAGGTCGCTTGCCATGACGTGAGTTCAAGGAGGTAGGTTCGTCGGTAACGGCCGTGTCCCGAGAGCATGCACGTCTCGGTCCGAAGACTGACTCTTGCAGGGACATTGCCTCCATGTCTTCCACGCAAACACCGTCACAGCGCTCGGCTTCGCCGCGAGACGAGCTTCGCCTGCTCGACGCATGGTGGCGCGCCGCGAACTATCTGTCGGTCGGGCAGATCTATCTGCGCGCGAACCCGCTACTTCGCGAGCCGCTGATGATCGACCATGTGAAGCCGCGTCTGCTCGGACACTGGGGCACGACACCCGGACTCAACTTCGTCTACGCACACATGAATCGCGTCATCCGCGAGCGTGATCTCGACGCGATCTTCATCGCCGGACCGGGACACGGCGGGCCAGGTGTCGTCGCGAGCACATATCTCGAGGGGACATACAGCGAGGTCTATCCCGCGATCACGCGGGACGCCGACGGTCTCGCGAAACTGTTCACGCAGTTCTCGTATCCGGGCGGCATTCCAAGTCACGTCGCACCAGAGACGCCCGGTTCCATTCACGAGGGTGGAGAGCTCGGCTACTCGCTGCTCCATGCGTTCGGTGCGGCCTTCGACAAGCCTGATCTGCTCGTATGCTGTGTGATCGGAGACGGCGAGGCGGAGACAGGTGCGCTCGCAACGAGCTGGCACTCGAACAAGTTCGTCAACGTCGCACGCGATGGTGCCGTGCTGCCCATCCTGCACCTGAACGGTTACAAGATTGCCGGACCCACGGTACTCGCGCGTATTCCAGAAGCCGAGCTGACGACGTTGATGCGCGGGTATGGCTACGAGCCGCACTACGTCTCCGGCGACGATCCGAACACGATGCACGAGCTGATGGCCACGACGCTCGACACGATTCTCGACGATATTCGCGAGATGCAGACGGCAGCGCGCGAACGCGGCATCGCAGAACGACCGCGATGGCCGATGATCGTGCTGCGATCACCGAAAGGGTGGACGGGACCAAAGTCGGTGGACGGCAAGCCCACCGAGGGTTCCTTCCGCTCACATCAGGTTCCCTTGTCGGGGCTGGCCGAGCATCCCGAGCATCTCGCGCTCCTGGAGGAGTGGATGCGCAGCTATCGGCCCGAGGAGCTCTTCGACGCGTCGGGTGCGTTGATGGCCGAGATCGCGGCGACTGCGCCTAAGGGCAATCGGCGGATGAGCGCGAATCCGAATGCGAATGGCGGGTTGCTGCTCGAGAATCTCGTGATGCCCGATTTCCGCGACTACGCGGTACGCGTCGACGAGCCCGGTGCCGCGAATGGCGAAGCAACGCGCGTCCTCGGCGGGATGCTGCGCGACATCATGCGACTCAACGCCGACGCAGCGAACTTTCGCGTCATGGGTCCCGACGAGACGAGCTCGAACCGTCTCGACGCATTGTTCGAGGTGACGGACCGGATGTCAGCGGCAGCCGTGCTGCCGACGGATGATCACGTGAGTCACGACGGACGTGTGATGGAAGTATTGAGTGAGCACATGTGCCAGGGTTGGCTCGAGGGATATCTGCTCACCGGCCGCCATGGGTTGTTCTCGTGCTATGAAGCGTTCATTCACATCGTGGACTCCATGTTCAACCAGCACGCCAAGTGGCTGAACACGACGCGTCGCATTCCGTGGCGCGCCCCAATTGCGTCGCTCAACTATCTGCTCACCTCGCACGTCTGGCGTCAGGATCACAACGGCAACAGTCATCAGGATCCCGGCTTCCTCGATCATGTGGTGAACAAGAAGGCGGACGTGGTGCGCGTGTATTTGCCGCCCGATGCGAACACGTTGTTGTCCGTCGCGGACCACTGCATGCGGAGCCGCAGCTACGTGAACGTGATCGTGGCCGGAAAGCAGCCGTCGCCGCAATGGCTCGACATCGACGCGGCCGCTGCGCACTGCGAGAAAGGCGCGGGTATATGGACGTGGGCGAGTACGGACGAGGGTCGCAATCCCGACGTCGTCATCGGCTGCGCGGGCGATGTGCCGACGCTCGAGGCGCTTGCCGCGACCGCGCTGTTGCGCGAGCATCTCCCCAGCCTTCGCGTGCGCGTCGTGAATGTCGTCGACCTCATGACGCTGCAGCCACAGCTCGAGCATCCGCACGGATTCAGCGACGATGAATTCGACGCGCTGTTCACGGCGAACAAGCCAATCGTCTTTGCGTTCCACGGCTATCCGTGGCTCATTCATCGGTTGACGTACCGTCGGAGGAATCACGGCAACCTGCATGTGCGTGGGTACAAGGAGGAAGGCACAACGACCACGCCATTCGACATGACAGTGATGAACGATCTCGATCGGTTTCACCTCGTGCGCGACGTGATCGCGCGCGTGCCGGGCCTCGCGACGACGCCCGATGGTGTGGCCGCCGACAAATATTGCCTGGCGAAACTTGCCGAACATCACGCGTACATTCGTGCGCACGGCGATGACATGCCTGACGTGCGCGACTGGCGCTGGCCGGCCTGATGCACATTCTCGTACTCAACGTCGGCTCATCGTCGATCAAGTTCCAGCTCATCGACACTGACGGAACGGCCATCGCGGAGGCGCGCGACCGCCGGCTCGCGCGGGGCCAGATCGAGCGCATCGGTGGCGAGGCGATCGTCACGATGTCGGCGACAGGCCGCAACGCCGCAAAGAGCGTTGCACCGATTCGCGACCACACTGCCGCTGTTGAGTACATCATTGCGTGGCTCGTCAGCGACGAATCGGGAGTGCCCGTTGCAAGCGTCGCGCAAATCGAAGCGGTGGGGCATCGCGTGGTGCATGGCGGAGAGCGCTTTACGCATTCAACCCGAGTCGATGAGCACGTGAGGAGCGAGCTGGAGGATCTCATCGAGCTCGCGCCCCTGCACAACCCGAACAATCTTCGCGGCATCGCCGCCGCGAGAGCAGTCCTCGGCCCCGACGTGCCGCAGGTTGCGGTGTTCGATACTGCATTTCATCACAGCCTGCCGGAGACGGCGTTCGTCTACGCGATTCCCTATCAGTTGTATCGCCGGTATCGTGTGCGTCGTTATGGGTTCCACGGCACGTCGCATCGCTACATCGGTTATCGCTATCGCCAGCTCACGAAGAAGTCGCGTGAGGACACGAAGATCATCACGTTGCACCTTGGCAACGGCGCGTCGGCGTGCGCGATCGTCGGTGGCCAGTCCGTGGACACGTCGATGGGATTTACGCCGCTCGAAGGGCTCGTCATGGGCACGCGATCCGGAGATCTGGATCCCGCGATCCTCGAGTTTGTCGCAGTAAAGGAAGGGCTGAGCATGCGCGACCTCGACTCGATGCTCAACAAGCAGTCGGGATTGCTTGGCGTCTCTGGCCTCACTGCGGACATGCGCGAACTTCTGGCGGAAGAAACGGAGAATGGCGATCGGCGCGTGCGTCTCGCGATCGATCTGTTCTGCTATCGCATCCGCAAGTATCTCGGCGCGTATCTCGCGGCGATGAACGGGGCAGACGCGATCGTGTTCACCGGTGGAATTGGCGAGAATGCGCCAGCCATTCGTTCGCGCATCTGTGCTGGCATGGACTGGCTCGGCATTGCGGTCGATGACGAGAAGAATGCAGCTCTTGCGAGCGGGGAAGGGCGGATTGATCGAGAGGGTTCGCGGGTGGCGTTGTGGGTGATACCAACGGATGAGGAGTTGTTGATTGCGCGTGATACGTGGCGGGTGGTGACGGGCGTCGACGTGCGATTCTAGGCCGTCTCCAGCGGCGATTGTCATCCCGCCGTAGATCCCGACACTCGCTCCGCTCCTGCGGGATGACAAACCGCCGTAGATCCCGACACTCGCTCCGCTCCTGCGGGATGACAGTCCGATTACCTTCATCGGATGCCAATTACTGACGCAATTCGAGAACGCCGCTCGATCAAGCGATTCACCG
>JBDUCR010000160.1:0-6217 GCA_040003345.1 bacterium
AGCGAGTGTGCTGTCATCCCGCAGGAGCGAAGCGAGTGTCGGGATCTACTTTCGTGCCGATTATACCTGGCCACTGGGCGGCGCACAGTAGATCCCGACACTCGCTCGCTTCGCTCACTCCTGCGAAATGACAAAACACTCGCTTCGCTCCTGCGGATGAGCACAGTAACATTTCAACGAGTTATGCCATTCAAGGTGTGAAGCCCGATCAATCGCTGATCGGACGCGCACCAGTAGTCCTCCATGACTCTCCGTAGTGTGACTGAAAGACGCGGCACTCCACTCAGCGAGTCCGAGCTGCTCTCGCAGGCCAGGCGCGGGATCGCGACTGCGCTCGCCGCGCTGTACGAAGCGCATGCGGGTGAGCTGCTCAGGATTGGCGCGCGCATCACCGGAAACAAATCGGATGCGGAGGATCTCCTGCACGACCTGTTCGTCGGCCTGCCGGAATTGCTTGGTCGCTATGAGCATCGTGCACGCCTCGACGCGTGGCTTCGCGGCATCATGATCCGGATGGCGATTGGTCGCCTGCGTCTCGACACCCGCCGCGCTAAGGCCAACGCACTCGAAGCACACAGGTCGACGGCCATGCGCGCGGATCCATGGAGCGCGATGGACCTGGAGAACGCGATCGCCGCTCTGCCCGAGGGGATGCGCGTCGTGTTTGTGCTTCGGCAGATCGAAGGTCATTCACACGATGAGATCGCCTCGCTGCTCGGTATTTCTAGCGGAGCGGCGCGCGTCCGATATACGCGCGCGCTTCGTCAACTGCGCGCATTCCTGGAGCCACGCAAATGAACGTTCCATTCATGCATCCGAACGAAGACGTCCTCGCTGATTACCTCGTGAGCGCGCTGTCAGCGAAAGAGCGCGAAAGCGTCAGCAATCATCTCGCTTCTTGCGTTAGCTGCCAGCAGACGCTTCGCTTTCTTGGCGACGTCGGTCGTACGCTCGCAACGTCAGCGCCGAGCGTATCGCCCGACGTGCTGACGCGCGCCTTGGCTGCGCGAGACGCGGGCGAGCGGAGAATTCTTCCGTCGCCAGAACGCGCGCTAAGTGCCACGCAGACGTCCTCACGACGCAGGTTGTCGGCTTGGATGGCGATTGCCGCATCGATCGTTGTCATCGTGCTCGCGGTCGTGGCACGTCCGAACGACGTATCGGCAGTCGGCGCCAACAGCGAGATGCACATCCTGCCAGCGCGTCCACATCAGGGCGACACAGTTCACGTGCGATATCGCCCGGGTGCTGGCCTCTTCGCTGGTGACGAGCAACTCGTGGTGCGGGCGCGTTTCCGCATGCGCGGAGACGCAATGTATGGATCAAGTGTTCCAGTCAATCGCGTGCGACAAGCAGCTCTCCTGCGCCGCTCGGCGAATGGCGAGCTGACGGGCAGCTTCGTGCTGCCGCGCGACATCGACTTCGTGTCGATGGTTGTCGAAGACACGGCTGCACATCACGTCGACGAGAACGGTGGGCGCCTTTGGGAGGTGCTGACGTACGGCGCCGACGAGAAGCCCACGTTCTCTGCGCTCGAACAGCGGATGAACGACATGATGGGCCGGAGCTGGCAGGAAGGTTACGCGACCGCGCGACGGCTCGCGGAGCTCTACCCGCAACGGTATGACTCCTGGTCGGTCCGCGAGTTTTTTGAGCGAGCGCTCTTCGGCGAGAGTGCTGCAGACAGCCTGTCGATGGTGTATGGCCGGCGCGGAGACGCGCTGATCGCTGACGCGAAGGCGCGATCTGCGTTGAGCAGCGAAGAGATTGGCGCGATCTTCTTTTCGCGGCGGACGCGCATGCTCAGCAAGGGCGCAACGACAGCGGATTCCGCCGAGTTTCGCTATTGGTTGAAGCGAATCAGCCGTGAGTATCCGCGGCATATGCAGCTACCCCAGCATTTCGCGTCGGAGCTCGTGCGTGCGGACTCGAAGCGCCCCGAGGCTGTTCTCGACAGCCTCGAGCATCTCTACTCGGCATTCGCGCCGCTGAGCGGAACTGGACGATATCTTCTGATTGAAGCAACGCACCTTGCGGCGAAGACGACGAGCGATGAGCTGTTTCTGCGCTGGCAGCGACGCTCGGCAGCTTTCGAAAGTCCGGACGACGGCGCATACCAGATGGCACTCGGGATGGCGCGGCGCCCCTCGCTACGGCAGGCGTCGATCGCATCGATCCGCGCATTGCTCGCGAACGGCGACTCGGTGGTAACCGCGCGCCAACTGACCGAGAACCGGAGCGAGTATCAGCGGCGTCGCGCTGATGCGCGCCGAACTCTCTTCGCTACACTCGGACGCCAACTCATTGCGGACGGACGCGTGAGAGAGGGACTCGACACGCTCGGTATCGCCGCGAACGGAGCTTGGGACCTCGAGCTCTTCAACAGTCTTTACGCTGCGTATGTCGCCGCAGGTGACACCGCAAAAGCGCAGGCAATGCGCATTCGCATGGCGATCGATCCGCGGACGGACACGGCCGCGGCAATTGTCGCCGCGGAACGAGAACGTCTCGGCACACAGAGATGGGATTCGCTCTCGACTGCAGCGCGAAGCGATATGTATTCGTTGATACTCGCACGTGCGGCGGTCCGCCCACTCCACGGTGCGCCCTCGATGGTTACCGCCGACGGCACGTCACACGCGCTGCGCGACCTCACCGCGGGTGCGCCAACCGCGGTGATCTTCTGGTCGAGAAACTGTGGCTTCGCTCTCGAGGCACTTCCCGCGATCGAGCGGGTCGCAGCGCGCATGACAAAAGAAGGAAAGCGGTTGCTGCTCGTGGTGGACGAGGCACCATCGGCGGAGGTCCGCACGTTTCTCGCAGACAAGAAGTGGACGCTGCCGATCTACTATGATGCGCGCGGTGAGATGAGCGCGGCCTTCACGAACTTCGGCACGCCGGCCTACTACGTGCTCGACGGCGCTGGCCGCATCCGCTTCGACCACGTGAGCGAAGCGGCGGAGCTGATCGCACAGATGGACGCGCTTTCGAGCGAAAGCACGGTGGTAGTGAGACAATAGGGCGGTCCCCGCCCAAGAAGCGGCTGATGTTGAATGAGTTGTCATCCCGCAGGAGTGAGCGGAGCGAGCGAGTGTCGGGATCTACCTTCGCGCCGATTATACCTGGCCACAGGGCGGCGCATAATAGATCCCGACACTCGCTTCGCTCCTGCGGGATGACAGACACTCGCTCACTCCTGCGGGATGACAGGGTACTCGCTTCGCTCGCTCCTGCGGGATGACAGGAGACTCTTGCGGGCGACAACGGTCCATTGACAACGATAGTAAGTGCGCTTACTATACCCTCCACACACAAGGAGGCTCACATGTCATGGCAGCGCGAATACACCACGATCGTCCCCGGCATCACGCGCGAAGAAGTCTGGAACGCATGGCAGGACGTGAACAACTGGCACCGCTGGGACACCGATCTCGACTACGCCAGGCTCGACGGCCCTTTCGCAACCGGCTCACGGTTCACCCTCAAGCCCAAAGGCGGACCGCGCGTTCAGATCGAGTTCGAGCGCGTCGAGCCGCTCAACGCCTACGTCGACCTCACCCACTTCCCGCTCGCACGCATGTGGGGCATTCACGAAATGCACGACACCAGCGACGGGCTCGCACTTCGCTGTTGCATTCGCATCGAAGGGCCGCTCAGCTTTCTCTGGAGAAAAATTGTCGCCGAGGGCGTCGTGAACGGACTCGAGAAGCAGACGCGCCAGCTGGTCGCATACATCCACGCACGGAGAGAGCATGCCATCGCGCCCGACCGCCAAGAAGCCCGCGCTTAAGGGCTCGCGCTATTCCTCGGCCGAGGCGAGCCCGGGATACATGTTCTGGCGATGCTTCCACGCGTGGCAGCGACAGATGCGCGCCAGCCTCGACCCGATCGGCGTCACGCAAGTGCAATACTCGATTCTCGCGACGACGAGCTACCTGACGTCAACCAGCGACGCAGTGTCGCAGCAGGACGTCGCGAACCAGCTCGCGATGGACAAGATGATGGTCTCCGACGTCGTGAAGACACTCGAAGCGCGTGCGCTGCTGTCGCGCACGCGCAGCGCGACCGATGCGAGGTCATTCGCCCTCGCCGTCACTCGCCAGGGTCGCGATCTGCTCAAGCGCGCAACGCCTGCCGCAGAAGGCGTCGACGAAGACTTCTTCGGCGTGCTGACGGCGGCAGACAGACGGCATTTGATCGACTATCTCGCGCGACTCGACGCGCGATGAGCTCAGGGCCGCACTGACTGCATCAGCGATTCGATCTCGGCAATCTCTCGCGCCGCCGACGTGATTCGCTCCGGGCCACCCGGCTTTGCGAGATAGTCGTCTTCGATGCGCACGCCGATGCCGTCATACTTGGTGAGCGCTGCGCGCGCCTTCGCGATGAACGCGCGATTCTTCGGCGTGTCGGGCAACAGCTCGAGCCGACGTGCGTCGATGTAGATGCCAGGCTCGATCGTGAACGCATCGCCCTGTTTGACGACACGTGAGTCCGGCGCGCCGTTGGCGAATTGCGCAGGATCATGCACGTCGAGACCGATGCCGTGGCCCACGCCGTGGAAGTAGTAGAAGTAACTCTGCCGGCACGGTCCAGGATTTCGCACGCATCGATCGGCCCACGGTGGATCGAACATCGCGTCGGCGGACTCGATGAGCCCGAGCCGCGCGAGCCCTCGCGCAATGGTGACGGCGGCGCTGTCACCCATCGCACCGCCTGGCGCACCAAGCGTCGCCGCGCGCTCGGCTGACGCCTGCGCGTCGCGCACGAGTTGGTAGATGTCGCGCTGCGCAGGTGAGAATGTGCCGTTCACCGGCACTGTGCGTGTAAGATCTGCCGCGTAGCCCTGATACGCCGCGCCCACGTCCATCAAGACCATCGCGCCGCCTTCGAGCACTGCTTCCGCCGCGCGGTGATGCGCTGTCGTGCTGTTCATTCCGGCGCTGACATTGGTGGCGAATCCTGGATGCGCGTCCGCGCCACGCGAGCGAAATCCAGATTCGATCATTGCCTGCACGTGATACTCATGCTGGCCTGGTCTGATGCTGCGAATGGCGTCGTTCACACTCTGCGACGTGATCTCTGCCGACTTGTGAATGAGTACCTGCTCGGTCTCGCTCTTGCGCGCACGAAGTGCCAGGATCTCCGCATCGGCGGATTGGATCGTCGCGGACGGAAGACGTCGGCGCAGCGTCGATGCGAAGACGTAGCCTCTCGTGAGCGTGTCTGTCACGCCTCCATACGAACGCGTATCGCGCACCATGAACAGCGGTCGTCCCGCCGTCACGAGTGAATCGATCGCGCCGGCAAACTGTGCGAGCGGCAGCACCGCCAGCTCGGTGCGCCGGGTCAGAGCTGTCGCCTCTTCGAGCACGCCGTTGAACAACACATCTGACGGCGAGCGGTCCTGACGAAAGAGAACGCCCTGCGCATGACCGCCTCGGTCACGCCCTGCAATCACGAGAATGGCGTTCGGTTCGGAGAGGCCGGTGAGGTAGCGAAAGTTGGGCGATTGATAAAACGCGGGAAAGCCTATCTCATCGCGCTCGCCGAATGCGACGACGACTGCATTCGGCGGAAGGCGCGCGATCAATGAATCGCGTCGCGCGCGAAACTCGCTGTCCCCGATCTGTGCCGCCGCACTCGACGCGATGACGGCGATGCAGCTGAGCACGTACAGAGACAGGCGTGATATCATCGACTTCTATCCTGGACTGATGGAGACTCAGGGACATTGAATGCAGGTCCCTCCACGCGTCGGGATGCGCGAGTGGCGGCGATGACCGAATGTGCGCGTCCGAATCCCACAAACGCCGAGAGGCCACCGGGCTCGCGGGGATCGTCGACCAACTCGATCCAGTCGGTGTCGACGTACGTTCCATCGAGCGTGCAGAGCTCGAGCTTGCGGCCAAGCGCTGCACTCTCCGTCAGCGCCTTACGCGCGACGCGTTCCGCGTTCGAGGGCGGCACGGATCCAAATACGCCCATGTCACTGAGTGCGTCGCTGCCTCGGTGCACAATGTCGCGAATTGTGTCATAGCCGGGTAGCGGCGTGACGTCGCCACCTGTGATCTGCTCGCTCTGTTTGAGCGTAATGCGTCCGATCGGAACGCCGGCGTGTGTGATGATGTATTCCATGTGATGCACCAATGAGGTTGTGTTTACTCTCATCCTGCACAACGGACACTCGATGACAGGTAGAACGTTGTCATCCCGC
>JBDUCR010000358.1:0-6215 GCA_040003345.1 bacterium
GCGGTGGTGGGCTCGTCGGCGATGATGAGCGCTGGATTCATCACGAGCGCCATCGCGATCACGACGCGTTGTCGCATGCCGCCCGACAGCTGGTGCGGATACTCTTCGGCGCGCTGTTCCGGAGCAGGAATGCCGACGAGGCGAAGCATCTCGACGGCTTTGGCCGCCGCGTCGCGCTTCGACATGCGGGCATGAATGCGTGCGACCTCGGCGATTTGATCGCCGACGGTGAACACCGGATTCAATGCCGTCATCGGCTCCTGAAACACCATCGCGATGCGATTGCCTCGGATGTGCTGCATCTCGCGCTCGCCAAGCGTGAGCAGGTCCACACCTTCGAAGCGGATGGAGCTGCCCGCTTCGATTCTTCCCGGCGTGCGAACCAGGCGCAAGATCGACAGTGCCGTAACGCTCTTGCCGCAGCCTGATTCGCCTACGACACCGACCGTCTCGCCCGCATCGACGTGAAACGAAACGCCGTCAACGGAGCGCGCGACGCCGTTATCGGTGTAGAAGAAAGTGTGAAGACTGTCGAGCTCGAGGAGCGGTGTGGCCATGTCGGTGCAGTTTTACCCAGGATGGCGGGACGAACGTGGTAGCGACAACCTCATGACGACAACTTCTCGCTATCGAACGCGCTGAGAAGCTGCCGTGGGTCGAGCGCATCCCGCAAGGCGTCGCCCAAGGCATTGCAGGCGAACACGGTGACGAGGATGGCGAGTCCGGGAAAGAGCGTGAGCCACCACAGATCCGAGACGCGCTCAGCGCCGTCCTGAATGATGTTGCCCCACGACGCCGTCGGCGGACGAACACCGATGCCGAGATACGAGAGCCCGGCCTCGAGCAGGATGATGTTGCCGATCGCGAGCGTGGACGAAACGATCGCGGGCCCCACGACATTGGGAAGCACGTGCTTGACCAGTATGCGCCACGGTGGCGTCCCAAGCGCACGCGCAGCCACCACGAAGTCCGCATCGCGCACGGCGAGCGTCTCGGCGCGCACCAGCCGGCTCACGGGAAACCAGCCCACACCGGCGATGAGAAGTGTAAGGGGTACGACTCCGACTTCCTGCCAGAGTGCGATCACGACGATGAGCAGCAACAGCGTCGGAACGGAATACGCGGCGTCTACGAATCGCATCAGCACCGTGTCAATCACGCCGCCGACATAGCCTGCCACAGCGCCGAGCAGCGTTCCGAACGTCATCGCCAGCGCGGCGGCCGCGAGTGCGATGGTCAATGAAACCTGCGCGCCGTAGATCATGCGGGACAGCACATCGCGGCTGAAGGTATCGGTGCCGAGCGGATGCGCGAGCGAAGGAGCCTGGCTCTGCAGATGGATGATGTCGAGCTGAGCTCTGGGATCGTACGGGGCGAGCACCCGCGCGAAGATGGCGATCGCTAGGATGATCGCGAACACGCTGAGCGCGATCGGTACTCGTCGGTCGCGCCGAAGCCGCGCACGCAGCGTGGGTTCGGAGAGACTGATCAAGTCAACCGAGGCGGACGCGAGGATCGGCCATCGCGACGGCAACATCGGCCGCGAGTGCGCCGAGCACCACGAGGACGCTCATGACGAGCACCCCGCCGGTAACGAGATAGTAGTCGCGCGCGCCGATTGCCGTGACGGTTACCAGACCCATGCCAGGCCAGGAAAAGACTCTCTCGACGAAGACGGCCCCGGTTGCGAAGACTGGCAGCGACAACCCGAAAAGCGTGATGGTCGAGAGCATGGCGTTGCGGAATGCGTGTCGGCGCACGGCACCGCGCCAGCTCAAACCTTTCGCCAGCGCCGTGCGCATCCAGTCACTCGGCAGAACGGCGATGAGTGCGCTACGCTGCAGTCGCGCGATGTTGGCGGCGGAGAGCAGAGCCAACGTCACGACCGGCAGCACGAGATGCTTGATTCGATCGAGGAGCTGCCCGCCAGGGGACAGGTAGTCGTACATCACCGTGTCCTTCATCCCACCGGGAGGAAACCACGGCAGCTTGTACGCAAAGAGCAGCAACACCACCAGCGCGAGCCAGAAGTCAGGCACGGAGTAGAGTAGCAGCAGGATACGTCCGAGCCATCGGTCGCGCGCGCCGTTCACTCGCTCTGCCTGCAGTACGCCAACCGTGATTCCGACCGCGAATGCGAGCAACAACGCGAGACCGCTCAACAGCAACGTCCGCGGCAGCGCATCCGCGAATACTTCGCGAACCGGCTTGCGACGCGAAAACGAGTAGCCAAAATCGCCGCGCGCGATGTTGCGCACCCAACGTACATACTGCTCGCTGACCGGCCGGTCGAGCCCGAAGCTCTTCCGCCATTGGTCGCGAGTCGCCTCCGTAATGTTGTTGCCTTGCAGCGCCGAGGCGATGGGATCGCCAGGCGCGAGGTGCACGACGACGAACGTGACCGTCGTGACGAAGAAGATGACGCCGAGCGCCTGAAGCAGCCGCGCAGCCAGATACCGCCGCACAGGTTATGGCGTCGGCCGCAGGCCGATCTTGTCACGCGCGCTTCGCTGACTCGCGGGAATCCACCAGTCACCCATGTCCGAGAAGTAATTGGCGGGGTTGAGCGTCGCGGTACGAATCCGCCGGTCAAGGCCGGCCATGGTCGGTGGCTCGTACAGCCAGATTCCGGCGGCGTCTTCGATGAGCAGCTCGAACGCGTGGCGAGCATATGATCTGGTGCGTGCCGGATCGAAGGCATTGGTCGCGCTGTCGAGCAGCGCATCCACCGCGGGATTCGAGTAGGAGGTGTAGTTGCCGCCGTCCTTTCCGATGCCCGCTGCTGACCACGATTGCTTGAAACCGCCCACGCTCGGATCGGTGCTGTAGTTGTGCAACTCCGAGTCGAAGTTGTGCGAGTTGAGCTTGGCCACATAGCTGCCAAAATCCATCTCGTCGATCTTTGTCTCCGCGCCCACCCGCCGAAATGCATCCTGCAGCAACACTGCGTACTGCTTACGCACGGCGCTGGAGCTTGGCGACGTCATGCCGAAAGAGAGCCGCTGTCCGTTTTTCACGCGCACGCCATCGGGACCTACGAGCCATCCGGCCGAGTCGAGAAGGGCGCGCGCTTTCACCGTATCGTATGGGATCTGCGGGAGCGTGCTGTCGCCGACCGGCATGGCGATCGGGAACGGACCGTACGACGGGCGGCCGATCGTATCGAAGACATTCTTGAGCATGGCGCGTCGATCGACGGCCATGGTGAGTGCTCGACGGACGGTGCGATCACCGAAAATCGGATGCGGTTTTCCGGGTGCCTTCGGGTCGATGGCGTTCATCGCGAAGTACGTGTAACCCAGTGCGGGCAATCGAATAGTGCGCCGCGTGGTATCGTGCGCGAGCTTGGCGACCTGCTCCGCACGAAGGTTCTCGAAGACGTCTGCATCACCGGACAGGAATCGCGTTACCGCCGCATTGAAATCTGGGGAGATGGCGAACACGATGCGATCGAGCTTCGGACGGCCGCGATAATTCGCCGTGTCGGCCACGAGCTCGATGCGCGCGCCAGGTTCCCACTTGACCAGACGGAAGCGCCCCGATCCAATCCCGCGACGACCCACTTCGGCGGTCTTGAGCTGCGCGGCCGGCGTGTTGGCGAGGATGTGCTCAGGCACGATTACCACCTGATAGACGAGATCATAGAATTGCTCGGGCAGGCGCCGCTTGAACCACGCGACCGCGGTGACGGAATCGCGTACCGACGCCGAGTCGATGTTGGTGACCAGTGGCAGTGCCAGCGAGCCGAGTGCGGGGTCCTTGATCAGGTTGACGCTGTAGCGCACGTCGCTGGCGCGAACCGGCTGTCCATCGTGCCACTTCGCGTGCGGGTTGATGTGAAAGACAATCGAGAGCGAGTCAGGCGCCCACTCCCACCGCTCCGCGAGGACGGGCTTGAAGCCTTTGTCACCGACGGTGTTGAGCTCCGGGCCAAGATCGGCGAGCCGATCGTAGACCAGATCGGTGACCTGACGATCCGTGATGCCCGAAATGAGCGGAGGCAACATCGTACCAGCGTCAGCGGGGGAAGCGATGACGATGGTTCCGCCGACATCAGCAGGGCCGGCGGTCTTCGTCTCGCCAACGTCCTTGCATCCTCCAATCGCAAACGTGGCGGCGAGGACAGGCGCGAGCAGTCGAGCGCGACGAGGCGAGTTGCGGAAGAACATGGGCATTGATGTCGGCTATGGTATGAGTGCGCGTCAACGTTGATCTACCGACCGAGCGCGGTCAAGAATGACGCTTGCGTGAGAGTGAAGTCACCGACGCCACGTCCATGCTGGATCGGAGTAAAACGATCGCCATGAGTCTGGTCGAAGCGCATCGAACTCCGCGCTGGAAAGCAGCGTTGCAGCCGAGTCCTCCATCCGTCGAACGGAGTCGAACAGCAGTTCGGCCAGCTCGGACGATGTTGGAATGCGACCGAGCGCCTGCCGTAAGGTAGCGGGCGGCGGAGGCATGTCGCCGGACATCCGCATGAGCTGAGGAATGGTCGACTGATCATCTTCGACGATGATCGAGCCGTGCTGAAGCAGAGCGCCGTCGTCGCGCCACTGTGCGCTGCCCGCGAGCTTGCGTCCATCGACAACAATTTCACCAGCCGATGGCTCGGCGAAACAGGGTAGCGAAGTCGGCGATGGCGAACGCGAAGCCGGACTCGCGAGCGATGCCGCTGCGCCGAGCGACGCGAGGGCATCGAGCAACAATGCATTCACGCGTCGATAGGTCGCCCTGAGCGGCTCTCCGGCAGCGACCGGCGCAGTGACGCTGTACGTGATCTCGCGATGGTGCAGCAGCGCGCGACCACCAGTCGGCCGACGCACCACGGAAATCTCTCGCCGCGCGAGCTCCGCGCCGTCGTACACGTCGCGGGCACGCTGGTTTCGACCCAGAGACAGCACCGGGGTCGCCCATTCATAGACACGGAGCACCGCTTCCCGGCTCTCTCGCGCCCGCTCCATGAGCGCGTGGTCGACCGCCATGTTGAGCGGCCCGTCGAGTGGCGGAGAGAGAAGCAGACGCCAGTGCACCAGTCGGATGGCTATAATGTAGAGCGTTGAACAACGCGCTTGACCCGGAACATAGCTTTGTGGGCGGGCTCTCACCGCCATTCAATTTCCCGACGCTTCCACCGGCGCGCCGCCCGCGCCTGAGGCTCGCATGACGACGACCATCCGCTCCGCGCCCCTGACGAGCGCCGACTCCTTCGTTCCTCGCCACGTTGGTCCGAACGAGGCGGAAGTGCAGGAGATGCTCGGCCAGATCGGCTATTCCACGCTCGACGCTCTCATCGACGCGACAATTCCGGAGGCGATTCGCTTCCGGCGTCCGTTGGCAATCCACGCTGGTCGGAGCGAGCACGAAGCGCTCGCTGCGATGCGCGCGATCGCCCGTAAGAACAGCGTCTTTCGCAGCTTCCTTGGCTACGGGTATCACGATACCCTCACGCCGCCGGTGATTCAGCGAAACATTCTCGAAAATCCCGGCTGGTACACAGCGTACACGCCTTATCAGGCCGAGATCGCGCAGGGTCGGCTGGAAGCATTGCTCAACTTCCAAACGATGGTGATGGATCTCACAGGACTCGAGATCGCAAACGCATCGCTGCTCGACGAAGGCACCGCCGCGGCAGAAGCCATGTTCATGGCGTATCAGTCGAAAGGCGGCGACACGAAAAACATCTTCTTCATCGATTCGCGCTGTCATCCGCAGACCATCGAAGTCGTGGAGACGCGCGCGCACGCGCGTGGCATCGGCACCATGATCGGCAATGCCGAGACGACACCGTTCACGGACGACGTGTTCGGCGTGCTGGTGCAGTATCCCACGACGGACGGCGCGGTAGTCGATTATCGCGCCGCCGCCACGCGTGCGCATGCGGCCGGAGCGCTCGTTGTCGCGGCGGCGGATCTCATGAGTCTCGTGTTGCTCACGCCGCCGGGCGAATGGGGCGCGGACGTCTGCGTCGGCAACTCACAGCGCTTCGGCGTTCCGCTCGGCTACGGCGGACCGCACGCCGCGTTCTTCGCGACGAAGGACGAATTCAAGCGCATGCTACCTGGCCGCATCATCGGCGTGAGCCGCGATTCGAGCGGCCTGCCTGCGTTGCGCATGGCGCTGCAGACGCGCGAACAACATATCCGTCGCGAGAAGGCGACGTCGAACGTGTGCACGGCGCAGGTGCTGCTCGCGGTGATGGCGAGCATGTATGCCGT
>JBDUCR010000365.1:0-1869 GCA_040003345.1 bacterium
CAGCTCAGCCCGCAGCGGGAATCATTGCGGCACGACGGCAATCGCTTCGAGCGAGATGAGGAAGTCGGCCGGCTCGAGCTTCGACACATAGACGATCGTGTTGGCCGGTGGATTCGGCCGATGACCCCACACGCGCTGAAAGACCTGAATGGCGGGCAAGGGTGCCTGCCCGTCCTTTATGTAGATGCGCCAGAGCACGACATTTTCCAGAGTGGCGCCAGCTCCGGTCAGCGCCGCCTGAAGATTCTTGAAGATCTGCTCAGTCTGCGCGCCAATGTCGCCCTTCCCAATGATCGTCCCTGTCGAGTCGGCGGCGTCGAGCGCTCCGATGTAAATGGTCTTCACCGGCCCCGATGCGACAACGACGTTGGTGAACGCCGGATTCTTCCGCATGCCACTGGGGTTCAGATATTCAACACGACCCGTCTGACTCATTACGTCCCTCGCAAGGCATGTGGTGAGGAGGAGTGGCAGCAACGATACAAGGCGCATGTTCCGATTGGTGGATTGTGTATCGTGTCTCGCGACGATCGCTTGCTACGCTTCGACCGCCTCATGAAGATAAATCGTCTGTCCGATCGCCAGACGACCAGTGCGAATGACGGTGGCGTAAATTCCGGCGTTCATCTGATTCCTGCGAACGATCGATTTCAGCATCTCCGGAGCCGTACGTGCTGAATCCGGATCGAAGTTCACCATCGAGCAGCGCTCGTCACGCATCGTGACGCTGACACGCGGTCCGTCGCTCTCGTCGCCGAACGAGAGCACGCCACCCACCCACGTGTCCTCCTCGAATGGGTTTGGTCGCAGCAGACGAACCAGGATGTTCGGCCGAAATCGTCGCACATCCGCATCGATCGCCGCCAGCCTTCCGATCTCTTCGATCGTGTCCGTCGCGATGACGGAAATGCACGCTGCGTCGAAGACGCCATTGCGCAGATGCATCATTTCGACGGGCGCACCGTGACGACGCTCGATCTCCGCGGCCAACGCATCTCCGAAGACTTCCATCGTTTCGCCGTCCGGCGTCCGCACATGCGTGGGGATTCCCCCGCCGACATCGCCTTCATCTCGGACCGGCGTAAACAGAATCAGATCGGGCAGCTTGCTCGCACTCAGCCAGGGAAAGTTGCTCCGCACCTGCGTGCGACGGAGTGCGAGACGCCTGTCGCCGTCGATTCCGTCCCAGCCAACGTTGGCGGCTTCGAGCCGCTCGCCGGCCATGGACTTCACTGGGTAGCGAAAGATCGCTTCTACTTTTCCGATTTCGATGGTCATTGGTTACGAATGCGAAGCGTTCGTGCGCAACTCGTCATTGCACGCGGCTACAGCGTCGATGGAGACGAATCGAGCAAGTACGACACCGCGGTCTGCTGGCTCGCTTCGTCCGCCGTCGCGTGTCCATAGATCTCCCAGCGCGGGCCCGCCAGCCGCTTCCCGTGCGCGCGACACCATTCAATCACGGCGGCATGAGCATCGCCGAGTTTCGCGTATGCTCCCCAATGCGTCGTCGTGGCGACGTCTCCCGACGGGAGGTCGGTCATGTGCACCGCGCCGATCGACTCGAACGGCGCCTTGATACCGACGCCGAAGTCAACGTCGACCTCACCTGGCAAAGACGTGACGTTGCGATACACAAAGACGTTCTGCCCATCGAGATGAACTGCGCCTTCGCGGCCCGCGGCGTACACCTGATTCAGATAGGTGGTGAAGACTGCAGCAACACGGTGTAAGGGGACGCGAGCCGAGACGGCCGCAATCCTGCGGGCCGCGGAGCGCTGCACCGCAATGGAATACCCAGCGGCCGATGCCATATCGATGTCGAGTGGAGAATGATTTCGCAGCCAGTGTTCAGGCTCACGGCACGCG
>JBDUCR010000342.1:0-20787 GCA_040003345.1 bacterium
TGGAGGCGATGTCGCGCATCATCATGGAGATCGAGAAGCATCCGCGCGTGGTGCGTCACGATGAGCGTCGCTCGACGGACGATGCACCCGTGTCGACCGAGCAGGCGATTGCAGCGGCTGCAACGTCCGCTGTGCGCAGCCTCGCCGCGCCCGCACTCATCGTCTTTACAAAGAGCGGATTCTCAGCGCGGATTGTCGCGTCGTATCGGCCTAACGTGCCGATTCTCGTGCTGACGGACCAGGCGCGCACGTATCGGCAGCTCGCGCTCGTGTGGGGTGTGATACCCTGTCTGGTGAAACACTGTGACACCTATTGGGACATGGTGTTGCTCGCGCTCGAGGCCGTGCGCGAGCGTGGGCTTGCGCGCGAGGGCGATCGTGTGGTCGTCACCGCCGGCGTGCCGTTCGATGTTCCCGGCACGACGAACCTGATGAAGGTCGAGACCGTGTGACGAGCTCGTGAAGCTCACCTTCCTCGGCACCGGTACGAGCTTTGGCGTCCCGCAACTTGGGTGTGGTTGTGCGGTCTGCCACTCGCGCGATCCGCGCGACCGGCGTACACGTGTGGGTGCTGCGGTCGAGACGGACAGTGGCGGCGTCATTCTCATCGATACGCCGCCCGAGCTTCGCCTTCAGCTCATTCACGCTGGAGTAAATCGGGTGGACGCTGTGTTGTACACGCACGATCATGCCGATCACACGCACGGCATCGACGATCTGCGCGCGATCACGGCGAGGCGCGACATACACTTGCCGATGTATGGCTCCGCCACGACGCTCAATTCAATTGCGCAGAAGTTCAACTACATCTTCGATGACAGCATCAAGGCGCTGCCGGGTACCTCGAAGCCGCAGGGCCGCGCCATCGAGATCAGCGCTGGCGAGACGATGCAGATTGCCGGCGTGGATGTGACGGCGGTGCCACTCCCACACGGGCCGATCACGGTGTTCGCGTATCGCATCGGGCCGCTGGCGTACGTGACCGATGCGAAGTCGGTACCCAACGACGCGATCGAGATGCTGCGTGGCGCGAGAGTGCTGGTGATCAACGCACTTTTCCGGACGCCGCATCCATCGCATCTGAGCCTGCCCGAGGCGCTGGCTGTTGCCAAATCGATCGGCGCCGATCGGACATATCTCACGCATCTCACGCACGACAACTTCCACGCCGATCTCGAGGCAGAGTTGCCGCAGGGCGTGTCGCCTGCATTCGATGGACTGACGATCACCGTTTGAGATTCTGCATCGCGCCGCAGCTCGAACTGCCAGGGAACGGAAAAGGCCGGATGAGAGGTTTGATCCAGCAGGTTGAGGTTGTTCAGGCCCTATCGTTTCATATTGCTGTTGCTTCGCCGATGCCACTCGCTGTTCTCGCGTCCAGAAAAGGCACATGACGATCCGACTCGACTATTCCAACATGATGGCGCCCTCGATCGACGGGGGCATCACGGCGGCCGAGTGGGCCGAAGCCGGTACGGCCTTCACCGAGGCGTTCAAGGCGGTCGTCGACCAGCACGGCGCCGGCACACTTGGCTTCCTCGATCTGCCGGACGATCGCGCGCTGCATCGGCAGACACTCGATTACGTCACGAGGCAACGTGCTCGCACTGGCGACGACGCGTTGTCCGACGTCGTCGTGCTCGGCATCGGTGGCTCGGCGCTTGGACCCATCGCGCTTCGCACGGCGCTCCGTCCTCCGCAATGGAACCTCCTCGACGACGCGGCACGTAACGGAAATCCGCGGATGCACGTGCTCGACAACGTTGATCCGGCGAACATCTCGGCGCTGCTCGCTCGCCTGGATCTCCGGCGCAGCGTGTTCGTCGTCACGTCGAAGTCAGGCGGCACGGCGGAGACCATGGCGCAGTATCTCATCATCCGCGCCAGGCTGAAGGAATCGCTCGGCGACGAACGAGCGAAGGAGCGTCTGGTCTTCGTCACCGATCCCGAGAAGGGCGCACTGCGCGCCATCGCTCGGAGCGAGCAGGTCACCGCGCTCGATATTCCGTCGAATGTGGGCGGGCGTTTCAGCGTGTTGACGCCGGTTGGTTTGCTTCCCGCCGCTCTCATTGGCATCGACACCGCCGATCTGCTCGACGGTGCCGCGGACATGCGCACGCGCTGCGCGTCGAGCGTGATCGGCAAGAACATCGCCGGCACATTCGCGGCATTGCAGTTCCTCGCCGACCAGCGCCATGGCCGGCACATCCACGTGCTCATGCCATACAGCGACGCATTGCGCGACATGGCTGACTGGTACGTGCAGTTGTGGGCCGAGAGTCTCGGCAAGCATCGCACGGCCGGCGACGCGGGCGTTGGGCCGACACCACTCGGCGCGCTCGGCGCCACGGATCAGCACAGCAAGGTGCAGCTGTTCATGGAGGGGCCCGGCGACAAGACCGTCACCTTCATTGGCGTCGACGAAGGAGATGTCGACGTCGAGATTCCGAAGCTGCATCAGGACATTCCGGAGCTCGCGTATCTTGGCGGCCATCGCCTGAGCGAGCTGCTCGACATCGAGCGCCGCGCAACGGCAGGCGCACTGGCGCGGCGTGGCCGGCCGAACATGACGCTCGCGATGGATCGCGTGGACGCATGGCACGTCGGCGGCCTCCTGATGTTCCTCGAGCTGGCCACGGCGTTCGCTGGACATCTCTACGGCGTCAATGCGTTCGATCAGCCGGGAGTCGAGTTGGGCAAGCAGTTCACCTACGCGATGCTCGGGCGCGCCGACGCGGAGCAGGCGCGGCAGGAATGGAATCTGCTTCCGAAAAGCGATCCGAAATACGTGATCTGACACAACGCCTTGCGAGCGATTCAGCGCGCGGCGAGCTTCAGATGTTCTTTCGGGACTTCCGACCGCGCGTCCGCGCGGCTGCACTTTTGTGAGGATAGCAATGCACGATCTCGACGAGCTGAACAATCTCTTCGGCGATGCCGTGAAGGTCACGGACGAGCGCGTTACGGTCGCACGTCCTGAGGCGCTCGCATCGGCTGCAATGGATGAGCTGGCGCGCGCAGCCGTTTTCGGCGAAGGCACCGTGAAGGAATACGCGCGCTGGCTGTTGTGGGAGCTTGGTCAGGCGGTGGGAGTGCAACCCGCATCCATTCACGATCTGTATCTCGCGCGCGGGCGTCACGAAGTACGCGGCTTCACGGTTCCGGCCATCAATGTGCGCGCTGCGGCGTATGACACCGCGCGCTCGATCTTCCGCACCGCGATTCGCATGAAGGCTGGTGCGTTCATCGTCGAGATCGCGCGGTCGGAGATCGCGTACACCGATCAGCGCCCCGCGGAATACGTGTCAGTGATGTTGGCCGCAGCGCTGCGAGAGGGTTTTCGCGGGCCGCTGTTCGTTCAGGGCGATCACGTTCAGGTCAACCACAAGAAGTTTGCGGTCGATCCGGTGACGGAAGTCGACGCAGTGAAGGCGCTGGTTCGCGAGGAGATCGGCGCGGGATTCTACAACATCGACATCGACACCTCCACGCTCGTGGACATCAGCAAGCCCACGCTCGAGGAGCAGCAGCGACTCAACTACGAAGTCGGCATCGACATTCTGAAGGAATTGCGTCGTCTCGAGCCGCCCGGCGTCACGATCTCAGTAGGTGGAGAGATCGGCGAAGTCGGCACGCAGAATTCGACGGTGGAGGAGCTGCGCGCGTACATGAACGGCTTGGTCTCGCTGCTGCCGAAGGGTATGGAGGGTCTCAGTAAGATCAGCGTGCAGAGCGGCACCTCGCATGGCGGCACGGTGCTCACCGACGGCTCGATTGCGGAAGTGAAGCTCGATCTCGATACGCTGGAGACCCTCGGCAAGGTGGCGCGCGACGAGTACGGACTAGCAGGCGCCGTACAACATGGTGCGTCGACGCTGCCCGATACGGCATTCCACAATTTCCCCAAGCGCGAGACCGCCGAGATTCATCTCGCGACGAATTTCCAGACGATGATGTTCGATCATCTGCCCTCGGCGCTGCGCGCGGAGATCTACGCATGGTTGAGCGTCAACGCGAAGGACGAGCGGAAGCCGACGGACTCCGACGAGCAGTTCTTCTACAAGGCGCGCAAGAAGGCGATCGGTCCGTTCAAGCGGCAACTGTGGGATCTTCCCGCTGACGTGAAGTCGACGCTCGCAGCGAAGTACGACGAGAAGTTCGGTTTTCTCTTCGAGCAGCTGGCGATCGGCAACACCGCGGCGATCACGAACAAATACGTCACGCCGCCGACGCAGCATCGCCCCATGCCCGCCGACGCCACGCCGGCGCACGCGGCCGCACCGGACGACGCGGATCTGTCGGACTGAATGAATCCGATCTCGGCGCCGGAAGACGTTGGTGCGCTGTGGCTGCACACGCTGCAGCGCGCCATCGGAAGGGCTTCGCACGACGTGAAGGACGCGCTGAACGGAGTGTCGGTGAATCTGGAAGTGATCCGGTCGCGCTCTGCGAAGCCCGATGTTCCGGCGTCCGCGATCGCGCAATTCGGGGATGCAGCCGCGCAGCAGATGGAGCGACTGACTAACTTGATCGAAGCAGTGCTCGCGCTCTCGCGGCTCGAGCGAACGCCGACTGACGTTGGACTCACGCTACGCAGGATCACCACGCTGTGCTCCGCGTCGTCGTCGTCGGCCGACGCTGCAGTGCGCATGTTCGATGACGGAGCCGCAGGCTCGACGTTCACGCGTGTTCCAGGCGACGTTGTGCGGCTCGTGCTTCTTGCACCATTGCTGGATGTCGTCGCCGGATCGGATCGCGCGAACCGCGCCTCGGAAGTCGCGTGCACCCTCAGCGGCGACGATGACGCCGTGCACGTGAAGATTGCCGCAGCCGACCGCCGCGTCCCTGCGTCCGAGAATATCGCGGATGTCGCACGCGCAGCGGGTGTTCGTTGGACGGAAGGAAAACAAGACTTATCATTGGCGTTTCCGCGCGCATGATCGAGCAGCGCGCAGCATCGCAACAGCACGAGGTATGATGAAGCACGGGAAGCTCCTCATCGCGGACGACGAAGCCGCGATCACCACCGGCCTCAGCGCAATTCTCGAAGATGCCGGCTACACGGTCGACGTCGTGAACGACGGACAGAAGGCGCTCGACGCCCTGTCCGCCGAGCGCTATGGCGTCGTACTCGCCGACCTGAAGATGCCGAAGCTCGACGGGCTCACGCTGCTCGGCGAGCTGCAGGCGCGACAGATTCCGACCGAGTGCATCATCATCACCGGGCAGGCCACGGTCGATTCGGCGGTGCAGGCCATGCAGCAGGGCGCATACGACTACATCGAGAAGCCACTCAACGCCGAAAAGCTCAATCGGCTCAAGGCGCTCATTCCGAAGGCGCTCGACAAATATCAGGTACAGCAGACCAACCGCGAGCTCGCATCCAAGCTCGAAGGGCTGACGCACTACGCAGAGCTCACCGGACGGAGCGATTCGATGCGCTCTGTCTACCAGGTCATCGAGGCCGTCGCGCCAAGCACGGCGAGTGTGCTGATCCTCGGCGAGAGCGGTACGGGCAAGGAGCTCGTCGCACGGGCGCTGCACAGCAAGAGCGACCGCGCGAAGGGTCCGTTCTTCGCGCTGAACTGCGCGGCGCTCCCGAAGGAAATTCTCGAGAACGAGCTGTTCGGCCACGAGAAGGGCGCATTTACCGGCTCGATCAGCGAGAAGCAGGGCGCGTTCGAGATGTCGAGCGGCGGTACGATCTTCCTCGACGAAATGGCGGAGATGCCGCCCGACATCCAGGTCAAGCTGCTGCGCGCGCTCGAGACCAAGCAGATCCGCCGGCTTGGCGGCAAGAAGGAGATCACCGTCGACATCCGCATTCTTGCGGCGACCAACAAGAATCTTCAGAAGGCGATTGCCGACGGCGAGCTGCGCGAGGATCTCTACTATCGCCTCGCGGTAGTCGAAATCGATCTTCCGCCGCTCCGCGAGCGCGCCGACGATATCCAGCTGCTCGCCAACGAATTCCTGGGACGCTACGCGCAGCAGAACGGCAAGACCATTACCGGTTTCGAGGACGCGGCGTGGGAGTGGATCATGAGCTATCACTGGCCCGGCAACGTCCGCGAGCTCAAGAACGCCGTCGAGCGCGCCGTGATCATGACGCGTGGCACCGCAATCGGCCCCTCAGACATCATTCCTCGCCATCTGCGGAACGGCGGCGGCATGCCGGCTGCACTGACAATCCCTGTCGGCGCGACGGCCGCAGAGGCGCGCCAGCAGCTTGTGTTGCGCACCTTTGCCTCTACTGCGGGCGACGCGGCGCGAACAGCGAAGGTGCTCGGCCTCTCGGAACGCGAAGTGCGAGGAGAGCTGTTGAGCATCGTCACTGGCGATGCTCCGATTGAGCAATCCGAAGCGAAAATGGACGGCAAGCCGCAGCCGGCCGCCCAGGTTCGTGCTGTGAAGAAGAAGGATCCGACGCCGCCGACGCGGTCGCCGGCCAAGAAACCAACGGTCAGGAAGGGGCGCTGAGCCCCGTCCTCGAGGAGCGAACATGAGGCACCACGATCACGACGACGAACCGTACATCGTCATCGAAAAGCACAACAGCAGCGACGTCGGCAGCCTGATGCTCGGCGTGCTGATTGGCGCGGGCGTCGCACTCCTCTTCGCGCCGCGCTCGGGCCCTGAGACGCGACGCGAGATTCGTCGTCGCGCGCGCCAGGCGACCGACAAGGTGAAGGGCGTCGCCGAAGAGATGACCGGCCAGGTCGTCGACACCTACGAAGGCGCGCGTGCGCGCGTGGAAGAACAGATCGAGGCGGCGCGTTCGGCGATTGAATCCAAGAAGCGGCAGGTTACGCGTGCGATGGACGCCGGCCGCGAGGCAGCGCAGGAAGCTCGCGCCGAGCTCGAGGCACGGTTGGCTGAGACGAAGGCTGCGTACAATGCAGGCGGTCAGGTCGCCCGCGGTTCACGTCGTCCGGCGCCGCCCGTCGCCGTGCCCGACGACGCAACCGTCTGACGCGCCGAGGCGCTCCGGCCATCGAGCTCTCGTTTCGGGATTCGCGCACCAATGATCGCTCGCCACTCATCAGCTTCGGTTGGGCGGTCCGCGACTATGCAAAGCGCGTGTGGGACAATTCGGGCGAGGACAACGTGCTGTTCCTCGCTGGCGGGATTGCGTTCAACATCCTGCTCGCGGCTGTTCCCTTCGTCCTGCTGCTCGTCTGGTTCCTGACCTACCTGCTCGACAAGTCGTCGGCAAACGCAAACGAAGTGGTGCTGCACTACCTGGATCGGCTGCTACCGACACACGCCGAGAGCGCGGACGCACAGTACCACAAGCTGTTGACCGATGTGCTCAACGCGCATACGCAGCTGCCGATCTGGAGCTCGATCGGCTTCGTGTGGTTCTCGACGCGATTGTTCGGATCGCTGCGCACCGTGCTCGCGAGCGTGTTCGACATCGAGAACGAACGGAGCATCATCGCCGGCAAGATCTTCGACATCGAGATCACGATTCTCGCGACGGCGATGATCACGGCCAATACGCTGATCAGCACCTACGTCCTGCTCGCGACCAATCGCAGCGTGACGATTCTCGAGGAGCTGGGTATTCGGCAGGACGTGATGGGGCAGGCAAAAGCGTGGGGCGGGCAACTCGTCGCGGCGGTCATTCTGGCGACGATGTTTTTCTCGCTCTACAAGTACCTGCCGGTGCGCCGGGTTCGCACGAAGACGGCGTGGGTGGCCGCGACATTCACGACGGTGATGTTCGAGCTCGCGAAGTTTCTCTTCACGTTCTATGCGCGGACGTTCAAGCCCGGCTCACTCTATACGGGTTCTGTCGCGGCGATCGTGGTGGTCGTGTTCTGGGTGTATTACGCAGCGCTGCTGTTCATCCTCGGTGGCGAGGTCGGACAGGTGTACGAGCTTCGCCGCACGCGCAAGCGACAGCGCGAGGTCTTCCAGGACTAGCGTAATTCCGGCTGCGTCCGCCAGAGTTAGTTGTCGAACGCAACTTTTGGCGCGAAGGTTGCCCTAGAGCCCGGCGAACGCGCCATCCAGGAGGCTCCTCATGCGCAAGATGCTACTCGGCGCCGTCATTCTCACACTCCCCATCGCGGCGTGCAAGAAAACGGGCGACAATCAGTATCAGGTCCAGACACCGACGATCGGCACGGACACGCACACCGTGACGACGCCAAGTGTCGAGATGAAGAAGGACACGATCAGCACACCCGTCGTCGGAACGAAGAAGGACACCATCGTTATCGACAAGCCAGTCGTCGGCTCGAAGAAGACAGAAGTGTCGGTACCGCATGTGGTGAAAAAACCCTGATCCTTTCTGGATGATGGGATGATAGGATGATAGGATGATAGGACGGCGTTGAGGGGCGCATCGAGATAAATTCGATGTGCCCTTCGTCCTTTCTATCCTCCTATTCTCCTATCGTCCTATCATCCTGTGCTCATAGACATTCGCTCCGACACCGTCACCAAGCCGAGCCCCGCGATGCGCCTGGCGATGGCGAATGCCGAAGTCGGCGACGACGTGCTCGACGGAGACCCTACCGTGCGCCGCCTCGAGATGCGTATCGCCGAAATGCTCGGCAAGGAAGCGGCGCTGTTCTTTCCGACGGGGTCGATGGCGAACATGACGGGAGTCGCCGTGCACGCGCCGCTCGGAACAGAGGCGTTGCTCGATGAGGACGCGCACATCATTCACGGAGAAATGGCAGGCGTCGCCGGGCTGCTCGGGGTGCAGGTGCGGCTGGTCCGCGTCGGCATGGGGCGAGTCGTGATGAATGCGGACGATCTTCGTCGCGCCATGCGCGCGCCGTCAAAGCACGATCCGGCAATCAGCGTTGTGTGCACGGAGAACACGCACAATGGCGCGGGCGGGAAGGTCACGTCAATCGGCGACATGCGTGCGATGCAGGCGGTTGCACGCGAACATGGAATTCCGGTGCACATGGACGGTGCTCGGCTGTGGAACGCCAGTGCAGCGACGGGCACATCGCTCGCCGAGTTCGGAAGCTGCGCCGACACTGTGATGCTCAGCCTCTCGAAGGCGCTCGGCTGTCCCGTCGGCGCGATGCTCGTCGGTGATGCGCCGACGATGAAGCGCGCACACTCGGTGCGAAAGCGCTTCGGTGGCGGCATGCGGCAATCGGGAGTCATCGCTGGCGCGGCGCTGTACGCGCTCGACAACAATCTCGATCGGCTGGGGGAAGACCACGCCAATGCGCGGCTGTTCGCCGATGCGGTTGAAGGCGCGCATGGTGCGTCCGTCGTCGCGCCGGATTCGAATATCGTGATGATCGATCTCGCCGACGGAGTTACGAGTGCAAAGGTGGTTGCGCGAGCCGAATCGGATGGAGTGCGCATCAGCGAGTGGAGCCCCACGCGAGTGCGGGCGGTCGCGCATCTCGATGTCGACGCGGCGGCAATGACGAGAGCGGCGGCCGTGGTCCGTGCAGCGATCGAGGAGTGTACGGCCGCGGTTGTCTGACGTTGGCTGGCGGTTTACCTTTCTCGCGTCCCAGGTCCCGAAGGGCGGCAGCCTTCTAACTCCGTCAGGACCCCGAAGGTAGCAGCGGCATGAGGTGTCTGACGTCGCTTCGTCAGGCCTGGGACAATTCAAAGCGCGGGTGAGCTCGATGAGCTCCTCGCGCTTTGTCGTTTGCGGTGTAGCAGTACCTGTTCACAGATGCCCCGCGGGCACAGTAACTTCAGGTACAATGTCCCTCGCTCTCGCCAGAAAATACCGGCCAAAAACATTCGCCGACGTCGCCGTGCAGTCGCACGTCGCTGCGACGCTCAAGGGCGCTATCGCACGCAATCGCGTCGCGCATGGCTATCTCTTGTGCGGGCCGCGCGGCGTCGGCAAGACGACGCTCGCGCGGGTGCTCGCAATGGCGCTCAACTGCGAGCGGCGCGGCGATCCTGAGCTCGGTGGCGAGCCGTGCGGAGTGTGTGCGAGCTGCACGCGAATCTGGTCGGGCTCGTCGTCGCTCGACGTCGTAGAGATCGACGCCGCATCCAACCGCGGTGTGGACGACGCGCGCGATCTGCGCGAGCGCGCGATGTACGCGCCTTCCGGCGACGACCGGTACAAGGTCTACATCGTCGACGAAGCGCACATGCTCACGCGCGAAGCGTGGAATGCGCTGCTGAAGATTCTCGAGGAGCCGCCACCGCGCGTCGTGTTCATCTTCGCGACTACGGAGCCGCAGAAGATCGCGCAGTCCGCCGCGCCCGTGTTGAGCCGGCTCCAGCGCTTCGACTTCAAGCGCATTGGACCTGCGGATATCCGGCAGCGGCTCGAGCGCGTGCTTGGCGAAGAAGGTGTCACCGCGCATCCCGACGCACTTGCGATGATCGCACGTGCCGCCGACGGCTCCATGCGTGACGCGCTCTCGCTCACCGATCAGGTGCTTTCGATGGGCGACGGCGAGCTTGCGCCCTCACAGGTCCGCGACGCGCTGGGCCTCGTTCCCGAGGACGAGTTCATCGCGCTGCTGGATTTGCTCGCCGAGCGACGCGCGGGCGACGTCTTTGCGTTCGTGGGGCGTCTCGCCGATGCGGGCATCGACTTCGGACAGTTCCTCACGGGCTTTGCCGACATCGTGCGCGCGCAGCTCGCCGTCGCGCTGGGCGGTGTGTCAACGGACGCGGGTGAGCGCGTGCAGGCGGCGCTCGTCGCGCGGAAGGATGCCTTCGACGCTGGCGATCTGCTCCGCATGCTGGCTGCGCTCACGGAATTGGAGCCGAGGTTCCGGAAGAGCGGGCAGCAGCAGCTGCTGATCGAGGCGTTGCTCGTTCGATTTGCTCTGCTCGATCGCACGGTCTCGCTCGAGGCGATGCTGCGCGGGATCAGCGGCGGTGGTGGTGGTGCCGTGATCGACGATGACGTTGCACCACGGCGCACGACGGCGCCGCGAGCCGCCGACGAGAAAGTGTCGACAGCTCCGGTTGAGCGTTCGGCCGATGTCGCAGTGCCCGATTGGCGCTCCATCGTTCGTGATGCAGATCGCAACCCTCCTGCGTCTGCTCCGAGCGCGCCACCAAAGAAGAGTGCTTCTGCATCCGTCGTCGAGCCACCGGCACGCCCCGCGGCAACGCCGGTGTCGACCGCGATTCCCGACGTGAGCCACATCGCCGAAAAGTGGGAAACGCTGGTTGCGCGCTTGCGGATCGCTGGCAAGAGCGTCGCCGCCACAGCGCTCGAACACGCGACGCCGATCGCAATCACAGCAAAGGGCGACGTCACCATTGGGCTCGACGAAGCCAATCCGATCTACGAACAGGCGCTCGACAAGGAAAAGGGGGAACTTCTGCAGGCGCTGCGCGAGTTCTTTCCCGCCGTGCAGCGCATCGTCGTTCGCGCGGCCGTTACGCCTGCCGCACCTCCGACGCGTCTCACCGACGAAATGGTCCGCGCCGAACGACTCACGTCGATTCGGCGCAAGGATCCTGTGCTCGATCGCGCGATCGACGCACTGGATCTCGACCTCGCGGACTAGTCGTTCCTCTCACGTCGTCGCTTGCCACGGCACTGCGACGACGCATAGCTTTCCCATTCTACCCAGTAGCAGATACGATGGCAGATTTCATGAAGATGCTGCAGCAAGCGCAAGAGCTGCAGGGCAAGTTCCAGTCGTTGCAGGCGGACCTCCAGAAGGAGTTCGTGTCGGCGTCGGCTGGTGGTGGCATGGTGACTGTTGAAGCGAACGGACAGGGCACCGTGCGTTCGATCAAGATCGATCCCAGCGTCGTGAATCCGGCGGATGTCGAGATGCTCGAAGACCTCGTTCTCGTCGCCGTCACTGAAGCGCAGAAGAAGGCGCAGGAAATCGCGCAACGCGAGATGGGCAAGCTCACCGGCGGGATGTCGCTGCCGTTCAAGCTTCCGTTCTAGCAGCGCGCTCAGATGTCGGCGATCGACGACCTTACCGGAGAGCTGGCCAGGCTGCCCGGTATCGGGCGAAAGACGGCGCTTCGTCTCACGTATCATCTCCTCAAGCAGCCTCCGGAGCAGAGCCGCCGCCTCGCGGAGGCGCTCCGGACATTGTCGGACAAGGTGCGTCCGTGCTCGCGGTGCTTCAATCTGACGGAAGAAGAATTGTGCGTCATCTGTCGCGATCCGCGTCGCGATCCGGCGCTCATCTGTGTGGTGGAGGAAGCAGCGGACATCGGAGCCATCGAGCGGGCAGGCGAATACCGGGGTCACTTTCATGTCCTTGGCGGACGGCTCTCGCCGCTCGATGGAGTGACGCCGGATGATCTCACGATTCCACAGCTCGTGCGCCGCATCGAAAAGACGGACAACGGCGTGCGAGAGGTGATTCTGGCGACGAATCCCAGTCTGGAAGGCGAGGCGACCGCATTGTACGTGCAGAGACAACTCTCGACGTTTTCGGTGAGCGTCACGCGCATCGCGCGCGGGCTGCCCGTCGGAGGCGATCTGGAGTATGCGGACGGCGTGACCATCGCTCAGGCGCTGTCGGCGCGGAGGGCGATGTGACGGTCGCGGCACGAAGCCGGTTCGCCGGTATCGGATTTCTGGGTGGCCTCGCGGCGGGGCTGATCGTCTGGAGTGTGCAGGTGCAGCGCAGTCGTCGCGATCTTTTCAGCCGCTCTCCCGTCCGTCGCTTCGCCGCGCTCGGGTACCTGGGAGGCCAGCCGGGTGTGGAGACGGCGCGGCTGCTGAACGAGTATGTGCGGTGGGAAGCGCGTCCTGCGCTCCGGAAGCGTGGCCAGCTGTTGCTGCGCCGCATGGAAGCTTACCTCGATTAACCGGAAACCCTCATGCCCGTAGGCGCCGCGAGCTGGTCGTTCACCGAAGACGACTTCGCCGCCATCACCGAGTCGCTCAATCGCTTCCTCTACGAGAGCAATGCGCGCTGCGCGCTGCTCGTCGACCGGAGTGGACAACTCGTCGCGACCGTGGGTGAGCAACCGAAGTTCGACCCGACGGCGTTCGCCACGCTCACGGCGGCGGACTTCAGCGCGAACGATCAGTTGGCGAAACTGATTGGTGAGACGGATTTCAATTCGCTCTTCCACCAGGGTGAGAAGGAATCGATGTATCTGGCCGATGTCGCGCGCCGAGTCATTCTCGTCGTGCTGTTCGACAACCGAACCACCCTGGGGCTCGTACGACTGAAGATGAAGCTGACCGTGGAAGAGTTGACGAACCTGTTCCTGGCCGTATTTGCACGTCCGACGCATGCGCAGGGTGGCGCACCTGGCCTCCTGGCAGGCGCCGATGATGAAATCGACAAGCTGTTCCAATAGGAGACGACAGCCATGTCGATGATCAACTACGCGTCCCGCGAGATCAACTGCAAAATCGTGTATTACGGCTCGGGACTCGGCGGCAAGACGACGAATCTCGAACATATCTATGGCAAGGTGCAGCCTGATACTCGCGGCAAGCTCATATCGCTTGCCACCGAGACGGAGCGCACGCTGTTCTTCGATTTTCTTCCTGTCGATCTCGGAACGATCCGCGGGTTCAAGACGCGGTTCCACCTCTATACCGTTCCTGGCCAGGTGTACTACAACGCCAGCCGCAAGCTCATTCTCAAGGGCGTTGATGGCATCGTGTTCGTCGCCGACTCGCAGGTCGAACGAATGGAAGCGAATCAGGAAGCCATGCAGAATCTTTACGACAACATGGCAGAATACGGCTACGATCTGACGAAGATGCCGTTCATCATTCAGTACAACAAACGCGATCTGCCAAACGCTGCGCCGCTCAGTGAGCTGCAGGGCGCACTCAATCCGGGGTGGGAGATCACCGATCCCACGAAGCAGCGCGTGATGCCCGACCCCTATCACGTCGGCGAGTTTCTCGTGCAGCAACTCCCCACTGGCGAGTGGATCGAGCGCGCGCCGTACTTCGAGGCGGTCGCCGTCAGCGGCGACGGAGTGTTCGAGACGCTGCGCGCCGTCAGCAGGCTCGTGCTCAAGTCGCTCGCGTGAACTTTCCGTTTGAACCGTGAACCTCCCGAACGCTGTCACCGCCGGACGCATCGCCATCACGCCACTCATCGCGTGGTTGCCGCTCGCTCCGTCGTCGACGATGCGGCTGACGGCGTTCATCCTGTTCACGCTCGCCGCCGTCACGGACTACGTGGACGGACAGCTCGCACGCTCGCGCAAGCAGGAGACGGATCTCGGCCGGCTGCTCGATCCGCTCGCTGACAAACTGCTTCTGCTTGCGACATCGATTCCGATGTTCGTGCTCATGCGCGCAGCCACGCATGCGAATGAAGGCTGGCCAATGAAGGCGCTCAACAACGAGCTGCCGTTCCGCACACCGCTTGGCGACATACCGCTCACCTGGTGGGTCCTTGCCGTCGTACTCGGCCGCGAGCTGTTCATGACCTTGTTCCGCCAGGTCGCCAAGCACCGGGGCGTCGTCATTGCCGCGATTGGTCCAGCCAAGTGGAAGACCGCACTGCAGCTGCTCTGGATCGGCTCTGCATACTGCTGGTTCTGGGCGGCGACGTTGGCCGCGACGCGTGGCTGGGACACTCCGCTCTGGAATGCATTCGCGAACTTCAATGGACTCGTCGGCGTTGCAGCGATGACTGGCTCCGTCGCGCTGACGATCTACTCACTTGTGCTCTATCTGCAGCGCTACGGTCGCGTGTTCTCCAGCGCGCCCGTCAGTGGTCGCGGATGACGTGCACACACGTGATCGCCTGAACGACTGACCGTGCGAATCGAAGTCGTCACCATCGGCGACGAGCTCCTGCTCGGCTACACGATCGACACCAACGCGGCACACCTCGCACGTGCGCTCGCTGCCGAGGGAGTCGAGATCAGTCGTCGCACGACGTGCGGTGACACGGCGGAGTCGATCGCGAGTGCGGTGAGCGAAGCACTCGATCGCGCTGGTGCCGTCATCACGACGGGCGGCCTTGGTCCCACCAGCGACGACCTGACCAAGCCGTCCATCGCTACGCTTTTCGGACGAGAGATGGTGCTCGATCAGGAGCATCTCGCGTGGATGGAAGAGCGGTGGCGCACGCGCTTTCAACGTCCGATGCCGGCCTCCAATCGGCAGCAGGCGATGCTTCCCGCTGGCGCGCGCAAGCTCGTGAACAGGCACGGCTCCGCGCCTGGCATCTGGCTCGAAGACGAGCGCGGGCGATGGGTCGCGATGTTGCCTGGCGTTCCGCGCGAGATGCGCGGCATGCTGGCTGACACTCTGCTGCCACTCGTGCGCGAGCGACTCGGTGGCGGCGGACGCGTGGTGCGATCACGCACACTGCGTACGACTGGCATCGGTGAATCGCATATCGCTGATCTCATCGCTACGATCGAGGGCGGAGTCGGCGACGTCGAGCTCGCGTATCTGCCTAACGCGGATGGCACCGATCTTCGCGTCACCGTTCGCAACGCTGATGCGGCCGACGCCGACGCGCGACTCGCCGCAGCGGCTGGTCGACTCCGATCCGTGGTGGGGACGAACGTGTACGGCGAAGAGACCGCCGATCTCGCTGCTGTGGTGTTGGATCTTTGTCGATCGCGCAGTCTTACGATCGGAGTCGCGGAAAGCTGTACCGGCGGAATGTTGGGCGCGCGGTTGACGGCCATTCCCGGTAGCAGCGACGTCGTGCGCGGCGGGATCATCGCCTACGACAACGGGATCAAGTCGTCGCTGCTCGGCGTATCGCAAGCGGTGCTCGACGAGCACGGCGCGGTGAGCGAGCCCACGGTGCGCGCCATGGCGTCCGGTGCGCGCGCGGCGACGGGCACTGACGTTGCGCTCGCAATCACCGGCGTTGCGGGACCCGGTGGCGGATCCGATGACAAGCCGGTGGGCACCGTCTGGATCGCGCTCGACCTGCGCGGCGAAGTGGAGTCGCGCCGATACGTGATGGTTGGCGACCGGGCTGAAGTGCGCCATCGCTCGGCGCAAGCGGCAATGGAGATGCTGCGTCGGCGATTGCTGTCCTGACGAGCGATCCATTCTGGTTTGTGAGGGAACGCAGTGTCCGGCGATGGGCGGCCGTGTACACTGCTCCCGCGTTTCCACGTACATTTCAGTTGCACCCTGGACCAAGAAGAATGTCAGACGCCGACCAGCTACCTCCCGATACTCTCGCTCCAGAAGATTCCGTCGCGCCGGCTGCAACGGAGGCGACCGACGGCACAGGCTCGAGCTTGCAGCAACAGCTTGACGACCAGAAGGAGAAATACCTCCGCCTCGCCGCCGAATACGACAACTACCGCCGGCGCACCGTTAAGGAGCGTCAGGAGGCGCACCTGCGCGGTCAGGGCGACATGCTCAAGGGCTTGATCGATCCGCTCGATGACATCGGGCGCTTCGCGCATGTTGATCCGGCGACGACGGATGCACAGACCCTCGTGGATGGCGTCGCGATGGTCGAGAAGAAACTCGCGAAGACGCTCGCCGGCCACGGCCTGGAGATCATCGATCCGGGCGGGCATCCGTTCGATCCGGCGCTGCATGAGGCCGTGATGACCGAGCCGGCGGCGACGCCGGAAGAGGACCACATCGTCGCCCGGACGTTCCAGGTGGGCTATGTCTTCAACGGACAGCTTCTGCGTCCGGCCCGTGTCGTCGTGAAGCAATGGAACGGTTGACCCCGTACGGTCGCCATGGCTGAGAAAGACTACTACGCCGTCCTCGGCGTGCCGGCGTCCGCAACGCAGGACGAGATCAAGAAGAAGTATCGCAAGCTCGCCGCGAAGCATCACCCGGACAAGAATCCAAACGACCCGAAAGCTGCCGACACCTTCAAGGGGATCTCGGAGGCGTATCAGACGCTGGGCGATGCCGACAAGCGCAAGCAGTACGACGACATGCGTCGGCTCGGCGCGTTTGGTGGTTTTGGTGGCGCAGGCTCACGCGGTGGAGCGAGTCGTCCGGGTGGGGCACGGTCGTCGACCGGCCCTGCCGGCAACGTCAACTTCGAGGACTTCGGCGACGTCGGGCTCGGCGGACTGGGCGACATCTTCAGCTCGATGTTCGGAGGCGGGCGAAACGCCGGACAGAATGCGCGTCGCAACGGACCGCAGCGGGGTCAGGATGTCGAAGCCGCTCTCGATATCGATTTTCGCACCGCGGCACTCGGCGGCAAGGTCGGCATCGAGCTCGATGTCACCGAGGAGTGCGCCACCTGCCACGGCAGCGGTGCGGCGCCGGGCGCAAAGCTGGTCACCTGCGAGGAATGCGGTGGCCGCGGGACAATCAGCTTCGGTCAGGGCGGATTCGCTGTGCAGCGCCCGTGTCCCGTGTGTCTCGGACGTGGTCAGGTGCCAACGGAGCGATGCCCAACGTGCGCGGGCGCGGGTGAAGTACGAACGCGGCGGAAAGTACAGATCACGGTGCCGTCGGGCGTCGACAACGGTACGAAGATTCGTCTGAAGGCGCAGGGAGGACGCGGAACGAAGGGCGGCACGAATGGCGATCTGCTGATCACTTTTTCGGTCAAGCCGGATCGCTTCTACAAACGCGAGGGACTCGATCTCATCGCACCGGTGCCGATCAGTATCGTCGACGCGACGCTCGGAAAAAAGATCAACGTCAAGACGCTGGATGGCACGAAGGTGTCGATCAAGATTCCCGCTGGCACGCAGAATGGAAAGCGTTTCAGAGTGCGTGGACAGGGAATCGAGAAGGAAGGCGCGAAGGGAGATTTGATCGTGCAGACGGAGGTTCAGGTGCCTGAGAAATTGACGCCTGAACAGGAGGAAGCGATGAGGAAGTTTGCTGAGACACTCGAGCAGTGACTTCCTTGCGGAGCTCTTAACAGTACGGACCTCCAGTACCATTGTACGGAGTACTTAGTATCTCAGTACAGCTAGGTACTACTGCCCTTTGGAAAGTTGTCTATCAGAGCGCGAAGCATTCTGCAGATCTGTGCGGCTTCGTCGGATAGTCTCGGCGCGATAGCTTTTTCCGCATCCTTCGGCGATCGTCGCGGAGATCGAGAGCGCGGATTTACGCAGTTGCGTAGCGATTGTACGCTGCTCTGCCTTGGAGACTCTGGCGCAAAGCAAGTAGATGTCGCGCGCGAAAGCGCGAGAACGATGGTAGACGTCAAGCTTGCGGAAGTTGTGCATGCGCAATGATCACATGCCGCACGCACTGTCTCGTCACCAATCGATTGCAAGACGAGGCAAGTCTTTCCAAAGGGCGGTAGTACTCGTTGTACTGACGTACCAAGTACTCGTACAATGGTACTGAAGGTCCGTACTGCGTGTCTACGCAGCAAGAATCGGCAACGCCCTCTGTGACCGTTCAATCACTCCCCCGCCAATCACCGTAGACCCCGAATACAAAACGAGTGACTGCCCAGGCGTGATCGCACTCACTGCCTCCTCGAAGACGATCTCGATTTCATCCGCCTCGGAGCGCACCAAAGAACCTCGCGCCGCGCGTGCACGATGACGGATCTGCACCTCGACCTCCGCGCCCGCCGCGAGCGGAGCGACGAGCCAGTTCACCTCGCGCGCCACGACTCCGCGTCCCAACAATTCGGTGCGCGGCCCGATCACCACCGTGCGCGTCTCGGGAACAATCTCGACGACGAACATCGGCTCGCGAAATCCACCTGGCAGTCCACGCCTCTGCCCAACGGTGTAACGCGCGAAGCCATCATGCGTCCCCAGCACAGTTCCGTCGCGCCGCACAAAATCTCCGGGACGCAATGATGGCGCATCCTTACCGAGCTGGCGCGCGATCACCTTCGCATGATCTCCGTCCGGCACGAAGCAGATATCCTGACTCTCGGCCTTCTCGGCGATGAGCTCGAGCCCGAGCTCGTGCGCGATTGCGCGCGTCTCAGCCTTGGTCTGCGAGCCGACAGGCAGAATCATCCGCGACAGCACGTTACGTGAGATGCCCCAGAGGAAATACGACTGATCCTTCGCCGGATCGAGACCGCGATGCAACACGCCGTCGCGCACCTGCGCGTAGTGACCGGTTGCGATCCAGCGCGCGTCGATTGCGTCGGCCTTGTGCAAAAGATCGCGGAACTTCGTGAACGTGTTGCAGCGCACGCAGGGAATCGGCGTGCGGCCGCGTGCGTATTCCGCCACGAAATCCTCGACGACGTCGCGACCGAACGCGCTTTCGAGATTGAGCACGTAGTGCGGCACGCCAAGCTGCTCGCAGATGCGTCGAGCGTCGTTCACGCTGTCGAGTGAGCAGCACGGGCGATCGGGAAGATCTTCGTCGTGGCAGAACAGCTTCATCGTCGCCCCGACGACGTCATACCCCTGCCGCACGAGCAACGCTGCCGCGACGGACGAATCCACGCCACCACTCATCGCCACGAGAACGCGTTCGCGCATCAGTCGATCACGCCGTCGTGAGACGGCGCGCCCTCTCGATCAGCTTCGGGAACACATCGATGACACGATCGACGCACGCATCGGTGGTCAGGCAGCCGAGGCTCATGCGAATTGCCGACGTCGCGATGTCTGCGGGTACGCCGATTGCCGCGAGCACGTGCGACGGTGTGATACTTCCGCTCTGACACGCCGAGCCGGCGGAGCAGGCGATGCCGCGCAGGTCGAGCGCGATGAGCAGCGACTCACTGTCCGTGCCCGGCACCGAAATGTTGAGGATGTGCGGTGCTCGTGGCGCAAGACGACCGTGAATCACCGCATCGGGAATCTTCTCGAGCAGCGCTGACTCGAGGCGATCTCGCAGACGCGCGAGCTTCGCGCACTCCTCCTCACGCTCGGCGACGGTGAGCTCCGCCGCTCGCGCGAGGCCAACGGCCATCGCGACATTCTCCGTTCCTGGACGACGTCCGCGATCCTGAGCGCCGCCGAACATGAGTGGCTCGATCGGCGTGCCGCGACGCACGTACAGCGCGCCGATGCCCTTTGGCGCTCCGATCTTGTGACCAGAGAGGGAGAGCATGTCGAAGGGCGTGATGCGTGCGTCGACGATCACCTTGCCGAAGGCCTGCACCGCGTCCGTATGAAAGACGACGCCGCGAGCTTTTGCACGACGGGCGAAATCGTCGATCGGCTGCATGACGCCAATCTCGTTGTTGACCCACATCACCGAGCACACCGCGACGTCATCGCGCACCAGTGCGTCAAAGGATGCGTCGCTGACGAGACCGTCGTTGGTCATCTCGAGGACGCGCTCTTCGCCGCCCTCCTTGCTTGCCTGATGCGCGGCGGCGAGCACGGCCTTGTGCTCGATCGGAGTCGTTACCAGAGCCGTTCGACCATCTCCGCGCCGGGCGCGCCAAACGCCGAGGAGCGCCATGTTGTCCGCTTCCGTGCCGCACGACGTGAAGATGACCTCGTCAGCCGACGCCCCAATACATCGACCGACGCGCTCATGCGCTTCGTCGAGTGCGGTGCGCGCTTCGCGACCCCACCGATGGACGCTGGACGGGTTCCCGAAGCGCGGACCGAAAAACGGCTGCATCGCTTCGAGCACCTCGGCGCGGACGGGCGTCGTGGCGGCGTGATCGAGATAAATGGGGTCAGGCATACGCTTGCAAAGTAATGACTTAGAGTGGATCCTGAAAAGGCGGAATTTCCCTACGGGACTCTGACGGCCGCGGTTGACACCTCGCGGTGGCCTTCAACGTATGATTCGACATGACTCAACCTTCGTACTCACCCATGGGCGGCGCCATGAGCAAAGCTCAGCCCTTTGAGGATGCGCGGGAACGTGCAATCCGTCTCCTCACCGATGCATACGCATACGATGTCATCACGGACGTCGAGTTTGAGCGGCGCCTCGGTCAGCTGACGCTGACGGCCACCCCCGCGATGATCGACTCGCTGGTGGCAGATCTGGCCCAGCCCGCCGGA
>JBDUCR010000062.1:0-20745 GCA_040003345.1 bacterium
AGAATGGAGATTTTTCCCAGCAGGAGGTTGCTGGTGACCGACGAGTGACCGCGGATAGACCGTCGCAGACGATCTTGCGGTCGTCAACAGTCTCACCTCGGCCCCAGAATATCCATGACATTACAACCAATTGCGTTGCATATAGCGGCGGAGTCAGCGCCCACGAATTTCAAGCGTACGCGCTGGAGCCTGCCGCGTCCGAACGCTGCGTTGATGTGGCTGATGGGAGTTGTGAATCGATGGTTTTTTCTGTGCGGACTTCCCGTTCTGCGGCTGATCCCCTTTGTGCGCGATTTGCCGCTGGTGCATGGCTACTTCTGGATTCGCGCGATCGACCTGCCTGCAGCGGACCGGCGTGCGTTCGAGAATGCAGTGAATCGGGGTACCGTGGCATTCATGGGTCCGAACCATCCGGAGTTCGGGACCGACTGGCTGATCGACAAGGAGCTCTCGACGCTCGTTGCTCCGCGGATGGCCAGCTGGGCCGACCGTGGAATCGTGTCGGCGGCGCCGGGCTTTTGGGGCATGAACAATCTGGTCGCCAATGATGGCGGTGAGGCGGCTAAGGATTATTCGGTCGCGTGGGCGATGAAGGGCGAGGGGGTGTTACTGCACCCCGAGGGTCAGGTGCGGTGGACGAACGATCGTGTCCACGCGCTCTTTCCTGGTATCGCGCAGATGGCGATGAAGGCGGCGGCGCGTTCGGACAAGCCGGTGTATGTCGTGCCGCTGGTGTGGAAGTATCGCTTCGTCGGTGACGTGAGCGGGCGTATGCATCGCGAGATGCGCATTATCGAGAGCGGGCTGGGGCTCGCTCGCATGGATGGCGCATTGATCGCGGATCGTTTCCATGCGTTGCAGACGAACCTTCTTGCGATGCGCATGAGCCACTTCGGATGCGAGCCGCAGGTCGCGCGCGGCGACTTCTTCGCGCAGCAGCACGCGTTCCAGCTCGAGCTACTCGGGAGATTCGAGCAGCGCTATCCCGCTGACGGCATGGAGCATGTGGACAGAAGGATTGCGCGGATCACTCGGCTCATCTCCGCCGAGCTGCGTGCGCTCAAGGGCGATCATTCGGCGACGGCGACGGCGAGGCGTGCAGAGTTGAATCTGGAGATGGAAATGGCGAACGAGGTGAAGCGGCTCGGTGAATTCAGCCGAGAGGTTTATGGCACGCCGACGCTTTCCCAGGAGCAGTTGTTCGAGAGTCTCAAGCGGACGCGTGACCGACTGTTGCGTGGAGGATGGAGAAACCTGCTGGCGATCATGTTACCGCGGCCGTTCGGGCCGCGTGTCGCGCACGTTGGTGTACCGGAGGCGATTCGCGTTGTCGCGACACCGCGTGGGGTGGAGTACGAAGCGGGGTTGCTCGAGCTCACGCGGTTGCGGATGCAGGACAAGCTCGACGAGATCAATGCGCGGATTGCGCCGGAGGTCGCGCGGTTTGCGCATGTGAACCCGTTCGTGTGACTGCTCGCGGTTCGGGAATTCCGAGAGATGCTTGCATCCGGCTTTCGATTGAACTGCAACTGAATCAGGCAAACAACGGATCTTCTGGAAACCGCGGATCGATCTCGATCGGGGCGAGTTCCGTCCCGCTCGAACAGCCACTTTGGAGTTCTGGCTCATGCCAAACTCTGAGAGGAGAGCCAGGGTCCTCACGATCTTCATGATGTTGCGTTCCTCTGCGTGCGCCGCGGCTGTTTCAGTTTCCTCTCTGCTCCTCTCGTGATAAAGGCTGTTGTTGTAGTTCCGTTAGCTGCCAAGACAACTGCATTTTTACGCAGAGGATGCAAAGAGAGGAACGCAGGGGTCGCAGAGGACTGCGCGAAGCTGCATGCGGGCGGACGTCTTGTGCGGGCGCGTGCGACGCAGCTGTCGCAGCGGCATGCAGCCAGAAACAGAATGCACAGAAACGGCGGATTGTTCTGGAACCAGCGGATCCATTCCTGGATCGTTCGAGATCGATCCGCCGTTTCGAGAAGATCCGCCGTTCTTGCATTCAGTTGCAGTTGAATCGGCTGCTATAAACGATTCACGGAGTTCCCGGATAACCCTTATTCGGAATGGTACAGTCCTCTGCGGCCTCTGCGGCTGTATCACCTCTGCTATCCTCTGCGTCAAAATGCAGTTGCATTGCACTGTCAGTGAAGACCGTGCGATGAATGTCGCTACGGGTCGCCGATCACTGACCCACTCTCTTGGCCGTGACGTAGAAGTTGCGATCGACTTCGATCGCGTCTCCGATGACAGCGCCTGGCGGCGTTGACTGCCACTGCTCCGTCGGATGAAGCAGGCGCGTGTCGGAGCTCGAGAGCTTGACCCTCGCCGGCATGTCGAAGCCCGGAACGACATTCGCCCAGCGATACTCGAGCACGGGTCCCTTCGCACGATACTCGAAGACAGGCACCTTCGTCGTGCGCAGATATTGCGCGAACACTTTCGACAGGTCGGTGCCAGCTTCACGACTGATGTACGCTTCGATCTGGCTTCCCATCACCGTCTGCCTGGCGAACGTGGAATTCAATCCGCGAAGAATGGCGCGCCACTTCTCGTCGTCGTTCACGATCTGCCGAATCGTGTGCAGCATCTCGCCGCCCTTCGGGTACATGTCGCCAGAGCCCTGTGCGTTCACACCATACGGCGGAATGATCGGTACGTCGTTTCTGATGCCGCGACGATTGCCGATGATGTAGTCGGCGCCCGCGTCCTTACCGAACAGACATTCCGTATAGATGCCCTCGGCATAGTTCGCGAAGCTCTCGTGCACCCACATGTCCGCGTTGTCCTTCGACGTGATGTTGTTGCCGAACCACTCGTGTGCGCTCTCGTGGACGATGATGAAGTCCCACTTGAGTCCGAGCCCGGTGCCCGACGCGTCGCGACCCTGATAGCCATTCGCGTAGCGGTTACCGTACGAGACCGCGCTCTGGTGCTCCATTCCGTTGTTGGGCACTTCGATGAGCTTGTAACCGTCCTCATACCATGGATACGGGCCGAACCAGTGCTCGAAGCACTTCATCATCGTGAGCGCCTGAGGGAACTGCCGCTTCGCCGCGTCGAGATGGTATGCAAGTGGCCAGAAGTCCATCGTGAGCGGACCCTTCTCACCCTGATACATGTCGCTGTAGTGCGTGTACTCCCCCGCAGCGACCGCAATCGCGTAGTTGTTGATCGGATTCACGGAGAACCACTCGTACGTCGTCGTGTTGTTGCTGTGGTGCACCACACGACGCAAGCGACCATTCGAGATGTTGATCAGCGGATCGGGCACCGTCAGTGCGACACGCTGGCTATCGGGCTCGTCGGCCTGTGTGTCCTTGTTCGGCCACCACGCACTCGCGCCCATGCCCTGATCCGTGGTCACGATCCACGGGTTGCCGAGGCTGTCGCGTGTCCATGAGTAGCCACCGTCCCAAGGCGGACGCTTCGCAACGAGAGGATGGCCGTGATAGTACACAGTGATGGTCTTGTGCTCGCCAGTTTGTTGTGAAGTCGCGACCTTGGCGAAGTACGCCGGTCCCTCATGTCGAAATGGAACCGAACGGTTGTCCTGCCTCATGCTGTCTATCTCCAGCGGCGCCATGAGGTCGATCTGCATCTCGTTCGCGGGAGCGAGCACGCGATACGTGATGCCATTCGAGCCACGAATGGAGCTGTCGGCAGGATTAATGGCGACGCGCAGGTCGTAGAACTCGACGTCCCACCATGATCGCTGCGGAGTCGTCCACGCGCCGCGCAGCGTATCTGCGCGGGTGAATACGGTACGCTGCCCTTGTGCATCTGCGTGCACGAGCGGCGTGAGCATCGCGAGAAGGAGAGCGACAGAATGGCGTTTCATATACCTGTTTGTTGAGCTGTGACGCGCATGCGTTGCAGGCAAATCTCAAGATGGATAAAGTATACGATCATGTCGCCCGCCACACGAGTGAGACCAATGAACCAACGAACAGTTCGGCTCCACGTGCTCGCCGCGCTCGCGATCTGCGCGACGCATTCCACGCCGGCCTCGGCACAACAGGGATTTACCGACGCGTTTCCGCGTGAAGAGTTCGCTGCTCGGCGCGCACGCGTGATGACGAGCATCGGTGACGGTGTCGCGATCATGCAGGGCACGACGGAGCGCAGAGGAGAATCACCACTGCGGCAAAGCAATCAGTTCTTCTACGCCACGGGGGTGACGGAGCCACGCGCGCTGCTCATCATCGACGGCCGATCGAAACGAAGCACGTTGTTTCTCGCACCCAACACGCCGCAGCGCGAGCGAGCGATCGGGCCATATCTCGGGCCGAACGATGCATCGGTGAAGACGACTGGCCTCGACGCGATTGCTCCGCGCGATTCCTTCGCCGCCGCGTTGTCCTCGATCGCCGCTGGCGGGCGCCTGATTTACACTCCGCTTCGACCCGAAGTCCTCGGCAGCGAATCGACGAGCGATGTGCAGGTGCACATGAACGCGACGAAAACCGATCCATGGGACGGGCGAATCTCTCGCGAAGACGCGTTCGTTGCGCATCTTAGGGACGCAGCGCCGAAATCAGAGTTCAGGGATCTCGACCCGATTCTCGACACGCTCCGTGCAGTGAAGAGCCCTCGCGAGATTGCCGTGATCAAAGAGGCGACGCGACTCGGCGGCCTGGCCATCATGGAAGTGATGCGCGACGCAGAGCCTGGGATGTACGAATACGAGCTGCAGGCAGCGGCGCAGTACGTGTACAAGCGCGGAGGCGCCATCGGCGAATCGTATTTCCCCCTGATCGCCGACGGGTACAACATGCAGTACGGAGTCTATCACAAGGATCGCGCGCGTCTCAAGGACGGTGATCTGGTGCAGTTCGACTGGGCACCAGATCTTGCCAACTACACCACGGACGTCACGCGCGTGTTCCCCGCGAACGGGAAGTTCACGCCGCGACAGCGTGAGTTCTACACGATCTATCTGCGTCTCTACCAGGCGCTCATGACATCAATCCGCTCGCACGTCACAGGACGCGAGATCATGGACAGCGCGGTCGTGAAGATGGACAAGATCGTCGCGGACTATCATTTCACCGACCCTAAGATCAAGGCGGCGGCCGAGGCGTTTGTGAAGAACTATCGTCGGAAGACGGATGGCACTGGCCTTCGCGCCATCCTCGGACACAGCGTCGGCATGGAGGTTCACGACGTGCGGAACCCTACGGTGACGTACGAGCCGGGCTACGTCTTCACCATCGAACCGCAGATGACGATCGAGGGCGGTGAGCTGTCGGTGCGTCTCGAGGACATCATACTCATCACCGACACGGGTTACGAGAATCTCTCTGCCTTCATTCCGATCGAGATTGACGACATCGAGAAATTGATGGCGCAGCCGGGCCTCGGCGCGCACGCCTTGAAGTTGCCGTGAGAGAGGCGCACGCAAGGACACAACACGTTGTCAGAACTCGAGGCCCTTCAGATAGTTGAAGTCCGTCCGCGCTGCCGCGAGCTCGTCGGTCGCTCCTTCCTGTTCCACATAGCACGGCTTACTCGAGATCTGCGGTACAGCAGCGAGAAAGCGCTTCATGTCGAAGACGCCGTTGCCGAGCTCCGTGTCATGTGAGTGGTCGGCGACGACGTCCTTGAGATGGAAGCTCCAGTAGCGATCCTTGTGTCGCTCCAGATACGCCATCGGATCGCCGCCGCCCATGAGCATGTTGCCCGTGTCGAGCTGGAGTCGCACTGCCGCTGGATCGAGCCGCTCGACAAACATGTCGTACGGAACGACACCGTCGATGGTCTTCATGTGATCCGGCTCGTTATGAAATGCGAGCCAGAGCCCTGCACGTCGCGCAGCAGCGCCTGCTGTATTGAATCGATCAGCCCACAGCCGCCACGCATCCAGTGACTTGCTCGTCTCACCCGGCAGACTCGGCACGATGAGATAGTCGTGGCCCAACAGCTTCGCCGTATCGAGACTGCGGTCCCACTCAGCGAGAATCGCGTCGGGAGCAATGTGCGCGGACGGCGCGCGCAGTCCCTCGCGATCGAGCGTAGCGCGCACCTGTTGCGGAGTGCGGTCGAAGTTCTTGAACGACCACAGCAGCTCGACGTCCTTGTATCCGATGGCCGCGACGGCAGCGAGCGTGCGCTCAGGGTCGGCACGCATCGCGTTTCGAATTGAGTAGAGCTCGAGCCCGATGCGATCGAGATGGTTGGACGCGAATAGATTGCGCGGCATCACCACGGCAGCGGCGAGCGTCTGGACAAATGTGCGACGTTTCATCGTAAGCACGGATGGGAGAAGTCCATCACAATCACCTCAACGTTGCCTGCTTACGGGCCCGACGACCTGCCACGTGCGCGGATCTTCGAGCCCGAGCAACCACACAGAGTATCCGCGCAATCCATACGTCCGCACAAGACCGAGCTTCGCCTCGAATGCGCGCGCGTCCTCCAGCCACGCGTGCTCGAACACGCCGTGATCCTCCCACATTGCATACGGCGCCTTCTGTGTGTCGTCCCACCGAGGCTGCGCATTCGCCTTCGTGATGATCGCCATCGCGGCACTGTACGCGAGATCGCTGCCGCGCATCCTGGCGCCAGCCGCTGGATCGTACGCCGAGAACCAGTAGTCGGAGTAGGCGGGGATGCCGAGTGAGATCTTGGACGGCGGAACGCCGAGCGAGAGAACAAATTCGAGCGACGCCTTCATCCACGGATAGCCGGCGACCGGCCCGACGGTCGAGCCGCCGGTGTGCTGAGCGTACGTCATGTACGAGATGAAGTCGAGTGTATCGGCGAGCGCCTTGTAGTCGTAGACATTGCGCCAATTGTCGTCGATCCACTTGTGGTAGTTGGTCGTACCGACTGCGTCACCGGTGCGCGGCACAACGGCGGCTGACACCGTGCAGCCGGCGTGATGCAGTGAGTCGACTGACTCACGGACGAATGACGTGAATGCGTCGCGGTCGCTGACGTGCACATTCTCGATGTCGAACTGAATGCCGTCGAGATGATTGGCTCGACAGAGCGAGGCGAGGTTGCGGACAGCATTCGCTCGCGCATCGGGACTGTTCAATACGCGGTGAATGGACGGCTGATCGAAGCCTGGATTCATGACGAGCGGTACGAGCCGCACGCCGTTCGTGCGAGCGGCTGCGATGACGCGCGGATCGATTGCGCCGCGGATGTCGCCCGTGCTGTCGAGTGCAAAGACCTGAGGCGACACGATCGATATGCTGGCCGCGTTCGTCAGGAAGCTCTGCACACTCTCGTCGTTGTTGCGCGAGTACCAGAGCGCCTCGAGTGGCGGGTGCCGTGCGGCGCACCCGCTCATGAGTGCCGCGACGCCACACACCACCACTCGGCGCTTCTTCATCTTTAGGGAACCATCGCCCTCGGCGGACGTGCTGGTTTAGAGCCGTTGATTCTCGGACGCGGGCCGTTGCCGACTTCGACGACGAGATCGCTGATGAAGTTGGCGATCTTCGCGTAGTGAGGGTAGTCGATGAACTCCGCTTCGTCGCTCACCTGATGGTAGTCGCCATGCAGGCCGGTGAAGAAGAACGCGATGGGAACGCCCTGTTGCGCGTAGTTGAAGTGATCGCTGCGGCCATAGATGTTGTTGTAGCCAGACCATGTGAGCGTCGAGTCGTACTTGTTGTCGAGCTCGAGTGGCCGCTTCAACTTCTTGTTCACCGCGAGAACGGTCTCGCCGAGGTCCTTCGAGTCGAAGAACGAGCCGACGACGCCGACGTAGTTCGGGCCGCCACCGGGAAGATCTTCCGCTCGGCCGCGACCGATCATGTCGATGTTGATTTGCGCGACCACCGAGTCGATGGAGACGGTGGGATTGCGCGTGAAGAATGCAGAGCCAATGAGGCCCGCTTCTTCGCCAGTGTGCCAGACGAACAGTGTCGAGCGCTTTGGCTTCACTTTCATCGCCTGAATCGCTTCCGCTATTTCGAGCACGCCCATGGAGCCCGATCCGTCATCATCCGCGCCGTTGCGTATCGAATCGAGGCGCGCTTTCGGAACGAGGCGCCGAACGCTGTCCATGTTCACCGTGATCGTCGCGAGCTGCGCCGGCGTGAGCGCGATCATGTTGTTGGCGATCAGGAGCTTGTTGCGTGCGTCGTTGAATGCCTTCATCGAATCCTTGTCGACGGGCGCGCCGAGGAGGCCGATGTGGTCGTTGTGTGCGCCGATGGCGACGTATTCGTTCCTGAGCACTGGATCGCTGCCAGGAATCACGGCGACGACGTTGCGCGCGTAGTCGCTCGGTGATTCGACGAAGTCGAGCGACGCGCTGACTGTCGCGCCGGTGTTGCCGGGCGTCAGTCCGTCGATGGAGCGGCGTGTGAACAGCTTTGCCGCGGCGTCGCGCGTGATGCGGATGGTTGCTTGCGGTGCGAGCGCGTTGATCTGCTGCTTGAGCAGCGCGACAGAATCGACTGGTGCGTTTGCAGCGCCGCGGCCGCCGCGGCCACCAACTGCGTTCGACGTCGCCACGTTCGGTGCGGCGAGTGCTGCGCGTTGGGTTGGTGTGAGCGCGTCGAGGTCGATTGTCGCGACGGCGACGGCGTCTGTGAAGCGCGATGGCGCGCCGAATCCGCCGAAGCCACCGGCGCCGTTAGCTGGTGTCGCGCGAGGTGGCGCCGGAAGAAGCACGACGAACTTTCCAGCGGCCTGCGCCGCCGAGATTTGATTCGTCGTATCGCCGGTAACGCCGCCGAAGATGACGTCGGCGTTCGCGATCGCGCGTGGCGCGCGTGCGCCGGGGATGGCGATCCAGTCATGGCTCCACGCGAGCGGATTTCCATTCGCGGTGAGTCGGGAATGGCTCGTGAATTTCTTGAGATGATATGGCAGCACCTGGAAGTAGGTGCCATCGTCGCCAGCGGGCACGAGACCGAGCCGTTTTACTTCGGCGGCGATGTAGTCGGTGCCTTTCATGTTGCCGACTCGGCCGATTTGTCGGCCTTGCATCGAGTCGTCGGAGAACTGATAGAGGCGGATTTTGAGATCGCGCTCGGTGATGGCGGCCGACGTCGGCGCTGGCGTGATCGTGGGCGGGTTACCGTATTTGTTGAGCTTTCCGGACTGGGCGGCGGCTGGAGTCGCAACCGCGAAAGTGATCAGTGAAAGCAGGATGGATCGGACCTTCGGCATTCGCACTCCATTGAGGTGTTGTCGTCGAGGTGTTCGGATGAGTACGCGCCAGACGGGCGCGCAGTTGGATGACGGCGGTGTCTCATCCTTTTTCGGGGATTTCGGGAGACATTCGCATGAACGCATGTACACGATGAACAGCAACTGAATGCACGGAAACCGCGGATTTTCTGGAAACGGCGGATCGATCTCGAACGCTCCGGGAGAGGATGCTCTGGTTCAGAATAATCCGCTGTTTCCATTGGGGAACATCGGCATTTTGAGTTGCTTCCTCTGCGAGCTCTGCGGCTGTTTCAGTTTCCGCTGCGCGCCTCTGCGACAAATGCTGTTTTTTGCGGTCGTCCCTACGCCAACTGCATTTTTTACGCAGAGGATGCACAGAGAGGAACGCGGAGGCCGCAGAGGACGACGCAACCCTCTTGCGGGCGGACGTTCGGTGCGAGCGTATCTGACGGAATGACAACGCGAGAGGCAGGCCGAAGCAGAATGCGCGGAGCGCATTCTGTTGCTGTTCAATCGGCTGGCTTCGAACATCTCCCGAACCCCCGTCAGTCATCGAGCCGGTGGACCGGGCTCGACAAACCGCCTCGCACGCCGCAGATAGGTGGTAACTCTTGCCGCGACCGCTCGGCAGCAGCCGTCTCAGACCACTTTCCCTGGATCGCCCCATCTCTTCCGCACCCCTGACCGATTTTACGGGACGAGTCGCCATCGTCACCGGCGCCGCACGCGGGCTCGGGCGCGCTGCCGCTGCGCGCCTTTACGAGCGCGGCGCGAGCGTCGCCATCAACGTCCGCGACCACGACCGTGCGACTGAAGTCGCCGAGTCGCTCGGCGAGCGCGCGATCGCGGTGGCGGGGGATGTCTCCGCGTCGGGCGTACCGGAAGACATCGTGCGTCGTACACTCGAGCGATTCGGACGCGTCGACATCCTCGTCAACAACGCAGCACTCGCGCGCTCGACGAGATTCGGCGACCTGACTGCCGAGGAGTGGCGCGAGGCACTCGAGATCAATCTCACCGCGCCCTTTCTGCTCACCAAGGCCGTGCTGCCAGCGATGAAGGCGCAGGCGTATGGACGCATCATCAACATCTCATCGTCGGCAGGACGAATGGTGAGCACACTCGGCGGCGCGCATTACACGGCGTCGAAGACCGGCTTGCTCGGGCTCACGCGCGCCGCTGCGAAGGAGCTCGGAAAGTTCGGCATTACGGTGAACGCCGTCTGCCCGGGGATGATCGACACCGAGTTGACGCACGAACATGCGTCACCTGAGCTGCTCGAGCGTCTCGCGTCCAGCTACCCCGTTCCTCGTCTGGGCACGTCACTCGAAGTGGCCGATCTCATCTGCTTCGCCGCGTCCGAAGCGGCAGGCTATCTCACCGGTACGTCGCTCGATATCAACGGCGGCGACCTGATGATGTAACGCCCAATCACATCTCAATGAAAGAGAGCACACGAGTTCTCGCGGCGCTCGGCGCCGCCATCGTTGGCGGCGTCATCATCGGTGCGATCGGAAGCGCACCGCTTCTGCGCGCCGCTGACTTCATCGCGCCGGTTGGAGCGCTGTGGGTGAACGCGATCCGCATGACGGTGATTCCGCTGGTGGTGTCGCTGCTCATCACCGGCGTCGCGTCCGCGTCGGATGTGAAGGCGATCGGCCGCATGGGACGTCGCACGTTGATCGTGTTTCTGCTGATGCTCGCCGGTATGGGAGTGGTCATCATTCCGTTCGCGTCGCTCCTCTTCTCCGTGCTTCCGCGGTTGATCACGTCGCGGCCGGCGTTGCCAGCGGGTGCTGTCGAAGCGGCAAGTCAGGTTGCGACGACGGGCCAGACCCCGACGTTCGCGAGCTGGCTCACATCGCTGATTCCGCCGAATCCCGTTGCCGCTGCCGCGAACGGAACGATGCTACCGTTGATCCTGTTCACGCTGCTCTTTGGTCTCGCAATCTCGCGCAGTGCGCCGGGTCCGCGCGCGGCGCTGCTCGGTTTCTTCAAGGCTGTCGGCGATGCGATGCTCATCCTCGTGCGATGGGTGATTTTGCTCGCGCCTGTTGGTGTGTTCGCCCTTGTGTTGCCGCTCGCGGCGCATGCTGGCGCCGAGCTCGCCGGCGCGATCGGATTTTACATCGCCGCGTATTCGCTGACGTGTATCGTGGCGACGCTGTTGCTCTATCCCGTCGTCGCGGTATTCGCTCGCATTCCGATGTCGCGCTTCGCGCGCGCGGCACTTCCGTCGCAGCTGATCGCGGTGAGCTCGAGCTCGTCGATTGCGTCACTGCCAGCACTTGTCGAAAGCGCGGAGCGCGGCCTCGAGCTACCAGTCAGCGTGACGGGTTTCGTACTGCCACTCGCGGTGTCGACGTTCAAGGTCGCGGGCCCCGTGTCGTGGCCAGTCGGTGCGCTGTTCGTCGCGTGGTTCTACGGCGTCCCGCTTCACGCAACCGAGCTGACGACCATCGGCCTCGCTGCAGTGTTCCTCGCCTTCGGCGTTCCCGGCGTTCCGCGCGGTGCGTTCATCATGCTCGCGCCGTTGTTCATCGCGATTGGCTTGCCGGTTGAAGGCATCGGCATCCTGATCGCGGTGGATGCAATTCCCGACACACTGGCGACTGTCGTCAATGTGACGGGTGATCTCGCGGCGACGGCCCTTGTCGCGCGCGGAGAGGCGACGGCGTAACGAATACGGATCCACGCTTCGCTCAGGACGACAACTGACGCACAGGATGACACATGACTAGACGCATAATCGCGCTCGCGCTGCTCCTCTCTTCAACGGTCGCTGCAAACTCGCGCGCACAGGCGCCGGTCGATTCGTCGCTCGTCGCCTTCATCGCGAAGCTGCGTGCCGTCGACAACCACACGCACGTCAATTCCGTGTCACCGGCAGACTCGGACTCCGATGCCCTGCCGCTCGACGGACTCACTCCCGCCGCGCCTCCCATGCGGCTCCGCCCCGAAAGCCCGGTGTGGCTCGACGCATATCGCGCGGTGTACGGCTATCCGTATCAGGATTTGAGCGCGCCGCACATGGCCGAGCTTCGCGCCACTATGAAACGCGTCGCCAGTGAGCAGGGGAATAATTTTCCGGCCTGGGTGCTCGATCGCATTGGCACTGAGGTGATGGTCGCCAATCGTATCGCGATGGGGCCTGGACTCACACCGCCGCGATTCGTGTGGGCATCATACGTCGATGCATTGATGCTTCCACTCTCCACCGCATCTGAACGCGCGGCAACGCCCGACTACGGAGCGTTGTATCCGCTGGAAGGTCGTCTCCTTCGCCGCTATCTCGCAGACCTCAAGCTGGCCAAGGTTCCGGCTACTCTCGATGCGTATCTGCGCACTGTCGTAACGCCAACGCTCGAACGTCAGCGAAAGGACGGATGCATCGCCGTGAAATTCGAAGCGGCATATCTGCGCGCACTCGACTTCGACGACGCTTCTCTCGCCGCTGCACGCGCCATTTATGCGCGCAACGTTGCCGGCGGAACGCCAACACACGCGGATTACAAGACGCTGCAGGATTACCTGTTCCGGTACATCGCCCGCGAGGCCGGCCGACTCGGAATGGCAGTACACATTCATTCGTTCGAGGGCGGTGGCGGCTACTATCGAGTTCGTGGCAGCGATCCGCTCCTTCTCGAATCCGCCTTCAATGACTCGACGCTCCGCGCGACGCACTTTGTCATCGTGCATGGCGGCGGCATCTACGCATCACACGCCGGCGCCATGCTCACCAAACCCAACGTCTACCTCGATCTGTCGGTACAACCACTCATCTATTCGCCGACGATGCTCGCCGGCATCATGCGAGAATGGCTGACGCAATTTCCGGAGAAGGTGCTGTTCGGCACGGATGCGTTCGCGAACAGTCCGGACCAGGGATGGGAGCTCGCCGCCTGGATCGCGACGTCAACGGCACGACAGGCGCTCGCCATCGCGCTGACGGGGATGATGCGAGACGGCGAGATCAGCCGGCCGCGCGCCGAGGAGATTGCAACGATGGTGATGCGCGGTAACGCCGCGAAGCTATACGGACTAAAGCTGAACTAATGGAAGTCCTCGAGGCAAAGTGCTGTTCAGTTCACATGTATTGTCATCCCCTCATCCTCTATCCCCTCGTCCCCTTGTCCTGCACTACCGCTTAGGCTTCACCACATGCTTGAAGACGCTCCTCGATTCGACGCTGCATCTGTCGCGAAGCTCGCACAGGATCTCTATGGCCTGAGTGTCACGGTGCAGCCGCTCGCGAGTGAGCGCGACCAGAATTTTCTGATCGAGACCGTGACGGGCATGCGCTACGTGCTCAAGATCGCGAATGCGCGCGAGGAGCACGCGGTGCTCGACGCACAACAGAAGGCGATGGCGCACCTCGCTTCGTCGCTCGACGTCATCCCTCGCGTCATCCCCGCGCGCGTCGGCACGACCATCAGCGACGTCGTTGCGCCCGACGGACGACATCATCTCGTCTGGCTGGTGACGCACCTCGCCGGCGCGCCGCTCGCATCGTCCGGCCGACGCACGCCGGCGCTGCTCGAAGACTTCGGACGGCACATCGGTGCGCTGAGCGAAAGCCTCGCGACCTTCGATCACCCGGCAATTCACCGCAACTTTCACTGGGATCTCGCGAGAGCGCGCGACGTCATCGCCGAACATCGGGCCCTCCTCGACGACGCGACACTCGGCGCCACAATCGACGCATTGCTCGCACGCGTCGATGTCGAGACTGCGCCGCTGCTCTCGACATTGCGGCAGAGTGCGATTCACAGTGATCTCAACGATCACAACGTACTCGTCATCGGAAGCGACGATCCGTTCACGCGCGGTCAACGCCTCAGCGGAATCGTTGACTTCGGCGATATGGTCTACAGCTACACGGCTGGAGATCTCGCCATTGCTGCTGCGTACGTCGCGCTCGACGCCGACGATCCGCTCGCCGCAATCGCATCGCTCGTGCGCGGGCATCACGCACGCTTTCCGCTCACTGACGATGAGTTGTCCGCACTCTTCGGCCTGATCGTGCTGCGCCTGTGTGCGAGCGCGTGCGTCGCTGCACGCCAGCGACAACAGAATCCCGCGAATGACTATCTCGACGTCAGCCAGCTGGCGATTCGGCGTACGCTTCCCGAACTGGAGAAGATTCCATTCGGGCTCGCCACCGCCGTCTTCCGCGACGCATGCGGACTCGAGCCCATACCGGCCAGTGCGCACATCCGTACGTGGCTCGGCGCCAACACTACGCGCTTCGCGCCTGTGCTCGACGTCGATCTGCGCGCCGAACGCTGTATCGTGCTCGACCTCGGCATCGGCAGCGCGCTGGTCAGCGGCGACGAGCGCGAGAATAGAGAACCTGCGCTGACACGTCGTGTATCGCCGTTGATGAAGGCGGAGGGTATTGCTGTCGCCGTCGGTCGATACGACGAGCCCAGGCTCCTCTACACAGCGCCGTTCTTCGCGAGTGGACCCGACACTGGCGACGAACGTCGCACGATTCATATCGGCCTGGATCTCTTCGCCGACGCCGGCACGCCGGTGCACGCGCCGCTCGATGGTGTCGTCCACGCGTACGCCGACAATCCGGCGCGTCAGGACTACGGGCCGGTCATCGTCCTTCGCCATGCAACCGACGACGGCATCGACTTCTTTACACTGTATGGTCATTTGAGCCGCGAGTCGCTCGACGGCCTGCATGTCGGCAAGTCGGTCAAGCGCGGCGAGCGCATTGCGACACTCGGCAGTCCTGACGAGAACGGTGCGTGGACTCCGCACCTGCATCTTCAGGTCATCACCGACACACTCGGACTCGGCACTGATTTTCCCGGCGTCGCGCGTGCGAGCCAACGCAGCGTGTGGCTGAGTCTCTCTCCCGACCCGAATCTCATCGTCGGCGTTCCTGTCGAGCGCTTCCCTTTACACGCGCCGATAAAGGAAGAGGCGATGACGCTCCGCCGCGCGCGAATCGGCGGCAACGTGAGCGTCGCGTACCGCGACCCGGTCCGTGCGGTACGGGGTTGGCAGCAGTACATCTTCGACGACGACGGACGTCGCTATCTCGACGCATACAACAACGTACCGCACGTTGGACACGCGCATCCGCGCGTCGTGGAAGCAGCCGCGACGCAGATGCACGTGCTCAACACGAACACCCGCTACCTCAATGACACGCTCGTCGAGTATGCCGAGCGTTTGGTCGCGACGCTCCCTGCTCCGCTCGAGGTGTGCTACTTCGTGAACTCCGCGAGCGAGGCGAACGAGCTCGCACTGCGTCTTGCGCGCACGTACACGAAACGGCGCGACATGATCGTGCTCGAGGCGGCATATCACGGCAACACCACATCACTGATCGACATCAGTCCGTACAAGCACGCGAGCACCGGCGGCACTGGCGCGCCCGATTGGGTGCACGTTGCACCCCTGCCCGACGACTATCGCGGCGCGTACAAGCGCGGCGACGCGAGCTGCGGCTTGAAGTACGCGGCGCACGTCGCCGAAATCATCCATCGCTTGCACGAGAAGGGTCGCGGACTCGCAGCCTTCATCGCCGAGACGTGCCCGAGTGTCGGTGGACAGTTGATGCTTCCGCCGCGGTATCTCGCTGAAGTGTATCGACATGTTCGCGCCGCGCGCGCAGTGTGCATTGCCGATGAAGTGCAGACTGGACTCGGACGCATCGGTACGCACTTCTGGGCGTTCGAATCGCAGGGTGTGGTTCCCGACGTCGTCGTGATGGGTAAGCCGCTCGGCAACGGGCATCCGATGGCTGCCGTGGTAACGACGCGCGCGATCGCGGATGCATTCGACAACGGTATGGAGTTCTTCAGCACCTTCGGCGGCAACAACGTGTCGTGTGCGGTCGGGCTCGCGGTGCTCGATGTCATGCGCGACGAGCAGTTGCAGTCGCGCGCGCTCGAGGTGGGCAATCGGATGCTCAACGCGTTGCGTCCACTCGTCGATCGTTACCCCATTGTCGGCGACGTGCGCGGGTCGGGATTGTTCCTCGGCGTGGAGCTCGTGCGTAATCGCGACACGCTTGCGCCGGCTGGTGCGGAAGCATCATTCGTCGCAAACCGAATGCGCGAGAAAGGAATTCTGCTCGGCACCGATGGTCCGTATCACAATGTCGTGAAGATTCGTCCACCGATGCCGTTTAGTGAAAGTGATGCGGACAGGTTGGTGGATGCGTTCGAGCGGATTATCGCCGAGGAGCTTGCGTAGTGTCGCGGTGAGGGTGATGTCACCTGAGCGAGTTGATGCTTCGAACCTGAGCGAGCGAACGATCTTCGTGCAGTTGCTTTCCTCTGCGTTCTCTGCGGCTATTTTGGTTCCTCTGCGCCCCTCTGCGATAAATGCTGTTGCCGTAGTTCTCCCATAGCACCTGCATTTTTGACGCAGAGGATAGCAGAGCGATACTGCCGCAGAGGCCGCAGAGTACTACGCGTGAACCGGCTCATTGGTCATCTCTTCATACGCAGATGCTGTCTCGCTCTCTCCGAACCGCCATGACCATCGATCCCCTCAGCGACGCAAAGATCATCGACTCATGGCATCGCAACGTGATGCCGTGGACGAGCGCCGTCCGCGAGAATCAGATCGAGAGTCGCACGCTCGTGACCAACGCAGCGATTGTCGACGCAGTGCTCAATCGCGCACCACGCTCCGTCCTCGATATCGGATGCGGCGAAGGCTGGCTCGTTCGCGCAATTGCCGAACACGGCGTACACGCGACCGGCGTCGACGTCGTGCCGGAGCTCATCACGCAAGCGCAGCTCGGCGGCGGTGGAGAATTCCGCGTCGCATCGTATGAGTCGATCGCCAATGGCGAGCTGGACGTCACAGTCGACGTTGCGGTCGCCAACTTCGCGCTGCTCGGACACGAATCGGTCGACGCGCTCGTCGCGCATGTGCCCTCGCTGCTCAACGAAGATGGCGCACTGATCGTACAGACAATTCATCCAGTCATCGCGTGCGGCGATCAACCCTATGCCGACGGCTGGCGCACTGGATCATGGTCAGGGTTCAGTGAGGAATTCACCGACCCGGCACCGTGGTACTTCCGCACACTCGAGAGTTGGGTCATGCTGTTCGCCAGCAGCGGCTTTCGCCTGCGCGAGATGCGCGAGCCCATTCATCCGCGAACGCAGAAGCCAGCGTCAGTCGTCTTCATCGCCGAAGTCATTCAATAGAAGCCGGCGGGATAGCTGGCTAGAGATCGGACCGCGCACTATCGTTTCGCGGTGTTGTCCCCTCCACAGCAAAAACCCACGCGACTCAGCATGACAATCGTCTCCGGAGACCGTCGATGATGCTGCACTTCATCCGACGCGGCGCTGTGACGCTCGCGCTTGCCGCCCTTCCCACACTCGCCGCACTTCCCTCACAACTCATCGCCCAGACATCAACGGGCGCCATCCGTGGACGAGTCACCGACGCCGCGTCAGGACGAGGCCTCGCCGACGTTCAAGTCGTCGTCAATGACACGCGACTCGGCGTCACGACAGGCGCGAACGGCGACTACACGCTTCCCATCGTTCCATCCGGATCACGGATACTGACCGCGCGACGCCTTGGCTATCAGGCGATCACGCGCACGGTAGTCATCACCGCAGGCGGAACTGCAACGGCAGACTTCATACTCAACGCAAGTGCGCTCAACCTCACGGAAGTCATCGTCACCGGAACCGGCTCACCAACCGAAAAGCGCAAGCTCGGCACAAGCGTCGCGTCGGTCGATTCGAGTCTCATCAGCCGAGCGCAGGCGGTGACGGTCGATCAGGCGATGCAGGGCAAGATCGCTGGCGCACAAATCACGCAGAATTCCGGCGGTCCTGGCGGCGGCGGCATCTCGGTGCGGCTGCGCGGAACGAACTCATTCATCTCCGGCTCCGATCCGCTCTACATCGTCGACGGCGTCATCATCGACAACGGCTCGGCGCAGCTTGCCGATCTCGGCGTGCGTTCGAATCCGCAGAACCGTCTTGCCGACATCAATCCCGCCGATATCGAGCGCGTCGAGGTGATCCGCGGCGCCGCCGCGGCGGCACTGTATGGCTCGCGCGCCAACAACGGCGTCGTGCAGATCTTCACGAAGCACGGCACCATTGGCAAACCGCACTTCGCGCTACAGACGCGGTTCTCCCAGAGCGAGCTGCGCGAACAGCAGCCATTCAACTTCTATCCGTTCGATGTCTCGGGTCTCCCCATCGCACGCTTCAACTATCAGGACCAGATCTTCAAGCGCGCACCATCGAGTGATCTGAATCTCACCGTCGAAGGCGGGTCGGATCAAACGCGCTACTTCATGAGTGCGAATGCGGCGAATGAGGACGGCATCATTCGCTCGACGTCGTCGCGGCGCACCGGCGCGCGAATAAATCTGCAACAACAGCTGACGCCGAAACTCATCGCGAACATCACGTCGAACTACATCCAGACGAGCAACCAGTTCCAGGCGTTCGGAGAACAGAACGACTACGGCATCATGGGCTCGCTGTTCTTCGCGCCGACGAACGTCGACTTCCGCCCCGTCAACGGCATCTACCCGCTCCCGCCGGCGCTCGGCACCAATCCACTGCTCGCCATCGATCGTATTCGCAATCCGCAGACGATCGATCGCTTCATCGGCGCTGCGAAAGTGACGTGGACACCCGCTACGAGCCTGCTGGTCGACTACACACTCGGCATCGACAACACCGGCTTCCAGCAGGATCAGTTCATCCCGCGCAACGCGGTGCTCGGCACTGCACCTCTGGCGACGGGACGCTCTCTCTCGGTGTTCCAGGGCACACGCGTGATCAATCAGGACGGTGTCGCCACGTATTCGTGGAAGCCGATGGGACCCTTCGAGCTGCGCACCATCACGGGCATCAACTTCACCGATCAGAAGGTGCGCACCACCAGCGCAATTGCGAACGGTCTTGCACCAGTAGGTGATCTGGTGAGCGCCGGTTCGGTGTTCTCGGCGGGACAGACCGAGATCGAGCTGCGCACGCTGGGTTTCTACGGCCAGCAGGAAGTCGCGTGGAACGACAAGCTCTTTCTTGCCGCGGCCGTTCGCTGGGACGCGTCGTCAACGTTTGCGCCATCGCAGCGGTGGCAGGCGTTTCCGAAGCTCTCTGCATCGTACGTCGTGCTCGACAATCAGGCGGGACTCCTGAACAGCCTGCGCGTGCGCAGCGCGCTCGGATGGGCGGGAAGTCAGCCCGGCATCGTGAACGCGTATTCGCAATACATCACGTACGCGAATCTTCCATTTGCGGGACGTCCCGGCTTCGGCAACGACGTCACTTTCGGCAATCCTGATCTCCGCAACGAGCGCGCGCGCGAATGGGAAGTCGGCACCGAGCTCGGTCTGCTCGGCGGACGAGTTGGCGGTGAGCTCACGTACTACAATCGGCTCGTCTCCGATCTTCTGTTCTTCCGCCCGCTCGCGACGAGCACGGGATTCTCGCGGCAGTTCTTCCCCATCGGCACGATGTCGAACAAGGGATTCGAAGCGCTCGTGCGCACGACGAACGTTGACAACGCGAAGTTGAACTGGACGTCGACGGTCACGTACACACACAACAAGAATCTCGTCGAGAGTCTTTCGATTCAGGACTTTCAATCGGCGGGCGGATATCCGAACCGCATCCGCGCCGGCGAACCGGCTGGTGTGTTCTACGGTTCCTACGCCGCACGCAATTGCGTCACTGGCGCGTTGCTCCTCGATTCACTCGGACGGTATCGCCGCAGCAATCAGGCGGTGGACATGGGTGCGACGCTCGCCGACAGACATGCGCTCAGCGGCGGCAGCTGCAATGACTCCCTCAATGCCGTCATCGGCGATCCGAATCCGAAGTGGATGGGATCGTTCCTCAACGAGTTCACCATCGCGAAAAAGCTGCGCCTCCGCATGCTGCTCGACGGAGTATTCGGCAACAAGATCATGAACCTCTCGACGCGCGCACAGAACGCCGGCATCGCGAGCAACTCGAAAGAGTATGAGCGCGAGCTGTTGCCGTATGGCGATCCACGCAAGCTGCCTCCTGGTTTCAACGCCCGCACGCAAGGCATCTTCGAGTACTGGGTCGAGGACGGCACATTCGTGAAGCTTCGCGAGCTGGCTGCGAGCTACACGATCGATGGCGCACCAGTGCGGCGTGTTTTCGCCGATGGTGTTGATGTCACCATCTCCGGCCGCAATCTGTGGACGCACACGAACTACAGCGGCTACGACCCCGAAATCAATCTCTTCGGCACGAACGCCGGCGGACGAGAGTCCGTGCAAACGACAGCCGCCGATCGCGGCTTCGACTTCGGCGGCTATCCCATTCCGCGCGTGTGGTCGATCAGTGCGCGATTCACCTACTGACGGGAGATCAGCCATGCACAGATTCAGACAGTGCGCGGTCGCTCTCGCGGCGCTTGCGCTTTCAGGATGTGAGCTCAACCTGCAGAACCCCAACGCTCCGACGGAATCGCAGGTGACGACGAGCGTCGACGGCGTGATCGCACTGGCAACCGGTCTGCAAGGGCGCTTCGCCACCTCATACGGAGCATACGCGTACACGGCTGGCCTCGTGACCGACGAGTTCGCAGCGACGAGTGCGGCACTCATCTCGATCA
>JBDUCR010000368.1:0-20737 GCA_040003345.1 bacterium
TTACTCGTCCTGCGGCTGCCGACGTGACTCTCTCCACCAATAGGCCGCGATCCCAGCGATCACGATGATCGTGAGCGCGATGCTGATCTGTACCAGGTAGTCGTCGAGGCGAGAAAGATTCTTGCCGAACACGAGTCCGACGACACTGAACGTGACGGCCCAGAGGAATCCTCCAAGGAGATTGAACACACTGAAGGTCGGAAAGGGCATGTGTGCAACGCCCGCCATGAGCGATCCGAAAATTCTGAGCAGTGCGACGAATCGCGCAAAGAAGACGGTCTTCGCACCGTGTCGCGCGAAGTACTGTTCAGTACGCGCGATTCGCTTGGCGTCGAGGCCGATCCAGTGCCCATGGCGGATGAGCAGCCCTCGACCGCCAGCGCGTCCGATCCAGTAGCCTGACGATCCGCCAATCACGGTGCCAATCGTGGCGGCGATTGCGACGCCGACTGCGCTGAGCGACCCACGCGCGGCAAATGCCGCAGCCGTCACCACCGCCGTCTCTCCGGGCAGAGGAAGACCGATCCCCTCGAGTGTAACCAGCAGCGCAACGGCGAAATATCCGTAGCGCTCGACGGCGTGCGTGAGAATCTCGAGCATGGTGGGTGCAAGAGTGAACCGGACCAGCAACCAAGTCGGTGCAGCGGTCGGCGGTTCCAGACAAATCTAGCGATACGCGCGCCCGGTCCGGCCCCTTGCCCGGGCCGCCGGGATCCAGGTTTGGGGCTATGCGGTTTCGGGTTGGCGGTTTCGGGTTACCAACGTTGTGGGCGAAAACTGCGGCATAGATTCCGTGTTGTCGTTCCAGCAGGGCCAGGCAACTGCATTTTTACGCAGAGGATGCACAGAGAGGAACACGGAGGACGCAGAGGGCGGTGCGAGAGATCGATCCGCTGTTTCCAGAAGATCCGCCGTTTCCCAGCATTCAGTTGCTGTCCTATCGACATCTGAATGCGAACGCGTTTCCCCGAAATTCCGCGATCAGCGAATCCGGTTCCAGCAGCCAGTTCCTCGAGCTCCCGAGACGGGAAGCTTACGGATGACCGACTGTGACGGTGATTCCCGCGTCAGTCGCCGAAGACCGTCTGACATCGAAGACGCCGTTGAGAAAATCGAGATGCATTCGCGACGCGAGCGCGACGTCCGAGCCCAGCACGCCGTCGAAATTCACGAACGTCCATCGGCGCTCGGGCGCCACCGGCACGTTGCGCAGCGTGATCGCGTAGTCGCCGTCGCTCAGCGAAATCTCACGCGCCACCCACTGCGTGAGATGCTCTTCTGATCCGAGCCCGCCAATCGCGCCACGCCGCATCGCGACACCGGTGCGCGGCTGCTTCTTCAGCATCGACGTCGTGATGTACGTGCCCTCGGCACCAGTATCGAGACCGAAGAGCGCCGGAGTACCGTCGCGCGCAACGAGCCGTACCACGGGATATCCCACCCAATAGAGATTGCGCACCGCACGCGGATCGCGCCTGGGACGACGAATCGTGATCGTGTTCGCACCCGCATCGATCACGAGATCGAAATACCGAAGCAGATCGGTGCCAATCACGCCGTCAATCGGCACCGACGTGCGAGTTCCATTCACGAAGCGATGATCGAGCCGCAACGCGCCCTTGTTCACGAGCGCCGCACCCAGGCCGCGCGCCATCACCGGCCCAAGGGACAGCGAGTCGATGAACACAGCACGCGCCGGGATGTGGCCCGCAACGACACCAAGCGCCAGCGTGTCCGTCGCGGCGAGCTTCACACCCGCCGCAACCGCAACTTCGTCTGAAAGCAGCGTCATGCTCGCGCCCGTGTCGAGCCAGAACTCTCGCTCTTGTCCGTTCACACGCACCGTCACCACCGGCGTGCCGAACTCACTCCGCCGCAGCGGAAGCGTCACCGGCGACGCGGGCACGTCAACCGTCGGAACCGGAACGCTCGACAGCGCATGCCCCCACCGTTCCACACCCGCCTGTGCCGCAGCAGAATCTCGCGCTTCGGCACTGTCCGGATCGGCGCCAATCATCGCGAGCGCAGGCCAGTCCGACCGCCACGACAGTGCCATCGTCAAACCGATCCGCGCACGCGTGCGAACTGCCGGATCGCGGGCACTGAGATGCAGGGACTGAAAGGCGATGCCCGCGCCCTCGGGATCGCTCGACATCAGAGTCCTGAGTGCAACGGCAAAGGTGCGCTCGTCGAAGGAGCGGGCAGCCTGTTCCGCGCCCTGCACATCCAGAACGGCGATGTCAGTCCAGAAATCGCGCATTGCCAGCTGCGGACGCAGTGACCAGCGCGCGCGGCCGATTCCCACCGTGAGGTTTTCCTCGATCGTGTCCGTCGCGACGGGCCCCTCGACTCGCCCCTCGACGATGGCGTCGGCCGGGGGCAGCACACCGCCGCTGCGACACGCCGCGCAGGCGATGAGAGCGGCAAAGAGGAGTGGCGACGTGCGTCGCATACGACGGTGGGAGAGAGGCAGTGAAACAGCTGCGTTTTGTCCGCGCCAGGCGTCAGCGCCGTTTCGGCAGAGTGCCAGTGCCAGACACGAGGAGAGACTCACCGTCAGGCCATTGCGACACCAACGAAGTCCGACCGGCTCACCGATCCCGCGTCAGGGCCATGCGGACAAGCAACACGCGTCCCGGTGCCGGCTCATAGAACTTCCCTCCCGTCGCATTGACACTCACGCTGCCGACGTATCGTACACCGCCAAGGTTCTGAAGTGCGACGAGCGGCGCGAGCCTCGCCGAACCGACGCGAACATCGCGCCCAATCGCGACACCAAAGATCGCGCGACCCGGCGCTTGCGCCGTGTTCGCATCATCGACGTCCATGGTCCCCGCGAGATCAGCCGTTGCCGTCACGAGCGTTTCACCGGCACGCAACGACGCTGACGTGCTCAATGCATGCTCCGGCACTCCCGGAATCCGGCGTCCCGCAAACGACGTCGTGCCGACGATGTAGTTCACGTAGCGAAAATGCGAATACTCGTACGCGGCGTGCACGGCGAACGGACCCGACTCGGCATCCACGCCGACTTCACCCCCGCGACGCAGCGTCCGCCCGGCATTCCGGAAATAGCGACGTCCGTTGCCATTCACGATGTCGAACGGAACGAGCTCGTCGCGCGCATGCGCCTCGAACGCCGCCACATCCCATCGCACGCCGCTTCCGCCAAACAAACCCTTGCTACCAATCTCGAACGTGACGGTGCGCTGCGGCTGAAGATCGGGATTGATACCCGCCGAGCCGTCGGGCTTGTTGCCGAGCTCCGTCGTCGTGGGCGTCTCGAAGCTCGACGACACATTTCCGTAAACCGAAGAGAGCGCCGTGCTCCGCCACACGAGTCCCGCCGACGGACTCACCGCATGCAGCGTGCGATCACCCGAATCATCGGGATTGGTTGCCGAGACGAGGCGGTCGCGCAACCGAAACTGGACAGCGTCGCTGCGCACGCCCGCCGACGCGAGCAACCGCGGCAACAACGCAACTTCACCACGCACGAATGGCCCGACACTGCTCACCAGCTCGCGTTGATTCTTCTGCAGCGCTCCACGCTCCGTCGCGCCGCCAGCACATACGGCACCAATGCAGTTCGCGTATTCCTGACGATCATCGTTGAGCCACTGCGCATCGGCGCCCGCAGAAAGCCGAACATCCCGCTCACCCACCAGCGTGTGCCCACTCACGCGCACCGACGCGCCCCCAGCAGCGCGCTTCACATCCACGATCGCCTGCGTGAGCGGATTTGCCAGCGTGCGCGCGCTCCCGAACGCCGACGCATCGACGTTCGCCTGCGCGCCGAGCGAATGCGTCGCGACGAGCGAGAGATCGCCCTGACGCACGGTCTTGCTCGCGCCCTTTCGCACGGACAGTGGGTCTGCCTGGCGCGGATCATCATCGAACTGTGCACGCGTCAACGCACCAGGGCTCTCCGCCTTGGACACATCCGAAATCCGCGCCGACAGAATCAATGGCGATGCAGCGGTCGCGTCGTTCTGTGCAAACAGCATTCGCACGGCGCCACGCGTCGCGCGCTGATCCGAGTACTCGCGATACCCTCGGCCCACTGCACGCGTAATTGACGACGTGATGCCGAGCGAGCCCACTGTTCCCGATGCGCCGGTTGCACTGATGGTTGGCGTAGAACCACCGGCAACCACGCGGGCATACGGCGTAAACAGCGCCGTGGGCAGCCTGGAACGCAGATCGATCACACCGCCTGCAGCATTTCCATAAAGAGACGACGCACTGCCTCGCACGACCTCGACATGCTCGGCGCCTTCGACGTCCAGCACATCAACTGGCGTCTGGCCGTCGGGAAGCGTGATGGGAACTCCGTCCTGCAACACGCGAACACCACGTACACCAAATGCCGAGCGCGCCCCGAAGCCGCGGATGCTGACGCGCGGATCCTGCGCGGGGTTCTGGCGGTTCGCGAGCAGCACGCCGGGAACAGCAAAAAGAAGCTCGTCCACACCAGCGCGGCGCAGCGCAGCGAGTGTATCCGGCCGCGTGACCGTGACGGCGTACGGCAACTCGAGTGGCGCCCGCGGACCCTCGCGCGTGGCGGTCACGCGAACGGTGGGCAGCTTGGCGCGTACGCTGTCCTGCGCGTGAAGCTGAGGCGCGAGCGCAAGCGCAATTGCCGGAACACCGCGTCGGAACATCAGCGTCGAAGTCATACGGAATTCTATACGCGGGAAGCGCTACCGGCAGAACGACGAAGCGTCCACCAGAGCCGAGCCGCGCGCGCGGCGACAGCGTGGCGGATGCGTGCGACCGAGCGTGCATCACGAAACGCCGGCTCGTGCGGAAGTCGTGCCTCGCCGCGCGCACCTTCCTCGATCAGACGCTCCGTCCATCGGGCGTCGGGAGCGTTGTGCGCGAAGACGTGCAGCCTCCATGACACCATGCGCTCGACGTCGAACGCCGGCCCGGTGCGCTCACCGAGTGCGCTTGCGGCGAGCGGCTGTCCACTGAGGTCGCTCGCCGTGCGGATCCACGCGCACACGCGCGCTGGCTCTCGGCACTCGCGCGAGTCGAGACGCGCACGGATTCGCGCCCAGTCGATGGGCGCGTTGGCCGCGAGCAGCGCGGCAGCGTCGAGCCAGTAGCGGAGCCGCGCGCCGACGCGTCCGTATTCCTCGGTGTGCGTAACGGCGTGCGCCGCCGCATGCCAGAACAACTCCGTGTCGCTCGGCACCCGCCACACGGCTCCGGCAAACTCAGCGACGGCACCATCAATCGTTGCGCGGCGCCATGCTTCGGCGGGCGAAACACGCGGCGACGTCGTGAGATGAATCTCGACGCTGATGCCCAGTGGACCGGCGAGTGCCGGGAGGTGATGTCCTTCGGACGGTCCGCTGTCCTTGATCGGCGCATAGCCTTTGGCGACCAGAGCGTTCCACGCGCGCTGCGCGTGCTCATCGCGGACGAGGATGTCGACATCGTTGGGCGCGCGTGCGTCGGCGAAGGGAATCCGCGCGGCAATGCGTCGCATTGCCGCGCCTTTGAGTGGCACTGCTCCCACGCCGGCTGCGTCGAGAATTCCAATTGTCGCGACGGTCTCCGATTCCAGGCGGAGTGAAAACGCGATGGCGCGCTTTGCGTTGGCGGCGAGCGTCTCGCCGGCTTCGCCGGTGAGCGTGATGCCGAGTGCCTTGAGCCGCCGATGGAGCCAGAGACTTGCGCCTTCGAAGGCGGCTTCGCGCACGAGGGCACTCGCATCAGCCCGCGTCCACGCGGATGCCAGCGCGCCCGCGTCTGCGGGGGCGCCGAGTCGCAGCGTATCGATGAGGAGGCGCGCGTCATGCACGTGCAGCGGCTCTCTATGTGGTGTGCGCGATACTGCCCGGAAACCGCGCGATCATCGTGTATTCCGACACCACTTCGGTTGTGGTCGAGGGTTCCACGTAGAGGGCGCCGTCGCGCAGCAGCCATGCGTGCGCGAGCAGCTCACCATGCTCGTCGCGCCGGACGCCGATGCAGAGTTCTACCGCGCGTCCGCTGCTGCGCAGCAGATAGTACAGCACTGCGGCACGGCGCAGGCATGTGCGTCGCCATGGTCCGGGCCACCGATCGAGGTTGTGATCGACCCACCAGGCGGACGCGGCGTCGCTGGGTGCGCTCGTCAGCTGGACGCGCGCAATCGATCGGAGAATGCGCTCGAGTCGCGCGAGCGACATGACCTCGAGCAGCGGAGGAATTACTGCCGCTGCGGTGATCGCGCGCAGGCGCCAGGCCAGTGGTACGGCGGCGCTCAGCGTTCCTCCGTGTGGAGCAGCTTCGCGTCGACGCATCGCTCGACGAATGCGCGCGTGGTTTCCTGCGCGAGCTCGGGGGTCACGTCGTATGCATCGGTCACGGCTTTCACGAGCTCCTCGAGCGTGCGCGGCTCCAGCAACTCCTGAAGGATCGTGAGCCCCGTCTCGTTCACCGTAAAGTAGCGGAGCGATCCGAGGTGCAGCACGACGCCCTCGTCATCGACCGCGGTGAGGCGCAGGTCGTCGTGCCGCTTGTAGACAGTGCTCATGACACGTGCTCCAGCAGAAATTCGGGGTGATCGAAGAGGTCGCGGCCGAGCGTGATGTCGAAGGCGCGGCTTTGTCGAACGAGGCTGCTCATGAGCTGGAGATGTTCGTCGGCGAGGTCCGGCTCGAGCATCACCCATGGTGAGGATTGCATCACGCGTGTCAGTGCGTCGCGCGCGCTCACAGGCGACATCGACGTCGTTCCGGTGGCTCCGACGACGGGGAAGCCGATGAACTGCGGCATGATGCGCGAGAGCCACGCCGTTCCGAGCTCTTCCGCGAACCATCCGGTTTTACGACGCGTCGAGAGCGCGGTACCGCCGTCGTTGCCAGTTGCGGCAACCCAATCGTCGCGGAGCGCGAGTCGCTCGCGCCAGCCGATCATGTCGGTGGTGTTCGGTTGGGCACCGGCGGTGAGAAACGAGATGTCGTCAGTGGCGACGCCCCAGCCGTTCTTCGCGAGGAGCACGGTTGTGGTGGACTTGCCCGAGCCACTCTCGCCGACGAGGAGCCAGCCGCGGTTGTGCGGGTCGAGCAGCGTGGCGCCGTGTACGTGGTGGAGTCCAACGCGGCGAACGAGGAAGATGCAGACATTGAGCAGAAACGAGCGAAGCAGCTCATTCGACTCGGCCAGTCCTTCTTCGGTGATGGTGACGTGCGCGGTGCGATCGCCGGGTGCGAGGACGGTTCGTCCGAGTCCGGGGCCCCACTCCATTGCGACCGTGTTGCTCGGTGGTCCGCTATGGATGACGACCCGTCCCTGGGTGAAGATCGCGCGTGTGTCGGGCTCGGCGTCGGGCAATGGGCCGACGTCGATGATCAGGTCAACGGGAGCGGGCAGGGCGAGTCGCGCGTCGTCCAGCCATCTGCCGACGAGCGCCTGCGCGGCGGAGTTCGTTGTGTGAAGGCGCAAACCGTGGGACATGATCGGGAAGGTGCTGAGCGAAAGTGGAATCGCCAGCCCGGGTTGGGCTGGCGATTCCACTTACGCTGTGACGGGTACGTCTATGCTGCGCTCGACGTTACTGGGGTGGGCCCGACGAGACTCGCAGCGCTGCCGTCAGTGTGGACTCGCTCGTGAGAACGGGTGCCACGAAGATCTTCTTGGTCACGCGCAACTCCTTGTTACGGAAACGACTGTACTGCTGTGACATCACGATAGGCAAACACCGAGCCGAAGCTGGCACCACGCAAATCGTTGCGTCGGCTCGACATAGGCGATGTGCATCTGTTTGACTTGTTGCGATGTCGCAACAGGAGCGTTGTCAAAAATCCGCAAATCGTCAACTAATTGCGTCGCTTTGTTTGGCAACATATCGGTAGCCTTCTCGCCCAATCCCTTTTTCACGAGTGAATTTATGCGTGCTCTGGGTCTGCTACCATTTCACCTTCACCGCAGTTCCTGTCGCGCCGATGGCGAGTGCGCGTAGCTGTCGGCGCACATTTAAGAACAGTAACGAGACAATAACACGACACATCCGCTACATGCCATCAGTAGGCCACCGCTTGTGTGCCCGCCATCGCACTGCAGCTCGAATGTCGTTCAGTCCTTGAGTGGAGATGAGATTCGTCCGCTCATCAGGGTCCGACGTGAGCTCGTACAACTCCTCGGCGCGTGAGCCCCAGCGCACCACGTACATGTACTTGTAGATCCGACCCTGAGTTCGGTACACCACCGCGTGCCACGGACGTCCGCGATCCGTCCAGTGCGTACTGAATTGCTTGGCCGGCTTGTCCACCAAAGACTGGCCCTGCCATTGGTTCGGCGCCGACAGACCCAAGCGGGCAAGAATGGTAGGGGCGACATCACTCTGCGTCGCGAACTCGAGATTCGCGTAAGTCCCTGCCGAGTCGTCGAGAATCAGGAGCGGGATGTGGAGCATCTCCTGATACAGATATCGTGTATGGCCGAAGACGCCGTGCTCTCCGAAACCGTCGCCATGGTCGCCGAGCATCACGACGATGCTGCCCTTCAGGTAGCCCTTGTTGTCGAGTGCAGTGAAGATCTGCTCGATGGAGTTGTCTGCCTGAAGAATGCCATTGTCGTAGGCGTTTTTCTGCGGCACTCCAGCGCCGGTGCCGACGCTCACCTCTGCCGGAACCCATCGGCGGAATTCAGCACGCTTCGTCCCTACTGGATGCGTTGCGCTGAGAAAGAAAAAGAAGAATGCCGGATTGCCGGTCGATGGCGGAACGCCGTCGAGTCCTTCCAGCACGAGGCGATCGTCGTTCAACGAGTAGCGCTTCGAGTGAAAGCCGTCGAAGAAGTAGTCCACGTTGTCGCCGTAGTGGAGGCGAAGCGTGTACCAGACCGTGTGGTCGCTCGAGCCGATGACGTTGACGCGATAGCCGCGATCGTGAAGCACATCCTGCAGCTTGAGTGAGCCGAGCTCGAGGACGGCTGAGTCTCGTGAGGCGAGTGTGCTCAGGACTCCACATGCAGTGAACGGGCAGGTGGCCATCGCGAGACGCACTTTGCGGAGCCGGCCGGCCGAATCCAGATGCGAGAGAAAGGGGGTCGTCTGTCGCTGATAGCCGTACACGCCCATGTGGTCGGCGCGCAGCGCGTCGGAGAAGATGAGAATGACGTTTCGACGTGAGAACGCACGATGGTCGGTGTACTCGTGACGCGCGCGAACATTTTCGGCGCGAGCCTGCTCGGCGTTCGCCTGACCGGGCGCGGTGAGCAACGCAATGAGCGGCTCGGCGGCCGCATCGGGCGATCGACGCGCGATGGCGATGAATGCGACGAGGACAGCAGCGAGCGCGACGGTAGCGATGACGGCTGCGCGGGAGGCTGGAGGCCGTGAGTCGAGAAAGCGTGGACTCGCGACCCACCATATCCAGAAGATGCCAATGACCACCGCAACGAGCAGCCCGATACCGAGCGCAATCAGTCCGCTCGAGACAGGAAGGTTGCCCACGATCGATGGCAGATAGGCGAGATATGCGCGAGCGAGGTTGATCGAGACACTCCATCCCCACGCTTCGTTCGTGATCGTGCTCAGCACGATGACGAGCAGATAGGCCGACGTGAGCGTCGCGCCGATGATCGCAATCGACGTGCGTGCGATCGCGACCGGAGCACGTCGCAATGCGCCGATCATGGCGACCATCAGAATCGCGACGAGTGCGACCTGCGCGATGTGGAGCGCCACGACGAGCGGCGAATAGCCGTAGCGGACGGCGAAGACCGTTGCGAAGAGCAGCGGGAAGAATGCTCCGCTCGCCAGGCATCGTCCGCTTAGCGTGCATCTACGGTTCATTTGTCGCGCCGATGCCGTGCATGCTCTAAACTACCGCGCGTGACGATCACCAGCGCCCTCGACGACAGCACAATGGCCCCATCGGCCGTCCGTACCACTCGGCGCATCGCACTCGTCTGCGATTGGTGTCTGCCGAGGTTTGGTGGGCTCGAGTTGCAGTTGATCGATCTGGCGCAGGCGCTGCGCGCGGCGGGGAATGCGGTGGAGATCATCACGGCGTATCCGGGGCCCGCATCGCTCGACGGAATTCCAGTGCGACGGCTGCGCGGTTTTCGCTTTCCGTATTTTGGTTTCACTTTCTCGCCGAGGCAGTTCAGCGAACTTCGCGCAGCTCTTCGCGAAGGCGCGTTCGACGTCGTGCATGTTCAGTCGGGCGTCATTGCGCCGCTCGCGTACGGGAGTGCGCTCATTGCGGCGACTGGCGGGATGCCGACCGCGCTGACTTTCCACAGCGTGTACGACTATCTCGCGCCGGGTTTGCGCATGTTGGCAAAGTTGAGTGGAGCGTCGCGACTACCGATTGCGTACTCGGCCGTAAGCCGGCACGTCGCGAAAGAGACGTCTGCGGTGCTCGACGGCAGTCGCGTCGAGGTGCTGCCCAATGGCGTCGACGCGCGCGCCTGGCGTGTGACGGCGACGGCGCGGCCGCGGGGCGAGCTGCGTCTCGTGTCGGTGATGCGGCTGCAGGTGCGTAAGCGTCCACGCGACTTGTTCGCGATTCTCGACGAGGCGCAAAGGCGCGTGGGTCCGCAGATGCGCATTACGCTCGACATCATCGGTGATGGACGCGAGCGCCGAGTGGTTGATCGGCTGGCGGCCGCAGCGGGCGCGGATCGTGTACGCGTGCACGGGCGCCGCTCGCGCGAGGAAATTCGCGCCCTCTTTGCGCATGCCGATGCGTTTCTCTTGCCGACGCGCATGGAGTCGTTCGGCATTGCGGCGCTCGAAGCGCTGTGCGCAGGGCTGCCGGTGATTGCGCGTCGGAACACGGGTGTCGAGGATTTCGTCGTGCACGGCGAGAATGGATTGCTCGCCGGTTCGGTGGCTGGGCTCACGGAAGCGGTCATCGAGCTGGCGCAGGACGAAGGGTTGCGTGCGGCAATCGCGAAGCGCAACCGAGAGACGCGACCGCGGTTCGAGTGGAATGACGTCGCCGCCTTGGCGCTACGACAGTACGAGCGTGCCGAGTGGCTTCAACAGTCGAACGCGAACGCGTGACGTGCGCTGAAACCGTGACAAATGCGTTTTCTGCATTGCTCAGACGTTCACATCACGCAGAACTACCGCACCGCGCCCTTTTTCAAGCTTGGGTGGCGGCGCTGGCTGGCGATGTTCGAGCTCACCATAGGCGGGCGGGGTCGCGGCTACCGGGATGCAGGTCGGACGTTGCGGCGAATCGTCGGCGATGTCGAACGTCATCAAGCGGATCATCTCATCATCAGCGGCGATCTCACCGCATACGCCACCGAAGCGGAGTTTCGCGACGTACGTGATGCACTTGGCGACTTTGGGAAGAGCCGCGCGAACTGCTCCGTCATTCCTGGCAATCACGATTTCTTTACGCCGAATTCACTTCGCACGAGCAGATTCGACCAGCATTTCGGCCACCTCCTCGAGAGTGATTTACCGGAATACCGGCGCGAGGGGCCTTATCCCTTTGTTCATTTCAAGGGCGACGACGTCGCGATTGTCGGGCTGCTGTCGGCGCGGGTCGTTCCGCTTCCGGGGATGGCGTATGGCCGCGTCGGCGCGGCTCAGCTGTCCGGCCTTCGCGACCTGCTCGATGACCATCGCATGAAACACCGGGCCGTGCTGGTGCTCGTCCACCACGGACCGTTAATGGCGAACGGACGTCGAGATTCGCGAATGCATGGGCTCGTCGACGGAGAGGAATTGCTGGCGATGCTTCCGGGTCCGCGATTCGGCCTACTGCACGGACATCTGCACGAGCGCTATCATCACCCGGCCACCGCACGACGTCCGCACACGTTTTGCGCCGGCTCCTCCACGCAGCGTGGCCACGAAGGCTACTGGCTGATCGACGTCGATGACGGGGTCATACGGGGAGGCACGATCCACATGCCGGACCTGTCTCCCGCTCGCTAAGTTGGAAGTCCATCACAGCGGCGAGTCGAGAGCGGCAAGTGCAGAACGGAGTAGACGTCCACGCATGACCGACGCGGAGAGCTCCCGGATCATCCCGGCCCCACCTGCACCGGACGACGATCACGCGATCAGTCCGGACGTCTGGGGATTTCGTGATACCGGCTTTGCTATTTTGCCGAACGGCAACGTGACCCTGACCGGGTCACGCTATGCGTTGAGCGGCGCCGAGCTTCCTGATCTTCTGCCATGGGTGGAGCGGCAGCTCGGTGTCGCTATTCCCATGAGCGACACGCACGACGCTGCCTATCCGCCGGAAATTCCGGCCGCGCGCACGAACGCCGACTTTCTCCGCGCCGCGCGTGAGATTCTTCGGGCGGACGCGATCAGTGACGATTCGCTCGCGCGGCTTCGGCATGGCCACGGCCACACGCTCGAAGCGATGTACAACATCAAGTACGGCACCATCGAGCGCGTGCCGGATCTGGTCGTTTTCCCCGGCAGCGTCGACGAGATTCGCGCATTGGTCGAGGCCGCTGGGCGGCATGACGTTTGCCTCGTGCCCTTTGGCGGAGGCACCAACGTGACGGACGCGCTCCGCTGCCCAATCACCGAGCAGCGCATGATCGTGTCTGTCGATCTGCGCCGGCTCAACCGCATTCTGTGGATCGATCCAGTCAATCGGATGGCGTGCATCCAGGCAGGAGCGGTGGGGCGACACCTTCAGTCGCAGCTCGCGGAGCATGGATTCACGATGGGCCACGAGCCGGACAGCGTGGAGTTCTCGACGCTGGGGGGCTGGATCGCCACCCACGCGAGCGGCATGAAGAAGAACCGCTACGGCAACATCGAAGACCTCGTGCTCGACGTGCACGTGGTCACTGCGCGCGGCGAGCTCACACGACCAACTGTGGCGCCGCGGGAATCGGTCGGCATCGACCCGCGCCGCTGGATGTTCGGATCCGAAGGCACGCTCGGCATCATCACCCACGCTGTGGTCAAGATCTTTCCGCTACCCGAGGTGGAGCGCTACGACGCGATTCTCTTCCCGAATTTTGCCAGCGGCGTCGCATTTCTACACGATCTCGTGCGTGAGGCGACGCCACCGGCGAGCGTACGGTTGGTGGACAATCTGCAGTTTCAGCTCAGCCAGATGCTCAAGCCCAAGGCGACCGGTCTCAAGTCTGTCATTCGCCGAGCCGAAAAAGTGTTTGTAACGAGGGTGAGAGGGTTCAGCCCCTCTGGGATGGTTGCATGCACGCTCATGTACGAGGGAAGCCGAACACAGGTCGCGGCGGAAGAGGCCGCGGTGCGGCGTCTCGCACGGCGGCACGGCGGCATGCGCGCGGGCGCGGAGAATGGGAAAAAGGGATATCAGCTCACGTTCGGCATCGCTTACTTACGCGACTTCATCATGAAGCACTACATCGTTGCGGAGTCGTTCGAGACATCGGTGTCGTGGAGTGAGGCCATTCGGCTGTGCGACAACGTCAAGCGCCGCCTCGCGGAGGAGTACTCGAAGCGCAAGCTTCCCGGTGCGCCGTTCATCACCTGCCGGGTCACACAGCTCTATCAAACGGGCGTTGCCATCTATTTCTATCTCGGCTTTCATCACAAGGGAGTCGAACGTCCCGCCGAGGTTTACGCGGAGCTCGAGAACGCAGCGCGTGACGAGATTCTTCGTTCGGGTGGATCGCTGTCGCATCATCACGGCGTCGGCAAGATTCGGCGCGAGTATCTGCCGCGCATCTTTTCGCAGACGAGTCTCGATTGGGCGGCGGACATGAAGCGCGCCATTGATCCGGCGAACACCTTCGGCATCGCGAATCAGTGACGCACCTACCGTCGCGGACCTTCCTTCTCACCGGCGTCACCGGCTTTCTCGGCAAGGTGATGCTGGAAGAGCTCGTCCGCAGAAGGGACGAGCTGGGAATCGAGCGCATCGTTGTCGTCATTCGTCCAATGCGTGGATTGCACGCTGACGAGCGATTCCGTCGTGAAGTTGCGCGCGCACACTGCTTCGATCGTTTGCCGGCGAAGTGGACGCAGATGGTCACGGTGCTCGAAGGCAACCTCGAAGAGCCGGGACTCGGGCTTACGCCGGAGCGCGAAGTGGTTCTTCGACGCGTAACGCACGTGGTGCATGCGGCAGCGTCGGTGAAGTTCAACTTGCCAATCGCCTTCGCTGCACGCGCGAACATCACCGCGAGCCTCAACATGCTCGAGCTCGCGCGCACACTGCCTCGCCTCGAGCGGTTCGTGTATGTGTCCACAGCATACGTGACGCCGAACCGCGCTGGGATGCCGATCGAGGAGACGCTTGGCACATTGCCCGTGCCAGCCGCTGATCTCTACGCGGCATGCCTCGATGGGAGCGCGACAGAAGCAGAGCTGATTGCGCGCACCGGACACCCGAACTGCTATACGCTCACGAAGGCGGTCGCCGAGCATCTGCTCGTCGAGCGTCGAGGTGCGGTTCCGCTGACGATCGTTCGGCCAAGCATCATCTCGGCGACGCGCGAGCATCCGTTCCCTGGCTGGATCGACAGCAGCGCCGGATTCGCCGCGTTCGTGATGCTGATTGGCACTGGTCATCTTCGCGCGCTCGTCTCGGATCCCAAGGCGAAGCTCGACGTCGTACCGGTAGACGAGGTGACTGATCGCATCGTGCACGCGTGTGTGCATGATGTCGATGGTTTCGTGATTCGGCATGCGGTGGCCGGTCTCGATCACGCACCGACGGTAGAGGAATGCTGGAACATGGTTCAGCGCTTCTTCCGCGTGCATCGCGTCGATCAACGTCCCAAGGGACGCTATCTCGGCCCGCGCGGATTGCGTTTCACGTATCACGATCTCGTGGAGCACCGGCTGCCGATCGCGATGGAAGGCATGCGCTCGAAGGCGAAGAAGCGGCAGGCCGAAAAGCGCGGAGCGAGGTTGACGTATCTGAACGACGATTTTGCGTACTTCACGTCGCACTCCTTCGACTTTCGCAGCTCGCTGCCGATCGACAAGTCGTATGATGCAACCGCGTTCGTCAACACGGTGTGCGCCGGTGTGTACCGGCATCTACTGCGTCGTGACGACGCGGAGTGGGTGTTGGCGGGTCGTGCGCATTCGGGACACGACGGTGATCTGCGCTGGATCGTGAGCCAGCCATACGGCAACTTCTGGATTCGCACGGCCTCGTGGCTCGTGACGAGAGTGCTGCGTCACTCCGTCGATAGCGTCACGGTGGACGTGCCGTCGTTCGAGCGCGCGCGGAGCGCGGTGCCTCGCGGAGCAGAGATCGTGTTGACGCCAAGTCACCGCAGCTATCTCGACTTCGTGCTCTGCTCGTACCTCGCGTTTGCTCGGCCTGATCTCGTGCCGCTTCCACATTTTGCGGCGACGATGGAATTTGCGCGCATTCCAATTCTCGGGCGCATTCTCAAGTCGATGCACGCGTTCTATCTGCGTCGCGGGCAGGGCAGGGATCCAGACCTCGCGCGTCGTGTTAACGAGCTGCTCGACGAAGGGAATACTCTCGCCTTCTTCATTGAAGGGGCGCGCAGCAGAACCGGCGAGTTTCTACCGCCGAGGCGCGGGTTGTTGCGCTGTCTGCAGGTGAGCGAAAAGACCTGTGCGCTCATGCCGATCGCGATCACGTACGATCGTGTGCCAGAGCAACGTGCGTTCGCGCGTGAGCTTGCAGGCGAGCCTAAGGAGAAGATGCGGTTGGGCGCGCTGTTCTCCTGGGCGGTCGATGCGATGCGTGGACGTATCGATCTCGGGCACATTCATATTGCGTGCGGCGCTCCGGTACTCCTCGATGCCGAGTCGGATGTGCATGCGGTCAGCCGCGCGGTGATCGACCGGTTGCGCGAGACGATGGTGACGCCCGCCGTGCCGCAGATGATGAGCTCACCCCAAGGTGCGCAGGAGTGGGAGGAGCCGGCTGCGAGCGGAGTGTTGGCGGAAGTGAAGTCGGTGCGATGATTCCGCGCGGCGCGCCGTACATCGGCTGGGCCGACCTGTTCGCGGCAACAGCGCACACGCTATTTCCAGGGAACGCGCGCGCGGCGCAACAGCGAGTGGAAGCGCTGTGGGCGCCGAACACCGTGGCATCATTATCGGTGCGCAGCGGCCTCGATGCGATGCTTCAGGTATTCGACTTTCCCGCCGGTAGCGAGATCATCGTCTCGGCCATCACGATTCCGCACATCGTGGATATTCTTGCGCACCATCGTCTCGTCGCGGTGCCGGTGGACATCGATCTCGCGACGCTGTCCGTGGATGCGGATGATGTACGTGCAGCGATCACGCATCGCACGAAGGCGATACTCGTCGCGCACCTGTTTGGCAGTCGCATGCCGCTCGACGAGATCATCGCGATTGCACGTGAGCATTCCCTGCTCTTGATCGAGGATTGCGCGCAGGCGAACGACGGTACGAGCTATCGCGGTCATGCCGAGAGCACCGTGAGCATGTTCAGCTTTGGGTCGATCAAGCGGCAGACGGCGCTCGGTGGTGGGCTGCTTCGGTTCAAGGAGACGGAGTTGGCTGAGCGAGTTCGCGCGAAGCTGGCGACGTATCCTCGTCAGTCGCGGACGGCGTATTCACAGCGAGTGATGACGATGGCTGGCGTCAAGCTCGTGGCGTCGCGGCCTGTGTTTCGATTCTTCGTTGCGTATTGTCGTTTTCGCGGATGGGATCACGACAAGACGCTCGGCACGGCGCTGCGTGCATTCGGCAAGGGAGACTTGTTCGCGCGACTGCGGCAGCAGCCGAGTGTGTCGTTGCTACGTGTGCTCGAGCGTCGGCTGCGTCAGTCGGCAGCGGAGTCTGTTGCCGAGCGTGTGGCGGTTGTGGAGGCGGTGACGTCGGAATTTCCGGAGCTCAATCGTCCGGGTGCTGATGCAGAGCATCATACGCACTGGCTCTTTCCGATGCTGACGCCGGAGCCGGAGGCGTTGATGCGCTCACTGTGGGCCAAGGGCTTCGATGCGACGTGCGGAGCTTCGAATCTGGTGAGCGTGAAGGCTCCGGTGGGGAAGGTCGTTCCCGAGCAGGCGGAGCGCTTGATGGCGGAGGTGATGTATCTGCCGCTCTGTCCCTCGGTGTCCGAGCGTGAGATGCAGGAGATGGCTCACGCGGTGCGTGATCTCGAGAGCGTGCTCGAGCTGATGCGGGTACGAGGTGCGGATACTTCGTTGCGTCAGGGATGACAACGCTGACGAGGCCGACGACGCTCACCACGCCGGCGACCGTCGTACAGCGCGTGATGTTCTGGATTCGATTCGGGCTCGCGGGTCTGGGGTTCGCTTTCGCCATTCTGTGGTACGTCTTGCTGCGTCTCGTGCCAGTGTCGAACGCGTTTCGACGCAAGTCGTTTGCGAGAGTGATGGCGCGGCTGTGTTGTCGTCCGGTCGGCGTGCGCCTGAAGATTTACGGGCGCGAGCGAATCGGACAGCTGCGGCCGTGCGTCTACGCGTCGAATCACCAGAGCCAGATCGACTATCCGATCGTCGGCCACATCTTTCCCGATGACGCGCTGATCATGGCGTCGCAGATCGGTGACTGGCCGTTCATGGGCATGCTCTTCCGCAGCTCCGGAAGCATCGTGCTCGATCGCGACGTACCGGTGCGCGCCGCAGCGGCGCTCGAGGTGGCGGAGAAGGCGATTCGCGAAGACGGATTGTCGGTGTGGATGTTTGCCGAGGGTACGCGTGGCAAGGTTGCGGGAGTGTTGGGTCCGTTCAAGCGCGGCGCGTTCCGTCTTGCGGCGCAGACGGGAGTTCCGATCGTTCCCGTGGTGATCTCGCCGCTCAAGCCGCACACGGATCTGCGTGGGCGCCGGCTGACGCCGCATGACGTCACGATGCGCGTGCTGGAGCCGGTGTACGCGAACGGTTCGTCGCGCGAGGATGAGGATGAGCTGCGTGCGGAGGTTCGTTCGCGGATGCAACGCGTGCTCAGTTCGTGACTGCGTTGCAACCGCGCGAAGAACGCTGAGCAATCGGTCTTCAGTTGCGGGCATGCAACGGTTGCGTGACAGATCGGCAAAGTTTGAGATGACGAGAAGTTCGACGCAGTGGCGGCGATGGCGTCGCATACGCGCCGAGGGTAGGATCATGCACCACTTCCGTGAGTGATTTCGTGCTCCATCTCGTCTATGCAGCGCTGATCCAGGCACAGAGCCGGCAGCCCGCACCGCATCGCAACGTCACAGATCCAGGAGTCATTGCCACCGGGCAACGCGTGTCGCCTGCCGGTGTGCAAAGCGTCTTCGACGGACGCGTATATGGTGTGCGATTCGGTCGGAGTGCCGACGAAGTGTGGGTCGCAGCACCGAGCATGACGTACCGGCTCGAATGGCGCGCGAATCGCGCCGTCGCACGGGTGCGCCTCGACGGGTTGCCTGGCGTGCAGGGCGTATCGATCGATCCGCTGACGCATCGCGTGTTCGTATCGTCTGTCGGGCGATTGCCCGCAACGTCGGCCACGCCTGGTACTGCGCCGGCGAAACGTCCTGCGGTCACGTATCTCAGTGCGCTGAATGCCGACGTGAGCGGCGACTCCGCATCAGCGACGTGGCGCTCCGCCGCACTCGGTGACTTCATGGCCGGTGCGCCAGCGGTTGCGCAGCGTGCTGGTGTCAACGGCAAGCGAGTCGCTGTTCTCCCACTTCCGGCGAATGACGCCCTCGCAGTTCTCGACGCTGAAACGGGCGCGCTGATTCGCACGATCCCACTCGGCGTCGAGCCGATTGCCGCAGTGATCTCCGCCGACGGAAGCATTGCGTACGTCACGATACTCGGCGGCCCGAAACCAACGGCGGGCCAGCGCTCGATGAAGCAGTGCTGCGATCTGCGCGCCGAAGCTGTGCGTGTCGACGCGCGTGGTTTCGCTGAAAGAGGTACGGTGAGTCGCGTCGATCTCGTGAAGGGCGTCGTCGAGCGAGACATCGTTGCAGGGCGGCATCCGACTGCGCTTGCGTGGGATCAGCGAGGGAACAAGTTGTACATCGCGGACGGCAATTCCGATTCGTTGACGATTGTCGACACAAAGACGCAGGTGGCGACGGGCATGGCGGTTGCCCCGTTTCGTGAACGACAGATCGGCCTCGCACCGACGGCGCTCGCACTCTCGCCCGACGCACGAACGTTGTTCGTCGCTCTTGGTGGCGTGAATGCCGTGGCGATGTACGATGTGAGCAGCGCTCAGCCTAAGCTCACCGGACTCATTCCGACGGCATGGTATCCGAATAGCATCGACGTCAGCTCCGACGGGAAATTGATTGCAATCGGTGCGCTGCTCGGCGTCGGTTCCGGTGAAGGGACCACGAGCGAGAAGACGGGTCGCTATGTCCACGCGAATCGCGGCACGGTGAACGTGCTTCCGGTTCCATCGACGTCGGAGCTTTCGGCGTTCACGACAGCAGTTGCGTCGAACACTCGTCTCACACCTGCGACGTCTGGTGCAGCACCGATGCCGGCGAGGAGCACCGTTGCGCGCGCGGTGCCGCAGCGGCCTGGCGACCCATCGCTGATCAAGCACGTCGTGTTCATCGTACGAGAAAATCGTACGTTCGATCAGGTGCTCGGCGACCTCGATCATGGAGCGCGTGATCCGTCGCTGACGACGTACGGTCGCGACGTCACGCCGAACGCGCATGCATTGTCTGAGCAGTTCGTCACGCTCGATCATTTCTTCGCGTCGGGTGGCAACTCGGCGGATGGACACCAGTGGCTCACGCAGGCGAACGAGACCGAGTATCCGATGTGGCCGCTCTACTTCGGTCGCACCTATCCGTCGGAGGGGAACGACGCCCTCGCGTATTCGTCGGGCGGTTTCCTCTGGGAGAATGCGCAGGCGAAGAACAAGACAGTGACGATTTTCGGCGAGTACGCGCCCGATATCGAGAACTCAAATCCCTTGATTCGCTCGAAGATGCTCGACCAGTACATGCAGCGTCCGAACGACTATGCGTTTCACAAGGAATTGCTGCGCTCGCACTACGATACGCATTCGGAGATTCCGTCGCTCGACCGTACGCTCGTGCGCGAGTATCCCGGCTGGACGCAGGAGACGCCGGACGTCGTGAAGGCGGGCGACATTCTGTGGCATCTCGGCAGCTGGGAATCGGCGGGGAAGATGCCCGACCTCGTGATGGTGATTTTGCCCAGCGATCACACGGAAGGGACGACGCCGGATTGGTGTGTGCCGAAGGCGTGCGTCGCGGACAATGATCTCGCGCTCGGCAAGATCGTCGAGGGGCTTTCGCATTCGCGCTTCTGGAAGGACATGGCGATTTTCGTCGTCGAGGACGACGCGCAGAATGGCGTCGATCACATCGATGGACATCGCACTGTGGCGCTGGCGATCTCACCTTATGCGCGGCGAGGGATCGTCGATTCGACGTTTTACGCGCAGCCTGGCATGGTGAAGACGATCGAGCTGATGCTCGGGCTTCCCGCGATGTCGATCTTCGATCTCGTTGCGACGGACATGCGTGCGAGCTTCATCGATCTCTCGATGAAGCCCGACGTGCGTCCATACACCGCGCTGACACCGAAGCAATCGCTGCTTGACAAGAATGTACGAGTCGGCTCGATCACCGGTTCGCATGCGGCGGAACGACGGAAAGCAGCGCTTGCGTCAGCGCGGATGAGCTTCGACGGACCGGATGAGGCGCCGAGTGAGGCGCTCAATCGCATTCTCTGGCATGATGCGAAGGGGTGGAACGTGCCGTATCCGTCGGTGAAGCGGTCGTTGTTCTTTCCGATGTCGGTGGATATTGCCGATGAGGATCGGGATGAGCGGCCGGCGGGAAAAGCAGCGAAGCGGCGATAGCGGGCG
>JBDUCR010000106.1:0-6138 GCA_040003345.1 bacterium
CAGCCAACGGTGCGCCGCTGGCGCCGCGCAGCGAGAACGGCCACCTGATATTCGCCGGCTCCGCACTTCGCGACGGCGAGAACGTCCTCGACCTCGATTTCAAAGCCGCCATCGCGCCCGCAGGTGCCAGCGTAATCCGCGTGCACGACGCCGTCGACAACACCGACTATCTCTATACGCTGCTCGTGCCGGCCGATGCGAATCAGCTCTTTCCCTGCTTCGATCAGCCCGACCTCAAGGCGCGCGTTACTCTCGCACTCACGATGCCACCGGGGTGGACTGCCGTCGCAAACGGACGCGTCACGCACGTCGACTCTGCCGCGGCGCTCACCTTTCGATTCGCGGAGTCGGAGCCGATCAGCACGTATCTCGTTGCGTTCGCTGCTGGCCCATGGTCTGTTCGGTCGACGGTGATCGACGGGCGCCCGATCTCTCTTTACTTCAGAGCCTCGCGCGCGAAGGAAGTCGAAGCCGATACACTCATCGCGATCAACGCGCGCGCCATCGCGTGGCTCGAGCGATACACGGCGAAGCCATTTCCATTTCAGAAATTCGACTTTCTGCTCGCGCCCGCGTTTCCCTTCGGCGGAATGGAGCACCCGGGCGCGGTGTTCTACAACGAAGAGAGCTTCATCTACCGCGAACGTCCGACCCTCTCGCAGCTACTCGGCCGCGAAGCGACGATCTATCACGAGGTGGCGCACCAGTGGTTCGGCGACTTTGCGACTATGCGCTGGTTCGACGACCTCTGGCTCAAGGAAGGCTTCGCAACCTACCTCGCTGCGGTGATGCAGGCGGACCTCTCCCCGCGCGCGAATGCGTGGAAGACGTTCTACCTGCGCAACAAGCCTGCGGCGTACGCGGTGGATGCCTCCGCCGGCACGACTCCCGTCTGGCAGCAGCTCACCAATCTCGATCAGGCCAAGAGCAACTACGGCGCGATCGTCTACAACAAGGCGCCCGGCATTCTCAAGCAGCTCAACTACCTGGTTGGCGACACCGCCTTTCGTGACGGCCTTCGGCAGTATCTGCGCGCGCATCCCTACGGCAACGCGACGTGGCAGGATCTGCTCGGCGCCGTGGGTGGTACCGCCGCCCGTCCGCTCGATGAATGGGGACGCAGCTACATCCTTCGGCCCGGCATGCCCGTGCTCACGCAGCACCTCGACGTGCGCGGCGGCAAGATCGAACGTCTCACAATCGAGCAGGAGCCCGTGAAGTCGCTGTCGGGCCCCGCTGCATGGCCAGCGCGCGTGGAGCTTCTCCTGGGCTATTCTGACGCCAAGGCGGAGCGGCTTCCCGTGGAATTGCGCGGACGCGTGACGGAGGTGCCGGTGAGAGGCAAGCGCGCACCGGATTTCGTCTTCGCCAACGCAGGTGACTTCGGTTACGCGCTCGTGCACCTCGACGATCGCAGCGTGCGATGGCTCGAGACACACATCGGCGAGGTGCGCGACGACTTTCTCCGGGCGATGCTGTGGGGCGCACTGTGGGATGACGTGCGCGCCGCGAGACTTTCGCCAGCTCGGTACGCGCGCTCCGTGCTCCGCGAGCTTCCGCGCGAAAGGGACGAACAACTTGTACCCGTATTGCTTGGCAGAACCTCGCGTGCTGTATCGGCGTACATGTCGCCGGCAGAAAGCGAGCAGCTTCGTCCCGAGCTCGAGCGCGTGCTGCTCGCGAGTGCAAACGATTCCTCGCGGTCATACGGCGTGCGCAAGAACAATCTCGACACGTACATCTCGCTCGCGCATTCACCCGCCGCACTCGCGCGCATCGACGCGTTGCTCGATAGCAGCTCCGCAGCCGGAGCACCACTCCGGCCACCGACCCGATGGTCGATCGTAACCACGCTCGTAGCGCGCTCAGCGCCGACGGCGGACGGCCGACTCGCCGCGGAAGTGCGTCGGGACTCGACCACCGAGGGGCGGCGGAGAGCGTTCGTCGCCGGTGCGGCGCGTCCGGATGCCGCAACAAAAGCGAGCTACTGGGCGCGCTACTTCAGCGATCGCGATCTCAACGAGGACTGGGCGACGGCGAGTCTCCGCGCCTTTCACGATCCCGAGCACGACCAGCTCTCGCGTCCCTACCTCATTCCTGCGCTCGACAGCCTTCCGTGGATTCAGCAGAACCGCCGCATCTTTTTTCTCGGGAGCTGGCTCAGTGCGACACTCGATGGCCAGCGTTCTGCAGCTGCGCTCGACTCGGTCGACGCCATGCTGCGCCGCCGAGTCGCACTTCCTCGTGATCTTCGCGAGAAGATTCTCCAGTCCCGGGATGAGCTCGAGAGAACAGTCGCCATACGCCGCGCGTATCCCTGAGTCGGTCCAGCGGCGCGATCGAGCAAACAGGGCCGCAACCGTTGACGAGCTTGATCGTCACAGTGATGAGTGCTCCAAAAAACTCACACTGGAACATCTTGCGCACTCGTGCGTACATTTGACGTCCAACCGCCAACCACGAGCCATGCTCCACGTTCTGCTCGTTAGTGTCCTGTCCGCCAACATGATCGCCGCCACACCAGTTGCCGCCCGCGCGTCGGTTGTCGCGTCCGCTTCTGTCGGCGGAGGCCCGCTCGGTCTCGTCGACAGCATCGTGGTCGAGAAGAAGGCGCACACGCTGACGCTCTTCCGCGACGGCAAGCCCATGCGGACGTACCTCGTCGCGCTCGGCGGCAAGCCGGTCGGGGACAAGCTTCGCTCTGGGGACAACCGAACGCCCGAAGGCGTCTTCTACATCGACGCGCGACAGCCGAACAGCAAGTATCACCTCGCGCTGCACATCTCGTATCCCGACGCCGTGCATCGCGCGCGCTCGCAGGCGGTGGGCGCAGAGCCGGGCGGCGACATTATGATCCACGGTCTGCCCAACGGACTGGGCGCGGCGGGTGCCTCGCATCGGCTCAATGATTGGACGAACGGCTGCGTCGCGCTGACGGACGAGGAGATCGAGCAAATCTGGAGCGTGGTGCCGATCGGCACTCCCGTCGAGATAAAGCCATAGCGCGCCTGTCGCGCTGAGGGCGTGCTCCGCTACCTGCTGGACCTGACGGGTGTCGCGGTGTTCGCAATCAGTGGTGCCATCGCTGCGGGTCGCCGAGGGATGGACCTCATCGGCGTGATTGCGTTGGCGGTGGTGACCGCGATTGGCGGAGGCACCATCCGTGATGTCCTGCTGAGCCGGCATCCGATCTTCTGGCTCGCTGACCCGGCATACCTCATCGTCATCGTTGCGTCATCCCTTGTGACGGTCGCGTATGCGCGCTGGCGGCCCGCGCCGCGCGGAACGCTGCTCGTCGCCGACGCGTTGGGTCTCGCGCTGTTCAGCGTGATCGGTGCGCAGATCGCCGAAGCACAGGGCCTGCCTGCGGTGAGCTGCATCCTGCTGGGCACAGTGACTGGCACAGCAGGGGGCGTCGTGCGCGATGTCCTGAGCGCCGAAGTGCCGTTGCTCTTTCGCGGCGGGAATCTTTATGCGAGCGCCGCGATTGCTGGCACGAGCGCGTACTTTCTGCTCGAGCAGCTCGGTGTTTCTCGTATGCCGGCGTCGTATGCGGCGATGGTGATCTGCGGCGGATTGCGCTTCGCGGCGATCTGGTGGGGACTCAAGCTGCCGACGTTCTCGCTAAGCGAGGAGCGGGCGGAAAAGCGTCCGTGATCAACGGCGACCGACGGCCGATCTTCCAGAACACTCTTCCAGCCTATGACAATGGACATCACCGCCGCTTTCATCGCTCGCTCGCGACACTATCTCGCCTACGAATATCCCACGAAGATCCAGCGCTGTCTCGACGCACTTCCGGCGCGTGCGCTCTGGCAGCGAACCGATGCGAGCTCCAACAGCATCGGCAATCTGCTGCTCCATCTCGAGGGCAACATCCGGCAATGGATCGTGAGCAGCGTTGGCGGAGCGCCGGATCACCGTCAGCGCGCCGCTGAATTTGCCGCAATGGACGGCAGCGATGCGGCAACGCTCTTTGCTGCGCTCCGCGCCACGCTCGATGCTGCAGACACGGTCATCGGCGGACTATCGGCAGATGATCTCGCGTCGCGGCGCACGATTCAGGGGCGCGATGTGACAGTGCTCGACGCCGTGTATCACGTCGTCGAGCACTTCTCATTGCATACGGGTCAGATCATTCTGCTGACGAAGCTTCACGCGCCAGGCCGCATCCAGTTCTATGAGGACGCCGGCGGACTCGCGGTGCCACGCTGGGCGAAGGAGTAGCCGCGAGCTGGAACGAGCTCAGAAGATGAAGACCTTCGTTCCCACGGGCACATTTTCATACAGCCACTCGATGTCGTCGTCGTGCATGCGCACGCAGCCATGCGTGACTGCTGCTCCGATCGACTTCGCGTACGGCGTACCGTGCAACAGATAGCCTTCGCCAAGCGCGAGACTGAAGTGACCTAGCTCGCCCTCGATAACGCGATTCTTGGTGCCGGCCGGCGGAATGAACACCGTGTTGTCGAACACGATGTGCTCATCGAGCACCATCGGCTCAAATTCGGTGCTTCCCGGTTCGATGATGCCGACTTCATCGCCCTTGGTGAGCAGCTTCTTCCCGGACTTGAGCTTTACGACGCGACCGCGCTCGAGCTTCGTGAGCTTGAGACCGTTCTCCAGCGCCACTTCGGCGAAGTGCCACTCGGGCGGAGTCCACACGGGGTCTTTGGTCTTCGCCAGCACCGTCTTTACGCCACGTGGTGTTTCGAAGCGCCACACGTTGCCGCCATACTCGAGTGTCGCGTTCATCGCGGTGGCGACGGCCGCTGTCCGCAGCGTGTCGTCGCGATCGATGACGCGTAGGGTCTTGCCGAAGAGATCGACGACGATGCGATAGCCCTGCGATTTCTCGGCGGCCGTACGCGCGTTCTCCCACGCGACGCTGTCCTTCTTTGATTTGAAGGAGCGCGCCGAGGCGGGCGCTGCGGTGGCAACGACTTCACTGGCGACCGCTGAATCGGCGGTCATCGCAGCGGCAGTGTCTGTGGTGATAGCGGGCACGTCATCGCTCTTTCGCGCGATTTTGCGCATGAGCGATGCGAACCAGTTTCTGCCACCGGAATCGGCGGCGGCGCGGGTACGGACACTCGCGGTATCCGCGATGCGTCCGGCGTCCTGCGCTCGAGCGGTGGTCGAGAGCGCCAGAAGCAGGAGCGTGCTCGAGCAGAGTCGAATGGTCATGAGTCGCGGCATAGTCTTCAACTTACACTGCGGAGGGCGCGAAGTTGCACGCCCTCCGCAGTGCTACATCAGCATTGCTTAGTAGAACTTGAAACCAGCAATGACTGGGAACAGTCGCGAAGGTCCGTTGGTCGTGGTGACCGACATGAACTTTCCTTCGAGGAACAGGTGTGCCGGTCCGGCATTGAAGTCGAGTCCAGTGCCAGCCTGATAGTGATAGAACAGGCTCTTGTCGCCCGCCTGTGCTGCGGTGAGTGTCACGCCAGGTTCATTCAGGTACGTGTCGCTTCCGGCGGTGACAATCGCGTTGCTCGAGTTCCGGTAAGGAACGAAATCCGAGAACTTGTCGATGCCGCCGCCGCCGAAGAAGTAGAGCACCGGGTTGAGGGAGCTCGTGCGATCGAGCGGGAAGCGGAGCACGAGATCCGCGGAACCGGAGTAGAGCTTCGGATCCGGGCAATTCGGGCAATCGGTGGTGCGGTGCGTGAAGAAGTCTGCATCACCCGTGACGCGAAGTCCGAGTGCTCCATCCTTCGGGAACCATCCAATCTGTCCATTGATATCCGGGCCATCGTGCTGCGACGCGCGATAGCTCGAGAAGGGAATTGCTACGCCGGCACCGAGACCGAAGTACACGCCCGGGAGTTTCTGCTTCGGCAACATCTGCATCTGTACTACGGTGTCAGGACGGGTCCTGACGGTCACGGTGTCCACGCGACCGCGCAACGTCACGGTGTCGTGCACGACGACGCGAACCGTGTCGGTCTTGGGGGCTGGAGCTGGTTCTGCTGGCTGATCCTTGCGGACCGGAATCCGCTTTTCGGGTCGAGCCTGCGCCGACGCTGTCGCGGCGCCGCCGAATGTGATGGCGGCTGCGAGGCCGAGTGCGCACAACGCAAAGTTCCTGGTCTTCATCCTTGTCCTCCGTCGCCTTCGCCCAATGTTCTCGTT
>JBDUCR010000483.1:0-6106 GCA_040003345.1 bacterium
GTTATGGAACTGTGACCACCACGGATGCCGTCACGCTCGAGAGCAGTGGCGTGCAGTCCTGGGCGGCAATGCCGTACACGTACGATGCACCGGAAACGACCCCGAAATCGGTGTAGGAATAGGTGCCGATCATGCTCGCGGGGATGCTCGAGATCGGATCCGCAAAAATCGTTGCCGACGATGGACGACGGAAAATTGCATAGCGCTCGATGTCCTTCTCGCCCGCGCCATCGTCACTCGACTTGGTCCAAGTGACAACGACTTTCGGTGTCGCACCGCCGGTCGCGACCACGGTCGGCGTGCCGCCGGAATACGGTGGCTGTCCGCACGACGTGCGATCGAGCAATCCGGAGTTCATCATGCGAACCAGCGTTTCCACCGTGCGCAGTGCATCGACGCCAGTGCGTGGATCACGCGCTGCGGTCAGAAAGTGCACGCGCACGGCACGGATGCTGTCCGTGAGCGCGAAGCTGCCCGTGTCGTTGACCGCGCCGTGAATGATGCCGTGATAGAGCGGCAGTTTCGTGCGCGCAATCGGCACGAGGCGGTTCAGTGTATCGACCTTGAAGTACGTGAAGAATGGAATGCTGTCTTTCGACGGGATTTTCACGATGCCGCGCGCGACAAGCGTGGGCGTCAAGGCATTCAGACGGCGGAACAGCATGTAGTCGTTCGTCTGTGTCGTGGTCGAGTCGGGACGCAGATAGTAGCTGATCGTTTCCGCACCACTCTCGATTCCGGTCGCGGCCGTATAGGTCGTGTCCGGATAGCCCTTGGCAGGGCTCGAGTTCGGCAGATTCATCCGCTCCGACTTGTACATCGCGCGCACGCCGTTCGTGTCGGCGTCGCGAATCTGATAGACAGCGCGCACATCGCCGCTGTCGATGGAGACCATGTTGGCGTTGAACGTCATTGCCTCGGAATCCACCTGTACCATCATCGGCTGCGCATCGGCCACACCCGCGCCGGCCTCGCGCAACTCACGCTCGATCTGCGAAGCGGAGAACTGCGCGTTCTGCATCGCATCCATGCGGGCCGTCTCGCGCGTCACGAGGCCGGTCTGCTTGCGCATGAACTGAACGGCCGCGCCCGTGATGAGGAGCAGGATGAACAGCGAGATCGTTACTTCGATGATTGTAAAGCCTCGACGGTTTCGCATCAGAATGCCGCCATCGCAGTGGTTTTTCTCACCGTGTCCCGCATCGCCGGATGCGTGACGGTCACGGTGACGAGCTTGTAGTCCACGGAATCGGTAACGGCGCCGCCGACTCTCTGGACCTGCGTCTTTACCTTGTACCACGAGACATCGGCCTGTATTGAATCCGTTCGCCCGAGCGTGTCGAGCGACAGATAGGTCGGCTGCTGTCTCACGGCGTCGAGACGCGTCGCCGCCATCTCATTGGCCAGCACGACGAGGTGCGCCTTGTTCGACGCCTGCGCGAACTTCGCGCTGAAGCCGCCAAGGACGAGCACGACGCCGACCAGAAGAATCATTGCGACGATGACTTCGACCAGCGTCATGCCCTTTCTGCGGAGGCCACGCACAAGAACGCGGGACCGACGGTTACGGCGAGTCGAGCGTCTCATCGCACCACCTGCCAGACTGCCGACGGTCCGGTGCCGGACAGACGCCAGAGCTCGGTGCGACCAGTCGCGCGTGTCACCGTGATGCAGCGATAATCCGAACGCCCCTTATAGGTGCTCTGCACGTAGATCTCTCCGTCGGTGGTCGTTGAGCCATCGCGATGGAAAATGATGCTGGGCATGCCGTTCACCGACTTGATCGACGCGCCGACAACCGCCGACGTGACGGTCGCAGCGTTCAGGCCCTTTGGCGGAACGGCGAACGAATTCCCCTCACCGGTCGGTCTCCAGAACTTCCATTCGGAGACCTGGATGGAGCCGTCATTGTTCACGTCCTCCGCGATGCGGAGGGCGAACTGCAGGGTATCGAGACTGACGATCACGTCGAACTGGCGCGTGAGCGACGTACGCTGTGCCGTCTGGAACACGGAGCGCACCTGTTGCGCCGCCGCATCCGCACGGAACTGCGAAAGATTGAGCTTTGGAATCGCGACGCGTGCGACAACGGCCATCATCACAAGGACGATGACGATCTCGATCATGGAGAATCCGTGGCGTGTACGAGCTGCCGACCTACGTGTTGTAGCCATGGTGCCTCGCGGGAGAACGCAGAGCCGTCGCAGCCTGAGTCAGACTGGGCGACGCAAGAGGGTAGGACGGTTTGGGGCGGGGTACTATCACCGTCCAGGCTCGAACCGTCACTTTGTGAGCCTGACCGCCCAGCCGGTGACGGGCAGTAGTGTCATGGCGTCCTTGGCCTGAGCGCCCCTTCATCTACTTCACCGACGACCATGGCAGTCATCGCGACACTTCTTCCACAACCGCTCCACGTGCAGCGACTCCGGACAGCGATCCGGGACCGTCACGAGTTGCGGGAGTGCGACGACTGGGCATCGCTGGCGCGCACATGTGACCGCGAGCCGGTGCGCGTGGCCGTCGTCGATTTGTACTGGGAAAAGGAGCCGAACTTCGAAGGCGTCCGGCAGCTCAAGCAGCGTCTTCCACGGCTCACGCTGGTGGCGTACATCTCGATGGCCATGGAGCGCGGGCACGACCTCTTCGACGCCGGACGCGCCGGAATCGACGGACTGGTCATCGCAGGTCAGGACGACGCGCCGCGGCCGCTCCTGGCCATTATAGAACGCGCGGAGTCCAAGAGCCTCGCTGGCCTCATTCGGCGATCGCTGGACGGCGTTGACCCCGTTGTCACGGACGCGGTGCTGCTCGCTGTGACGCGCGCGCATGAGCGCCTCTCACCTACGGGGCTGGCGCGTCTGTTGGCGCAACCGAGGCGTGCCGTAACGGACCGACTCTCCGCCGAAGGATTCCCGCCCCCGCAACGATTGCTGACCTGGGGACGACTCGTCGTCGCCGCGCACATGCTCGAGGACGCGCATCGCAGCGCCGATCGCGTGGCCGCAACGCTCGACTTTCCATCGGGCAGTGCATTTCGAAACACCTGTCAACGCTACCTGCACGCCGCACCCAATGAGATTCGCACGCGTGGCGGCGCCAGTTACGTGGTGCGCGCGCTCATGCGACAGGTCCAGGCACGCGTGACCAGCGCCAGCGAGCCACGCTCGCGCACGCCTGCTCGCGCGCCTGCACTCGCGGTCTGACAGGTGACGAACCCTCGCGTGACGCACTCGTCCGAGCAGCTCGCCGCCGGACAGTACGCGGAGGCGCAGGGCGACTACGTCGCAGCAGCGGCTGCGTATCGATCGATGCTCGCGTCGCCGGATAGCCACGTCGCGGCCGAAGCACATTTTCTGCTCGGCCGCGTCAGCTGGCGACAGGGCCGCCTCGACGCAGCGCTCTCTGCGTATGAGAACGCACGCCTCTCATCGGAGCGGCTCGGTGATGGTGAGCTGCGCGCTCGCGTGTTGAATGGACTGGGCGCCGTGCACTATGCCCGCGGCGATCACGCTGCGGCGCTGCGCTCATACGCCGCGGCCGAAGAAACAACGACCGACACGGCGCTCCGCGGAAAGATTCTTCTCAACGTCGGTGTGATGGAGAGCGCAGAGGGCCAGAATGACGCGGCGCGCGAACACTATGACCGCGCCTTTCAGATTCTTCGCGACTGCGGCGACTCGGCCGGAGCAACGCTCGCGCTCTACAATCGCGGGATGGTCGAGGCCGATCTCACCCTGTGGGCCGCTGCCGACGCATCATTCGTCGCTGCACTCGCGCTGGCGTCCGATGCCAACGACCGCGAGATGATTGCAAGGACGCTCGTGAACCGGTCCGAAACGCTCGTGGAGCTTGGAGCTCTGAGCGACGCTGTCGAGCACTGCGACCGCGCACTCGGCATCTATGCCGCGATTGGGGACGAAGTAGGACGTGGCGAATCGCTTCGCTGGCGCGCCCATGCGCTTGGACGCGCAGGCGATCTCGCAATGGCCGAGCGCAACGCGACCGAAGCGCTGAACATCGCGATGCGCGCTGGTGCTCGCCTGCTCGAGGCGCAGTCCGCGCGCGATCTCGGCGTGTTGCGCGGACTCATGGGCGATCGCGCTGGTGGCGTGAAAGAATTGCGTCGAGCACTTGCGATGTTCACGCAACTCGGCGCTCGGCGCGAAGCACAGGAGATCGCGGCAATGATTCAGCGTCCGACACCGAATCGCTCGCTCGAGCGCATCGAGTTCGAAGGCAATTAGAGGGGCGGCTCACGAGGACAGGCTTGCGTGTGCAAGTGAGAGGAATTCATCGCGCGTCCGCGCGTCGTCGCGAAAGACGCCGCGAAGCGCCGACGTGATCGTGCGTGAGTTTTGCTTCTCCACGCCGCGCATCATCATGCAGAGATGCTCCGCTTCGATCACGACGCCGACGCCGAGTGGCTGAAGTACTGTTTCGACGGCGGCGGCGATTTGCTCGGTGAGACGCTCCTGCACCTGAAGCCGGCGCGCGAAGTGATCTACAATGCGCGGCAGCTTCGACAGTCCGACGATGCGCCCGTTCGGGATGTATGCGACGTGCGCACGCCCGAAGAACGGCAGCAGATGATGCTCGCAAAGCGAGTACATCTCGATGTCGCGGACCATCACCATGTTGTGGTGATTCTCGTTGAAGATCGCCTCGCCGACGACGTCCGCGAGATCTTCCGAGTAGCCGAAGGTGAGAAATTCCATCGCCTTTTCGACGCGCAACGGAGTGCGCTGCAGGCCTTCGCGGTCCGGGGCTTCTCCCAGAAGCGCCAGCTGTTGCCGAACGAGCTCGGCATATGGGCCTTCTTCCCCGATGTTTTCGTCGTCGTCCAATCGCTCTCTGGCCACGCGTCCTCCCGGCTAGCGGCGCTCGCGAGATCATCGATCATGATGCGTCCGGCGTCAATATGTGTCTTGCAGCGTACACTATTCGCCCCTAGCTTGGCGAGCGAACAATTCCTCGAACGAGACGCGAATGCTTCTGGTCGGTCTCACCGGAAATATCGGCAGCGGCAAATCAGCGGTTGCTCAGCTACTGAGCGAGCGCGGTGCCACGATTATCGATGCCGATGTTCTCGCGCGCCGTGCGGTCGAGGTTGGCACGCCGGCCTATCGTGCAATCGCCGAGCGCTGGGGGACGTCGATTCTTGCGCAGGATGGCGCGATCGATCGCGCGGCATTGCGGCGAATTGTCTTCAGCGACCCGGCACAGCTCGAGCAACTGAATGCGTACGTCCATCCGGAGGTCGAGCGGATGCGCGAGGTATTGGTCGAGCAGGCTCGTGCGCGCGGCGATCATCTGGTCGTGTGCGACGTCCCTCTGTTGTTCGAGCGTCGGTTGACCGACAGCTTCGACCGTATCGTACTGGTTGATGCGCCGCGGCCTGTGCGACTCGAGCGGCTCGTGCGCGAGCGTGGTCTGCGCGAGACGGAGGCAATGGATATGATCGTCGCGCAGATGCCGGCCGAGCTCAAGCGGGCGCGCGCGAATCACGTGATCGACAATGATGGGACGCTGACGCAGCTCGACCAACGCGTCGCCGAGGTGTGGAAGGCGCTGCAGGAGGAGGCCTCGAGCCCGCGAGACGCGAGCTCGGAGTATCAGGCGGCGATGCGTTGATCGCTGGCGGACCGCGCTTGACATCAAAGTTTGCTCCCGGGTAGACTCCCCAGTCTCTCACCCCTGACCCGCTGGAGCGCATCGTGTCCGACATTCCGCAGGATCTGCTGTATACGGAGGATCACGAGTACGTGAAGCCGGCCGGTGAGCCAGGCGTCGTGTACATCGGGGTCACCGACTTCGCGCAGGGCGAGCTCGGCGACATCGTCTTTATCGAACTGCCCAAGCGCGGTGCCAAGTTCAAGAAGCACGACGTCTTTGGCACCATCGAGGCGGTGAAGGCTGTGTCCGAGCTGTTCGCGCCGATCAGCGGCGAAGTCATCGAGATCAACGACCGTCTCGACAGCGAGCCTGCACTCGTGAACACCAGTCCCTACGGCGACGGCTGGATGGTGAAGATCAAGCTCGCGGACGAAGGCGAGAAGTCGGGATTGCTGGATGCCGGGGCGTATAAGGCCAAGCTTGGTGAATAGGA
>JBDUCR010000284.1:0-20572 GCA_040003345.1 bacterium
GGTCGTCCGCTGCGTCGCGCTTCTTCGGTGCCTGATTACACATCACACGTCGAAGTGCGGCGCACAGCACATGGTGTCCCGCACATCAAGGCCGACAATCTTGGTGCGGCGGAATACGCGCTCGCGTACGTGCAGTCCGAGGACTACGGCCCGCGCGTTCCGCTCGACCTGCTCAAAGCTCGCGGCGAGATGGGCCGGTGGTTCGGACGTGACAGCATGGAGCGCGACTTCGGCGCGAAGGTCGCGTACGCGCGCGCTCTCGCGACGTATCCCCTGGTGAGCCAGGACACGCGCGATGTGTATGAAGGGTTCGCTGCCGGAGCGAATCGATACGTCGAACTGCATCCGGAGGAATTCCCAACCGGTTTCGCGCCGCAGTTCAATGGGTACGACGTGCTCGCGCACGACGTCTACATCGCGAGTATTGCACAGGCGGTACGCTTTCTCGCGCACAACGATCCGTCGTTTCGTGGTCGTCGTGGCGCGCCGCCGGATCCAGCTGCAACGAGTCCGGCGGAAGGTGCAGCGCCGGGCACGGAATGGGTCGATGTCCCCGACGAAGGCTCCAACGCGTGGGCATTTGGACCGACGCGCACGAAGTCTGGTCACGCGATTCTGTTGCGCAATCCGCATCTGCAATGGAACGCGGGCTACTACGAAGGTCACATCACCGTTCCGGGCAAGATCGATTTCTATGGCGACTTCCGCATCGGTGGCCCGTTCGGTGTCATTGGCGGATTCAATCGCGACCTCGGCTGGTCCACGACGAACAATGATCCGCTTCTTTCGCAGATCTATGCACTGGATATCGATCGTACGAAGGCAGATCACTATCTCCTCGATGGCAGCTCGCACGCCATCGAGACGCAGCGAGTAACGGTCGAGTACAAGACAGCCGACAGCATGGGCTCGGAGACGCGCGAGCTTCCTCGCACACCCTTCGGGCCCGTTGTCTATCGCGACAGCGCGAAGATCTACGTCCTTCGCGCGGGTATGGATGGCGACTTCCGCGCCGGCGAACAGTTCCTGCGCATGATGCGCGCGAAGTCTCTCGCCGAGTGGAAAGATGCGATGCGGATGCAGGCGCGGTTGAATTCCAGCTTCACGTATGCGGACCGCGCGGGCAACATCCTCTATGTGTGGAATGGAACAGTGCCGTCGCTGCCGCAGGGCAATGGATCGGACACTGTCGCGGTGACTGCGCATGGTGTCGCGGACATCTGGACGCACTATGTGCCCTTCGATTCACTGCCACAGGTGTTGAATCCGAAGGGCGGATACATCCACAACGAGAACGATCCGCCGTACTACACGAACATGCGCCAGCCGCTCGACCCGGCAGCGTATCCGTCCTACTTCCCGCAGGCGCGGCTGGGCCTCCGGAGCCAGATGGCGCTCGAGCTGATCGACACGGACAAGAAGCTGAGCATGAAGGACGTACTCGCGCTCAAGCATTCCTACAGGATGCTGCTCGGCGACCGGGTTCGCGATGATCTCGTCGCTCAGGTGCGAGCGACGCATCCGGTGGGCGATGTCGCAAAGGCGATCGACATGATCGCCAAGTGGGACAAGACTGTGGCGCCCGAGAGTCGTGGCGGTGTGTTGTTCGAGCTGTGGTGGCGCCGGTACATCGCAGGCACGCGACCGGATACGATGTATGCGCAGCCGTGGAGCACGACCGCGCCAACGAAGACGCCGCGCGGCATTCGGTTTCCTGCGCGGGCAGTGGACGCGTTCACTTGGGCGACGAATGAGGCAACGACGCGCTATGGTCGCGCCGATGTCGCGTGGGGCGACGTGCATCGTGTGCGCATCGGTGATGTCGACGTTCCGGTTGGCGGATGCAACGGCGACATCGGTTGCTTCCGTGTGCTCTGGTACAAGGACGACGCGGACAAGAAGCGCTCCGCGACCGGCGGAGACGGTTGGATTCTCGCCGTGGAATTCGGTGAGCGGCCGCACGCGTTCTCGGTGCTCGCGTACGGCGAGAGTCCGCGAGCCGATTCGCCGTTTCACAGCGATCAGGCGGCAATGTTCGCGCGAAAGGAGCTCAAGCCGGTGGCATGGAGTGATGCCGAGATAGAAAAAAGCACCGTGCGCCGGTATCGGCCGGGCGCGCAGCGCTGATGGAGTTGTCCTCACCTGCTTCCCCCCTCGAGGTATCATGACATCGCGAAGAGTAGTGCGAGCGGTGGTGCTCGCGGCCTTGCTAGGATGGAGTATTCCCGGTGCGCTGGCAGCGCAGGCGCAGCAGCCTGGCAGCATATCCGGTCGCGTGACCGACGCGGCAGGACTTCCCATTGCGTCCGCACAGGTCAACGTCGTCGGCAATGCGCAGGGCGCACTGACGGGCAGCGACGGGCAGTACTCCATTCGTGGCGTGAGTCCGGGCTCCGTGATCGTGCGCGCGCTGCGTGTCGGATTCGCTGAGCAGCGCAAGACGATCACCGTCAGCGCAGCGCAGGCAACGTCGCTCAACTTCACGATGCTGAGTGTCGCCATTCAGCTGAACCCCGTCGTCACGACGGCAACGGGCGAGCAACGCCGGCTCGAAGTGGGCAACGCCATCGCGCAGGTCGATGCCGCGAAGACCGTTGCCCAGAGCGCTGTGGCCAACATGGGCGATCTGCTCACTGCGCGCGCACCTGGCGTCGTGGTGTTCGGCGGAACGCAAACCGGAGCAGGCACGCGCATTCGCATTCGCGGTACGAGCTCACTCTCGCTCTCCAACAATCCGATCTACGTCGTGGACGGAACGCGCGTCGAGGGTACGACTGGATCGTCGACGCTCAGTGTTGGTGGCACGTTGCCGGCGCGCGTGAACGATCTCAATCCAGAGGAGATCGAATCAATCGAAGTCGTGCGCGGACCATCGGCGGCGACGCTGTATGGAACGGATGCCGCAAACGGCGTGATCGTGATCACGACGAAGCGCGGCGTCGCCGGACGTCAGCAGGTGACGTATACGACGGAGCAGGGTGCGCACGTCGACAACAACAGCTATCCCGACGCGTATCGCGGATGGCGCAGCGGCACCGTCGCAAATACATCGACGGCATCGAACACGGTGCAGTGTTTCCTCACGCAGCGTGCCTCGGGGGTGTGTGCCCAGGACAGCGTGACGAGCTACAACCTGTACAACGATCCCGAATCGACGCCGAACGGCGTGGGCTATCGGCAGCAGCACAGCCTGCAGGTCGGCGGCGGCTCCGAAGCGCTGCGCTACTTCCTGCACGGACAGTGGGAAGGCGAAGCGGGAGTTCTCAAGCTTCCGGAGTTCGATCAGCGCTATCTCGCGAGAAAGGGTCTGACGCTGCGCGACGAAGAGAAGAGCCCGAATTACCTCGGACGCGTGACAGGCCGAGCGAACTTCAATGTCGCACTGTCGCCGAAGATCGACGTCGCGTTGAGCAGTGGCTATACCGCGCAGGATCTCCGGCTGCCGATGAGCGATGACTCCGGCGTGAACGGCGTGGCGGGCAACACGTACGGTGGTCCCGGATTCAAGTACAATCTGTCACCGACGGGCGACACGCTCTTCGGATGGCGGCAGATCACGCCGCGTGACGTCTATCAGACGTTCACGAATCAGAACGTACAACGCTTCATCTCGTCGCTGAATGGAAACTGGCGTCCGAACGACGGGTTGGCATTCCGCAGCAACGTCGGCCTCGACTACGCGAATCGCACCGACACGCAGCTCTGCCGCTTCGGCGCCTGCCCCGATCTGGGCGGCGACAGCCGTCTTGGCTTCAAGGTGGATAACCGCTCGAACTTCTTTACCTACACGGCGGACGCCAGCGGCACATACATGCGCCGGCTGTCCGAGCCATTGCAGTCGAAGTTCACCGCGGGTGTGCAGTTCAACCGAAGCGAGTTCGATCGCAATGGCGCGAGCGCGATCAGGCTTCCTCCAGGTGCCGTCGCCGTCACGGCGGGCGCAGTGAAGAGCGCCGACGAGTCGACGAGCGATACCCGCACGTTCGGTGGATTCGTCGAAGAGAATCTGGCGTTCCGCGATCGGCTGTTCATCACCGGTGCCCTGCGTACAGATCGCAACAGCGCGTTCGGCGCGAACTTCCACACCGCGCTCTACCCGAAGTTGTCAGCGTCGTGGGTTGCGTCGGACGAGTCGTTCTTTCCGCACTTCCGCTGGTTGAACCAGCTTCGCTTGCGTTCGGCATATGGTGCGTCCGGTGTGCAGCCGGGAACGATCGACGCGGTGCAGTACTTCTCCGCGTCAACAGCACGCACCGAGAGTGGCGACGCGCCTGCCGTCGTCTTCAGCACGCTGGGCAACAAGAATCTCAAGCCCGAACGTTCCACGGAGCTCGAGCTTGGGGTTGACGGAACGTTCTGGGACAATCGCGTCAACACCGAAGTCACGTACTACAACAAGCGTTCGAAGGATGCGCTCATCAGCCGCATTCTTCCGCCGTCGCTCGGCACAGGCGCAACCGCTCGCTTCGAGAATCTCGGCGAAGTGCGCAACTCAGGTTACGAGGCGTTGATCTCGGCGCAGTTGTTACAGCGTACGAATTTCGGGTGGGACGTGACGTTCAACGGCTCGGTGAACGACAACAAGCTCGTGAGCCTCGGCGGCCTGCCGAAGATCGTGTCGAGCAGCACGCAGCAACAGCGCGAAGGGTATCCGCTCAATGGCTGGTGGACCAACGCGATCACCAGCTACGGCGACAAGAATGGCAACGGCATCATCGAGTACAATGCCAATCCGACGCTGAGCGAGATCACCATCAGCGACACCGCGCAGTTCCTTGGCTACGCCATTCCAAAGTACGAGCTCTCCTTCACCAATGGCTTCGACTTCCTGAATCGGCGTTTGCACGTCAGCGGTCTGGTCGACTACAAGGGCGGTATGAAGACGTACAACAACACCGAGCGCATTCGCTGTGCGAGCCGCAACAACTGCTCGGGGCTCATCAATCCGAATGCGTCGTTCTTCGAGCAGGCGCGAACGGTCGCGGTGCGCGAATCGCCCAGTCGCACAGTTGGTGGTTTCATCGAGGATGGCGATTTCATTCGCTTCCGCGAGCTCAGCGTCGCCTTCAACGCGCCTGAGCAGTTCACGAATCGCTTTCTGCGCGGCCGGACGCTCGCGATCACAGCAGCGGCACGCAACATCGGCATTCTCTGGACGAAGTACAAAGGCGTTGATCCCGAAGCATTCGGCACGACGGGCGACGCGCCATCGGAGTTCCAGGCGTTCGCGCCGCCGACCTACTATGCCCTCCGTCTCTCCCTCGGCTTCTAGGATGACTTGCAGAATGACTCCCTCCATTTCAGCTCGCCGAGTGGGCGCGCGGCTCCGTCTTGTGGCGGCGGCATCGCTTGCGATCATGGCGGCGTGCAAATCGAATGAGATCCTGAACGTCACGGATCCGGACATCATCAACCCGACGGACGTTCAGTCTTCCGCCGGTGCAACGGCCGTGCGGCTGGGCGCACTCGCGCGTTTGAACGCGGCGACCAGCGGTGGTTCGACCAGTTCCGAAGGCTTGTTTCTGCTCAGCGGATTGTTCGCCGACGAGTGGAACAACGGCGACTCGTTCATCGCGCGGCAGGAGGTGGATCAACGCGTGATCACGACGGCGAACACTTTCCTCACAGACGTCAACAGAAACCTGAATCGTGCGCGGCTCTCCGGATCGCAGGCGATTCAGTTGCTGCAGCAGTACAACCCGACCGGCCCCGTTGCCGATGTGGCCGAGATGTATTTCGTGCAAGCGTATGTCGAGAACGCGATGGGCGAGCACTACTGCAATGGTCTCGTGCTCAGCACTGTGTCGAACGGCTCGGAAGTCTATGGCACTCAGATCACGACGGCAGCGGCGTTCGCGGCGGCGCTCGCGCATGCGGACTCTGGACTCGCGCTCATCACGGGCACGTCTACCGCGGATGTGAAGATTCGGAACGCGCTGACGGTGATCCGTGGGCGGATTCTCGTCAATCTCAATCGTCACGCGGACGCCGGGGCGGCGGTTGCAGTGGTGCCGTCGACCTTCAAGTACGACATGCTGCACTCGCAGACGACAAACGACAATCAGATCTGGAGCTACAACAACATCGCGCGTCGGTACAGCGTGAGCACGGGCGAGGGCGGCAACGGATTGAACTTCGCGACGGCGGGTGATCCGCGCGTGAAGACCTGCGTCGGTGGTGACGCGGTGTGTGTCGCCAACGGCACGACGCTCAAGGTGCGCGATGACAACTCGTCGTCGCCGCTCTATGTGCAGCTGCTCTGGCCCGTGCGCGATGCGTCGGTCACGATTGCCAGCGGCATCGAGGCGCGTTTGATCGAGGCGGAGGCGGCGCTGAAGGCGGGAAACAGCGCGCTCTTCATTCAGAAGCTGAATCAGGCGCGGACTGACGCGGCGATTGCGGGGCTCGTTGGGAATCTCACGGATCCGGGCACTGCGGTGGCGCGCGAGGATCTGCTCTTCCGTGAACGCGCCTTCTCGCTGTTCGGACGCGGCTACCGCGTGGGCGACATGCGTCGTCTCATCAAGCAATACAGTCGCGCGGCGGAGTCGGTGTTTCCGACTGGCGCATGGCACAAGGGCGGCAATTACGGTGGCGACGTGAACTTCCCGGTCCCGCAGGCGGAGGAGAACAATCCGAATATTGTCGCGGGGAAGACGTGTACGGATCGAAGTCCTTGAAGCCTGATTCTTCGGTCTAAACGCAACGGAATGCACGGAAAGGGCGGATCTGACGGGGAAACTGCTGATCAATCTCGATTCATCAGCCTTTCTTCTCGCAGGATCCGCTTTTTTCGTGCATTCTTTTTCAGTGGTCGAAGAGGATGAGAGTTGGACCGGTACCAAGTCATTCGAAACGAACCGACGTAGTATTCGGTAGTGTCAGCTGCATCAGGGGACGTCCGTTCCTGATTCTTTCAACACTCGCGAGAAATTCGGAGACTCCCATGTGGACGGCATTCGTTGAACTGATCCGTGTTGCGATCCTTGGCGCGGCGCACCTCTGCGGTGGGAGCATCGGATCGGGAGTGCTGTGTGTGTCGATCGTCGTGCGGCTTGCGCTGCTGCCACTGACGCTTCGGCTCGCGCGACAGGCGCGTGTGCAGCAGGCGCGCATCGCTGCCATCAAGCCAGAGCTCGAGGTACTGCAACGACGGTACGCGAAGGATCAGCTGGTGCTCATGCGTGAGACGCAGGCACTCCACGCGAAGCACGGCATTCGCGTCATCACTCCCTCCGGGCTGCTCGGAATGATGATTCAGCTACCGCTGCTCGGCGGACTCTTCGCTGCAGTGCGTGGCGGGCTCGGCGCGAAGGCTCGCTTTCTCTGGATCGCCGAGTTGGCGCGGCCGGACGGATGGTTGCTCGCGGTTGTCCTCGGGCTCACCGGACTCGCAGCAGCGCTTACACCGGCCGCGCCGGGTCAGAATGGCAACGTCAACGCCACGCTCATTCTTCTGAGCGTCGGCGGCACGCTGTTCTTTCTCTGGTCCGCGTCGAGCGCGATTGCACTATCGGTCGGTGCGGGCTCGCTCGTCTCGGTGTTGCAGAACCTCCTGCTCGCGCGCGAAGAGCGCCTTCCCGCGCGAGTGTAGCATGCGTCAGCGCGCCTTAGCGAACTCACTGACTGCTGCCTTCGTGGTGTTCACGCTGCTGGTCACAGCATGCAGCTCATCAACGAGTGCCTCGGAGAACGGTCTTTCTGCCGCCAGGACACGATGGTCGCAACTGGCGCCCGCGTCATACCGCTACACGATCTTTCGATCGTGTGAGTGCGTAGCCGCCATGAGCGGACCGGTAATCGTGTCGGTGCGCAATGGTGGAGTCGAATCGCGAACGTACGCGCAATCCGGCTCCGCGGTGACGCAGTACGCTGATCTGTTTCCGACGGTAGACGGGCTGTTCGCCATGATCGATACTGCGGTGCGCAGTGGATCGAGTCGGATCGAGGCGGACTATGATGCCACGTTCGGCTTCCCGACCTTCATCGCGATCGGTAACCCGTCGGTCGACGCGCCGGTGTATACGGTGACTGATTTCCATGCGCAGTAGCCGAGGTCGCGCGATCGCGAAGGCAATTGCGTTTGCGCTTTGTGCGACGTCCGTGGCGGGGGCGGCACCGCCTGTCTGATCCCGCCTCGACAACGTGCGGGCTTTTCGGCTACAGAGGCAAATACGAGCTCGACATCGGCGCTCCGGGATATCAAACGGTACATCGCAGTGTCGAAGTCACTGGCGCCGATCAGGAATGCGGCTGTCAAATCGTCAACACCCAGCACGTCGACGTTACGCTCACGCCGGCGACCTGAGCGCACCCGCGCCGACACTCTCTGGCGCCACAGCGGCCAAGCGCATACGATCGATGAGTGCCACACTACCACTCACGATCAATGCCGACGCCAGCCTCTCGCCACCTCACACAAGCGCTCGTCGCTATCGCGACGACGCTCGTCGCAATCAGCTGTGCTTCGCGAAGCGACGCGCCGCGTTCGGACTTCGCGCCAGCATCTGAATACGCAGCCAACGACGATCCACGCGAGCGACACTTCGTCGACTCCGTTCTCGCAACGCTGACGCTCGAGGAGAAAGCCGGCCAGCTCAACCAACTCTCGGGCGTCGGTGACGCGACCGGACCTGGCGGGACCGCCGCGGGGATCGAACAGATCAAACGCGGCGACGTCGGCTCCTTTCTCAACGTGTTCGGCGCTGACACCGTCACGCGCCTGCAGCGGATCGCCGTGGAACAAACGCGCACGCATATCCCGCTGCTCTTTGCGCACGACGTCATTCATGGCTTCCGCACGATCTTCCCCGTCCCACTGGCCGAAGCGAGCAGTTGGGATCCCGCCGCCGCCGAGCGGTCGGCGCGCATTGCGGCGACGGAAGCGTCGGCGCAGGGAATCGACTGGACGTTCGCACCGATGGTGGACATCGCGCGCGATCCGCGCTGGGGGCGCATCGTCGAAGGCTCGGGCGAAGACACGTACCTCGGCGCAGCGATGGCCGCCGCACGTGTGCATGGATTTCAGGGCAAGGATCTTCGCGATCCATCCACTGTCGCCGCGACGGTGAAGCATTTTGCCGCGTACGGCGCGGCCGAGGGCGGTCGTGACTACAACGTCGCCGACGTGCCGGAGCGGACGTTGCGCGATGTGTATCTGCCGCCGTTTCAGGCGGCGGTGTGTGCGGGTGCGCAGACGCTCATGGCGTCGTTCAACGAGATCGACGCGGTACCAGCGCACGCGAACAAGCATCTGCTCACTGACATACTCCGCCACGAGTGGAATTTTGACGGCGTCGTCGTCAGCGACTGGACGGGCATCGGCGAGCTGCTCAACCACGGCATCGGCGGTGACAGTGGAAGCGTCGGCCGACTCGCGCTCGAAGCGGGGGTCGACGTCGACATGGTGAGCGAGATCTATCGCAGGCAGTTGCCGTCGCTCGTTCGCGCGGGTCGCGTGTCGCAGAAGACGCTCGACGTAGCGGCGCGACGGGTGCTGCGTCTCAAGTATCGGCTGGGACTGTTTCAAAAGCCGTATCGCGTCGGCGATGCAGCGCGCGTGCGCGACGTGACGCTCACCGCAGCGAATCGCTCGGCGGCGCGCGAGGTTGCGCGTGAGTCCATCGTGTTGTTGAAGAATGATCGCAACGCGCTGCCGCTCTCGAAGAACGTGCGCACGATTGCGGTGATCGGCGCGCTCGCGGCAGACAGCGGCGCGTCGCTCGGGAACTGGGCGGCGCTCGGCCGGGCGGAGGATGCGGTATCAGTTCTCACTGGCATTCGTCGCGCGGTGTCGCCGAGTACGACGGTGCTGCATGCGATCGGTGCGTCGCCGGTGAGTGACGATACGACGGGAATTGCCGATGCGGTGCGCGTGGCGACGCAGGCGGATGTCGTCGTGCTCGTCGTCGGCGAATCGCCGTCGCAGAGTGCAGAAGCGGCGAGTCGCTCGAGCATCGAGTTGCCGGGCGCGCAGCTCAAGCTTGCGCAGGGGGTCGTTGCGACGGGAAAGCCGGTGGTCGTCGTGCTGATGAACGGACGTCCGCTCGCGTTGCAGTGGTTGAACGATCACGTACCGGCGATCGTGGAGACCTGGTTCCTTGGTGTCGAGCATGGCAACGCGACGGCCGATGTGTTGTTCGGCGACTACAATCCGGGCGGCAAGCTTCCGGCGACTTTCCCTCGCGTGACGGGGCAGATCCCCATCTACTACAATCACCGGAACACGGGCCGTCCGCCGAGTGGTGAGAAGTACACGTCGAAGTACATCGACGAGCCGTGGACGCCGCTCTATCCGTTCGGTCATGGTCTCAGCTATACAACGTTCCGCTATGGAACGCCGTCAATCAGCGCGCCGGCAATGCGCGCCGGTGATTCTCTGCGCGTTGAAGTCGACGTCACGAATGTCGGCGCGGTGGCGGGCGATGAAGTCGTGCAACTCTATCTGCGTGACGATGTCGGCAGCATCACTCGGCCCGTACAGGAGCTGCGCGGTTTCCGTCGCGTACATCTGAATGCCGGCGAAGCGCGTCGTGTCGCGTTTACGATAGACGTGCGTGATCTCGCGTTTCACGATGCGAAACTGATGCGCGTGGCGGAACCGGGAAGTTTTACAGTCTTCGTTGGTGGAAGTTCGGCGGATACGAAACGACTAGCGTTCCGGCTCGAGACACCGGCTGGAAAACCGATGCGAGTACCGAGCACGTGTGACGCACTGAAGTGAAGGCGGCTGGCCCGCCTGGACGCAGGCAGGCGGGCATGCGCGGAAAACTCCCCACATAGATTCGGGCGCTTTCCCGACGGCCGGCACTCGACGAAAGAACGATTCTCACATCAGGATGAGAAACTGCTCTTTCGACAGAGGTGCCGTCCGTGCTGTCCGCGACGTCTGACTACGCGCTTCGCGCCGTACTGACCCTCGCCCGGGCGTACGGCGGTCGTCCGCTCAGTGCAGATGAAATTGCGGACGCCATTGCCGCGCCTCGCAACTATCTGGCGAAGACACTCAACGCGCTCGCCAAGGCCCACATCGTAACCAGCACGCGCGGACCGCAAGGCGGTTTCACGCTCGCTGTTCCGCCGGAAAAGCTCACCCTGGCGCGCGTCATCGACTGTTTCGACGCGCCGCACGGCAGAGTGCGATGCCTGCTCGGCGCGGCTCCCTGCGACCCGATGAATCCGTGCAACGCGCATGAACGTTGGGGCGCGATCACAGCGGCGCGGCGCGAGCCGCTCGCGACGACCACTATCGCCGATCTGCTGTCCGCGGTTGGCACATCTCTGCCTTCTGATGAGCCCAGGCGCGTTTACACGACAAGCCCTGTGCGCGTTACGCGAATAGCACCTCGTCCGGCGAGGGGCTGATGGAGTGGTTCGTCAAGGCATTCCTCAAGGCGAGTCTCGCATGGCTGGCACTCGGCGTAACACTCGGTGTCGCCATGGCCGCGCATCCGACGTGGACAGTGTATCGCCTCGCCCACATCCATATGCTCCTGCTCGGCTTCGTCACCATGATGATCTATGGTGTGGCGTACCATGTGATTCCGCGGTTCGCCGGTCATCAACTACATAGCCGGCGCGCGGCGACGATGCATTGGTGGATTGCTAACGCCGGCCTCGTGCTCATTGCCGCCGGATTCATGATGCGGACCAGTGCGGTGCGCTTCGGCACTCCGCTGCTCGCGATTGGCGGCTGCCTGACTGCCATGGGTGCGTACTCGTTCGCTTACGTGCTCTGGCGCACGATCGACGGGCCCGCTTCAGCGCAACCGCGGACCGAGCTCCTGCATGAGCTCCGCGTGAGACGGTGATGCGCATGTCATGGAAACTCCGGACGCTGCCGCCGAAAGGTCCCCACCAAAATTCCGGCGCCCTCCCCACGGCGTCGAGCCACAGAAGCGTCGATTCTCACTTGATGGTATGCGTACGCAATTCTTCGAAACACATCTGCTCCCGCGTCTCATGAATCTCACGCTCGGTAAGAACGAGCCTCGGCATCCTGTGATCATCCAGGGTGGAATGGGCATCGGCGTCTCCAACTGGATTCTCGCGCGCGCAGTGTCGCGCGCTGGACAACTTGGAGTCGTCTCCGGAACGGCCATCGATACGATTCTCGTGCGCCGCCTGCAGGATGGCGATGTCGGCGGACACATGCGCCGCGCGATGGCCCAGTTCCCGATCGCCACGGTGAGCGAGCAGGTGCTCCAGCGCTACTTCCTGAACAATGGTCGCGAAGAAGGCGCGCCGTACAAAATGCTTCCGATGTACAAGCAGGTCGTGAGTGCGTCGCGTCAGCAGGTGACGATGCTGGCGAACTTTGTGGAGGTGTGGCTGGCGAAGGAAGGACACGACGGCGTCGTCGGAATCAATTTGCTGACGAAGGTTCAGATGCCGAATCTCGCGTCGCTCTATGGAGCGATGCTCGCCGGTGTCGACTACGTGCTGATGGGTGCCGGAATTCCACGCGAAATTCCTGGCGCGCTCGACGCGCTCGCGCAGCATCAGGCGACGCGCATCAAACTGGATGTGGAAGGTCCCACCGAAGCGACGCCCGAATATCTCGCGTTCGATCCACGCGAACACTGGGCGCCGAGCGAGCCGCTCAAGCGACCGTACTTCATTCCGATCATCTCGGCGAGCTCTCTCGCTGCGACGCTTGCGAAGAAAGCCACCGGACGCGTGGACGGCTTCGTCGTGGAAGGTCCAACCGCCGGCGGACACAACGCACCGCCACGAGGCGAGCCCCGCTTCACCGGCGACGGCGAGCCCGTGTACGGAGAGCGCGACGTCGTTGATCTCGCGAAGATGCGCGAGCTCGGACTGCCCTTCTGGCTCGCGGGCGGAACAGGCGCGGCGCAGGGCGTTCGTAATGCGCTCGCCGAGGGCGCGGCTGGAGTACAGGTGGGGACGCTGTTCGCGTACAGCGAGGAGTCGGGCATCGCACCGGAGCTCAAGCGCGAAGTGCTCGCGGGTATCGCTGCGAGGACTGTGCGAGTGCGCACCGACCCGCGCGCGTCTCCAACCGGATATCCATTCAAGGTCGTCGAAGTCGAAGGCATGCCGCGTCAGGACGACCAGCGTGAACGCGTGTGCGATCTCGGGTATCTGCGCGCGGCGTATCGCACACCCTCCGGCAAGCTCGGCTATCGCTGCGCATCCGAGCCTGTGGAGACGTACGTCGCGAAGGGCGGCGACATCGCGGACACGTTCGGCCGACGTTGCCTCTGCAACGGCCTCGCCGCCAACGTCGGTCAGCCGCAACGGAGGGAGCACGGCGATGAGCTCCCGTTGATCACGAGTGGCGACGACGTAGCGGCCGTCACGGATCTCCTGATTCATCGCGATGCCTATACCGCATCCGACGTGATCGACTTTCTGCTCGCCGACTCAGCCGCGACCTCCGCGGCGGAGCAGGCTTCTTCACTCACTTCCTCGAGCGCCATCACATGACAGGACACATTCGCAAGCTGTTGATCGGCGGGGTCTGCTGTCTCGCGATCATTCCGATCTTCTACGCCTGCACGAGGTCAGCGGGCACCAACCTCGCGAGCGGCGATGCCGCGTCGAAGGTGTACGTCGCCCCTGGCTCATACGACAAGTATTACGCGTTTCTCTCCGGTGGTTACAACGGACAGATCGGCGTATACGGACTTCCGTCGGGACGCCTGTTGAAGTTCGTCAGTGTGTTCTCACAGAATCCGGAGACCGGCTGGGGCTACACAGAAGAGTCGAAGCCGATGCTGCAGACGAGTTATGGGATGATTCCGTGGGACGACTCACATCATCCGGAACTTTCGCAGACTGATGGCGTCCCGGACGGGCGGTGGCTCTTCATCAACGGCAACAACACGCCGCGCGTGGCGCGTGTGGATCTGACGACCTTCGAGACGACGGAGATTCTCCAGATCCCGAATGCGGCCGGCGGTCACGCGTCGCCGTTCACGACGCCGAACACCAAGTACATCGTGTCCGCCACGCGCTTCAGCGTTCCGGTGCCGAACACAGATGTCCCAATCAACAGCTACAAGAAGAACTTCAAGGGCACGCTCTCGTTCATCACGGCAGACCAGCCGGGCAAGATGGACATCGCGTTCCAAATTCTGCTGCCGGGCTACAACTACGATCTCGGCCACGCGGGCAAAGGACCGTCCGACGGCTGGTTCTTCTTCACCTCGTACAACTCAGAGCAGGCGAACGAGAAGCTCGAGCTCAACGCGTCGAAGAACGACAAGGACTTCATCGCCGCCGTGAACTATCACGTGGCGGAGCAGTGCATCGCGCAGGGCAAGGCGCGCACTGCGCCGGCCGACTACTACCACAACGTGATGGACGAGAAGTCCCACCAGGCGCGCAGCGAGCGCAAGACGAGCGTCCAGATGCTCGACCCCACCTCGTGTCCCGGACTCGTGTACTACATGCCGACGCCGAAGTCGCCGCATGGCGTGGACATCGATCCGAGCGGCGAATACATCGTCGCCGGTGGCAAGCTCGCGACCGTCATTCCGGTGCACTCGTTCAGCAAGATGATCAAGGCGATCGCCGACAAGCAGTTCGATGGCGAAGCGGATGGCATTCCCGTGCTCAAGTACAGCGCGACGATGATAGGCGAAGTGCAGAAGCCAGGCCTTGGCCCATTGCATACGGAGTTCGACGGCAAGGGCAACGCCTACACCTCGATGTTCATCTCGTCCGAGATCGTGAAATGGAAGCTCGGCACGTGGGAAGTACTCGACCGCATGCCGGTGTTCTATTCGGTCGGACATCTCATGATTCCGGGCGGCGATTCGAAGAAGCCGTGGGGACAGTATGTCCTCTCGCTCAACAAGATCACGAAAGACCGCTACCTGCCCACGGGCCCTGAGCTCGCCCAGTCGGCACAGCTGATCGACATCAGCGGCGACAAGATGAAGATGCTGCTCGATTTCCCGACGATCGGCGAGCCGCACTACGCGCAGGCAATTCCCGCCGAGATCATCCGCGACAAGCAGCTCAAGTATTACAAGCTCGCCGAGAACACGAACGTCGGCGTGGTGAAGGCAGAGAGCGAGGGCGGAATTACACGCAACGGCAAGCGCGTCGACATCAAGATGGCGGCAATCCGTTCGCATTTCGCGCCCGACAACCTCGAAGGCGTGCAGGTCGGTGACACGGTGTACTTCCACGTCACCAACATCGAGCAGGACTGGGACATCGTGCATGGCTTCGCAGTCATGGGCGCGGAGAACTCGGAGCTGATCATGGCGCCGGGTGCGACGCGTACGCTCAAGTGGGTGCCGAAGGCGTCAGGCGTCTATCCCTTCTACTGCACGGATTTCTGCTCGGCACTTCATCAGGAGATGCAGGGTTACGTGCGCGTGTCGCCGGCCGGCTCGAACGTGCCGCTCATGGCGAACATCAGTAAAAAGGCAGCGGCTCAGATGGCGAAGCTCGGCGAGAAGGATCAGTCGCACAGCGGCCACACTGCCGGCGGCGGGAAGTGAGCCGATCATGACAAAACTCTCCAGGATCCTCGTGGGAACCGCGGCGCTGCTGCTCGTCGCGCTGTACCTGCTGCCTCTGTGGCAAGTACGGCTGGTGGCGCCGCAGTACCCCGAGGGGCTGGGGATGCGCATTCACGTCAACAAGGTGCAGGGCTCCACCGAGACGGATCTGAACAACATCAACAACCTCAATCACTACATCGGCATGCAGCGGATCGAGGCCGATGCGATCCCCGAGCTCAGGATCATGCCGTGGATCGTCGGCGTGCTGATTGTGAGCGGACTGCTCGTCGCGGCACTCGGCAAGCGGCAGCTTCTGTACGTCTGGGCCGGCGGCTTCACCGCGCTCGGTCTGGCCGGTCTCGTGGACTTCTGGCGGTGGGAGTACGACTACGGCCACAATCTCGATCTCGAGAATGCGATCATCAAGATTCCGGGAATGAGCTATCAGCCGCCGCTGATCGGCTCGAAGCAACTGCTCAACTTCACGGCGACGTCATGGCCTGGTCTGGGTGGCATCGCAGCGGGCATTGCGTTCGCGCTCGGAATCGCAGCGGTCGTGCTTACATGGCGCGCAGTGCACAGCACGGCCGAGCGCGTGGGCACGCGTGGTCAACCAGCGGTGCGCGACGCGATCCTCGCGACAGCGCGATGAAGGACGCCATCATGTCAGAGAATCGTGTCAGCCGCCGCGCGGCTCTTCGCACCGGGATGCTCCTCGCCGTCGTTTCCGCGCTCGACGCATGCGCGGCCGCGGGCCCGCGCTCCATCGCGTACGGCCACGACGAATGTGCGTTCTGCCGGATGACCGTGAGCGAACCGAGATTCGCGGCGGCGATGGTGTCGACCAAAGGGCGCACGCTCGTCTTCGACTCCGCCGAGTGTCTGGCAAGCTATCACGCCCGGCATCAGCGCGACGCGCGGTCACTCTGGGTATCTGACTATCTGCATCCAGGCTCGCTGGTATCGGCCGAGCGTGCGCGGTTCAATCGCGCATCCGGGCAGTCGAGCCCGATGGGCAAGGGACTCATGGCCTTCTCGTCCGCGAGAGACGCGATGGCGAATCGCGCCGCTGGGAACACACAGTCATTTGGGTGGAGTGACGTGCTTGCACTCGTGCAGCGTGAAGGACTCGCACGAGGAACCGGAGCTTCTGTTGACGCGCGCCTTTGACGTGCTCCGTGCCGCGCGAGGCGTCCTGCTGCTGCTCGTCGCCGTCGCATCTGCGAGTGGCGCTCAGCAGACGATCGTCGTGTCGCCAGCGGGGCCGGTGCGCACACTCACTGCGGCAATCCAGCTGGCGCGCCGTGGCGCGCTGATCACCGTCACCACGGGCGTATATCGCGAGCCGACGATCGTCGTCGACAAGTCACTCACGATTACGGGCGAAGGACTCGCGGTGCTCGACGGACAAGGCCAGCGGCAGATCATGACCGTGAGGGCCGACAGCGTCACCATTCGCAACCTCACATTCCGCGACGTAGGATCGAGCTTTCGCGAAGATCGCGCGGCGATCGCCGTGAGCGAAGCCAGCGATTGCGTGATCGAGCACAATCACATCGAGCGCGCCTTCTTCGGAATCTATCTCGCCCGCGTGTCGCGCTGCCGCATCGCGCACAACACGCTCGCCGCCACACCGGGAACTGAAACCGCGTCCGGGAACGGCATTCATCTGTGGACAGCCGATCACATCACCATCGCCGACAACCACATCAGCGGACATCGTGACGGGATCTACTTCGAGTTCGTGCACAACAGCGACGTTGAGGGCAACGTGAGCGAAGGAAACTCGCGTTACGGGCTCCACTTCATGTTCTCGGACGGTTGCCGCTACCTCGACAACACGTTCCGGCACAACGGTTCCGGCGTTGCCGTGATGTACACGCGGCACGTCGAGATGACGCGCAACCGGTTCGAAGAGAACGTGGGCGGCGCCGCCTACGGACTGCTGCTGAAGGAGATCAGCGACGCGCGTCTCGAAGACAACCAATTCTCCCGAAACACCACCGGCTTGTTCGTGGACGGCACCACGCGACTTGTGGTGCGGCACAACGCATTCAGAGACAACGGCTGGGCCATTCGGCTCGACGCAAATGCACAGGACGGACGGATCGTCGAGAATGATTTCCAGCGCAACACGTTCGACATCGCGACGAACGGCCGGAATGCGGACACTGTGCTCGAAGGAAATTTCTGGGACAGCTACGCTGGTTACGATCTGCGGCACGACGGTGTCGGCGACGTTCCTCACCGCCCTGTACGTCTCTTTTCGATGATCGTCCAGCAGAACGCGCCAGCGCTGATTCTCCTCCGCAGCACGTTCGTCGCGCTGCTTGACGCGGCGGAGCGTGTCATTCCGGCGTTGACGCCAGAATCACTCGCTGACCACCGCCCCTCGATGCGGCCCCTTCGCGCGGTGCTCCGATGATCGCGATCTCCGGATTGACGAAACGCTTTGGCGAGCAAGAGGTGCTGCGCGGACTCGATCTCACTGTGAAGCATGGCCGCGTCACCGCAATCGTGGGCCCCAATGGTGCCGGCAAGACGACACTCATCAAGACGATCCTCGGACTCGTGCGCGCCGATGCCGGCAGTATTCGCGTAAACGGCGTGCTGGTCAGTGACGACTGTGCGTATCGCGCCAACATCGGCTACATGCCGCAGATCGCGCGCTTTCCGCAGAACCTCACCGGGGCAGAGCTCCTCGCGATGCTGCGCGACCTGCGCGGGAGCCGCGGCATGTCGGTCGACGGCACGCTGGACGAAGAGCTGATCGACCGCTTCGGCCTCGCCGAGCATCTCGGCAAACCAGTGCGAACGCTGTCGGGCGGCACCAGACAGAAGGTGAACGCAGTGATGGCGTTTCTGTTTGCGCCGAGTCTTCTGATTCTCGATGAACCGACGGCTGGTCTCGACCCCGCCGCCAGCAGCGTCTTCAAGGACAAGATCCTGACCGAGCGCGATGCCGGGCGCACGTTCATCCTGAGCTCACACTTCATGAACGAGCTCGAGGAGCTTGCCGACGACGTGGTCTTTCTCCTCGACGGCGTGGTGCGGTACAGCGGCGCGGTCGATGACCTCATGCGCAACACGCGGCAGGCAAATCTCGGTCGCGCGATCTCACACCTGATGACGATGGGAGTGGCCGCATGAACGTCATACCAGCCGCCACCGTGAAGGTCATGAAATATGAACTGCGCGATGTCGCGCGCAGCAGATGGCTCATTGCCTACACACTGTTCTTCATCGTCGTCACAGATGCGCTCCTGCGATTTGGCGGCGGAGGGAAGTCGCTGATCAGCCTGATGACCATCACGCTGTTCATCATCCCCTTGGTTGCACTCGTGTTCGGCACGGTCTACCTCGACAACGCGCACGAGTTCATCGAGCTGCTGCTCGCACAACCGCTGACGCGACGCCAGCTGTACGGTGGGCTGTATCTCGGCCTGTCGATTCCGCTCGCGCTGGCGTTCCTGGTCGGACTTGCCGTGCCCTTTACGCTGCATGGTCTCGACGATCCCGCACTGCGTGCGTCGCTCGCGATGCTGGCAGTCACGGGAGTGGTGCTCACCTTTGTCTTCACCGCACTCGCGTTCGTCATCGCCGCCTGGTCCGACGATCGGATGCGTCGAATGGGAGCGGCGATCGGCGTCTGGCTGTTTGTCGCCGTCCTGTACGACGGGCTCGTGCTCATTCTCGTGATGATGTTCGGTGACTATCCGATCGAGCGACCGATGCTCGGCCTGATGCTTGCGAATCCAATTGATCTGGCGCGGGTGCTTCTTCTCCTCCAGTTCGACATGTCGGCGCTGATGGGTTATACGGGCGCTGCCTTCCAGCAGGTCTTCACCGGCTCAACGGGCATCCTCATCGCTGCTGCCGCGCTCACCTTCTGGGTAGCGGCACCGGTGCTGCTCGGTCTGCGTGCGTTTCAGAAGCGTGACTTCTGAAGACCCGCGGATCTGGCGACATCCAGGCGCGCGCGCGTTCGGCCTACATCGAGTGCCGAGCGACGCGAGCGACTACTTGTACGACTAATCGAGAGGTTCCATGAAGGTTCATTCTCAGCGGCTGTTCGTCGCCGCGAGTCTCTTTACGCTCGGCGTCGTTGCCGCGTGCGGTGGCGACAAGAGTGCTGCTAAGGACACAGCTGCTGCCCCGCCATCGCCGTCTGCCTCCTCAGCGCCAGGTGGCGCGGCGCCGTCGCCAGGGCCAGGAGGAAAGATCATCGTCGTCCAGCTGATTACGGATGGGACGGGAAACCGCTTCGAGCCCAACACCATCGCGGCGAAGAAGGGCGACCTGATTCGATACACGCTGCAGGCCGGCGTGCATAACGTGCACTTCCTCGCCGACTCGAACCCAGGCAAGTCGGGCCTTCCCGCCGCGAGTGATCTGCTGCAGTTGCCGGGACAGACCTACGATGTGCTGGTGAGCTTCGCGCCGGGAACCTACTACTTCCACTGCGATCCGCACGCCCTGTTGGGTATGAAGGGACATCTCACCGTGGCGCCGTAACACGCTACGCAACGCTGTTCTTCCACCTTAGCGAGACTCTCCATGCCGGATGCGAATGTGCCGCGTGATGTCGACTTGCCGCATGCCAGTCTCCTCGATGCGCCGACGAACCGTCGCACGTTCATTGGACGTGCGTCCGCACTGTCGTTGGCCATTCCAGGACTCGGCGCGGCATTGGCGGGTTGCTCGCCTCCCGCATCCGATGAGGTGCGACAACGGCGTGACAGTGCCTCGTCTGGCGCGAACGCCGCGCAGGGAACGCAACAGCCCAAAATTCACAACTCGGACAGCCAGCTCGACACGTCGCTGCTGAAGGGCGCAAAGCATGGGAGCTCGTCCGCAACCGCCGCGTCGACGCAGGGCGCACAGGGCACCGTATTCCATCGCTTCGACCCGACGCTGCCCGCACTCTCGACCAACGGACGAACGCAACTGCACTGGCACGTGCGAGAGGCGCCAGTTCGCATCAGCGCCGACACCGTCGTTGCCGCGTGGACGTTCGAGGGTGACATGCCGGGTCCCATCGTGCACTGTCGCGTTGGCGACGTCGTCGAGTTCACGCTCACGAACGACGT
>JBDUCR010000007.1:0-20418 GCA_040003345.1 bacterium
CCGTTGAACGAGGGCTCGATCATGGACATGCCTTCGCTGTTTCCCGGTGTGGGTACCGCACAGGCCAAACAGATCCTGCAGCAGCGCGACGCGGCGCTCGCACGCATCCCGGAGGTCAAGACAGTGTTAGGCAAGATCGGTCGCGCGGAGTCGGCCACCGATATGGCTCCGATGTCGATGATCGAGACGATTGCCATCCTCAAGGACAAGAACGACTGGCGACCCGGCGTGCGCTACGACTCGATTGTCGCGGAGGCCAACGCGACCGTGAAGACGCTAGGCGTCGGCAACATGTGGTCGATGCCAATCAAGAACCGCCTCGACATGCTGACCACTGGTATCAAGACGCCGGTTGGCATCAAACTCTTTGGGCCGAGTCTCGACACGCTTGATGCGATTGGGAAGCAGATCGAGAGCATGTTGCCAGCGGTGAAGGGAACTAACACCGTATTCTCGGAGCGAGCCGTGGGCGGCAAATATCTCGACGTCACGATCGATCGAGACGCCGCGGCGCGATACGGCATGACGACCGGCGATGTGCAGGCAGCGCTTGCGACCGCTGCCGGCGGCATGAATGTGGCGCAGGTGATCGACGGGCGTGAACGCTATTCAGTGCTGGTCCGCTACCCGCGCGAGTTGCGTGAGAACCCGGAGCAGATCTCCAGCGTCCTCGTCACTACACCTTCAGGGGCGCAGGTCGCACTCGGTGGGCTCGCGCACATCGCGGTGACGCGCGGATCCACGCTCATCAAGTCGGAGAATTCCTACCTGAACAACATCGTTTACGTGGACGTGCAAGGACGCGACGTCGGCGGATACGTCAGCGAGGCGAAAGGGCTGCTCGATCGAAAGCTCGTGCTGCCGCCTGGCTACCGCCTGGAATGGTCCGGACAGTTCGAAGCGATGCAGCGCGCCGGTCAGAAACTGCGCATTGTTGTCCCGATCACCTTGGCGATCATCTTCGGCCTCCTGTACTTCAATTTCCGCAGCGTGATGGAAAGCGCCATCGTGATGCTTTCGCTGCCATTTGCTCTGGTGGGCGGAGTGTGGCTGATGTGGCTGCTCGGGTACAACATGAGCGTTGCAGTGGCGATCGGTTTTATCGCGCTTGCAGGTGTGGCAGCGGAGACCGGAGTGATCATGCTCATCTACCTCGATCATTCGTACGCTGCGCGTTCCGCGCGCGGAGTGCTTCGGACGGTGGATGACATCGACGAAGCGGTCGAGGAGGGAGCAGTGGAACGCGTACGGCCCAAGATCATGACCGTCACGGCAATCATGGCTGGGCTGATCCCGATTCTGTGGAGTCAGGGCACGGGCGCCGACGTCCTCAAGCGCATCGCGGCGCCGATGGTGGGAGGAATGCTAACGTCCACCATGCTCACACTGGTTGTGATTCCCGCGATCTATTCGCTCTGGAAGGAGCGCCAACTCAACCCTGCCGCGGATCTCGTGGCACCAGCGAGGATCGAATGAGTGGCAATGACAGTGAGCGGGCGGTGCTGGTGCTGCGCGGTCTTCGGCTCAACTACCTCACGATTGCGTACAACGTGGTGGAGGCAGTCGCTTCGCTCGTCACCGGCCTCCTCGCGGGCAGTGTTGCGCTCATCGGCTTTGGGCTGGACAGCGTGATCGAGGTGACGGCGAGCGGTGCAGCGCAGTGGCGGCTTCGCTCGGATCTCGAGCCGGTGCGTCGCGCACGCGTGGAGCACATTGCAGTGCGCGTCATCGGCTGGACCTTCATCGTCCTCGCCACCTATGTGTTCGTCGATGGCGCAAAGACGCTGTTGCTGCGCGAGGAACCAGAGCGCAGTGTCGTCGGAATCGTCATTCTGGCGCTTTCCGCGGTCGTGATGCCAGTGCTCGCACGAGCGAAGGGTCGCGTTGCCCGGGCGCTGTCGAGCCGCGCGTTGGAGGCGGATGCGACACAGACGTCGCTCTGTGCCTATCTCTCGGTCATCGCACTTGCCGGCGTGGCGTTGAACGCCGTGTTCGGATGGTGGTGGGCCGATCCAGTCGCCGCGCTCGCCATGACGCCGATCATCATGCGTGAGGGGCTGGAGGGCATTCGTGGCCAGGCGTGCGAGGTGGACTGCTGTTGATTCGAAACATCGCGTAAGTGCCACGCCGCTCTTAGCGGGACGCAGTGAAGTGGACGTCACAAGCTCACGGACACGGTCGAGCATTCGTCGAAGAGGTTGATTCACCACATGCTCCCAATGCTCTTTAACGTCCATCCCGTCGCGGGACTCAGCGGCGGCGGAACGGAACATCCTCCGAGAGCCTGGCATGCCTCATGACGTGTTGTCCGACATGACTTCTCTGCCGAGCACGCACCCTCCAGCCGATCGCTACAGGGGCGTCGGAACGGCGCTCCTTGCCGCAGCGCTGTTCGGATTGAGCGCTCCGTTCGCAAAGCTCCTTCTTGGGCAAACGACTCCCCAACTTCTTGCTGGACTTCTTTATCTGGGCTCAGGCGTTGGGCTGCTCGCCGTCTGGTTGTGGCGCAAGCGCAGCGTATCGCGCGAGGCGCCCCTCGCTCGTGCCGACGCTCCCTGGCTCGCGGGAGCCATCGTGTTCGGCGGTGTACTCGGTCCGCTCCTTCTGATGGTTGGGCTCAGCCGAACCGCAGCCAGTGGGGCTTCGCTCCTCCTCAATCTCGAGGGCGTTTTCACCGCACTGCTGGCCTGGTTCGTCTTTCGCGAGAACGTCGATCGACGGATCGCGCTCGGCATGCTCTGCATTCTTGCCGGCGGTGTGGTACTCTCTTGGCAGGGACGGCTTGCATGGGGTGGCCTCGTCGGTCCACTTGTCATAGCGGGGGCGTGCCTGTGTTGGGCAATCGACAACAATCTCACGCAGAAGGTCTCAGGTGGCGACCCGGTGCAGGTTGCGATGCTCAAGGGCCTCGCGGCCGGGACGGTCAACACGGGGATTGCGCTGCTACTCGGTGCAGCGTGGCCGGGAAATGCTCGACTTGCCGCCGCACTCGCGCTCGGATTCCTCAGCTACGGCGTGAGTCTCGCGCTGTTTGTGCTCGCGCTCCGCTACCTCGGCACGGCACGCACCGGAGCGTATTTCTCCATCGCACCCTTTGTGGGAGCGGCAGCCTCGCTGCTCGTCTTTCATGAGCGGCCGGCCGCATTCCTGCTGACGGCCGCGCTCTTGATGGCGTGCGGCGTCTCATTGCATCTCACCGAGCGGCATGAGCACGAGCACCATCACGAGGCGACGGAACACGAACACGCTCACGTGCATGACGAGCACCACCGGCACGCCCACCTTTCGACCGATCCACCGGTAAGCGATCCTATACCCCACTCCCATACGCATCGACACCTGCCGCTCGTACACTCACATGCTCACTATCCGGATCTGCACCACCGACATGGACACGCGTAGAAGCAAACCGAGGATCAGCATCTGCTGCTCCGACGCCCGAGACACGCAGCCGTTTCTGGGTACGCACGTCGCTCTACCTAAGTCCGGAGCCTCGCTGCAACTTATCCGGTAGACCGTTCTGCGAGAGCGCCGGATGCCCTGCAGCGACGGCTTGAAGAGCAGGCACGTTGATTCGATCAGCAGGAGGCGTATGACACGAGGGAGAGCGCGCTTCGCCGATGTAGAGAGGTTCACGCACGCCAACGCTGCATTCCTTCGTTGCGTCGCCCTCTTGACATTGATTACCTGCGTGGCGGGGTGTCACCTCGAAGGACGAAGCAGGAGGGCGGAGCAACTGCTCGGCGAATTGGAACCGACGCTCCGGCTGGGCGAAACGCTGCGCGACGCGAGAAGAGCGCACCCAGAACTCGGTGTGCGTCATCCGGGCGACTCGCCGAACCTGTACACTGCAAACGACTCTGAGCCACCTCGTGCCGTCGCGGTCGTCGTGTGGCCTGGCCCGGCGCTCGGCGAACACGCCTCCCCAAACGCCATCGTCGAGGCAGTGGAACTTGTGATGGGCCCACGTGCGGCTGGCGCGGTTCACCGACGTGTGACGCAGTTGTTCGGGCCGCCCGTGTCCCTCTGTGCCGGTCAGTCACTCGAGCAGACGGACAAGGTCACCATGTGGCAAATGGGCCGCCGCGGTGGGATAATTCTGACTTTTCCCGAGAGACGGCCTGACGGGGTCGAGCCAACTTCGCGCCTGTTCATCTACACGGGCGGATGGCAGCCGGAGCGTTCCCTGTCCGGATTTGGCCAGGCGTCGTGCTCAGCGTCGACGTGAAGCAGACCATCTGCGTGACGCACATGTAGGGCGCAATGCGCGTAAGAATTTGTGTGAGCCTTTGCCTCAGTAACGAGGCGTGCATGGTTAGCACAGGAGATGCCGCATGAGTGGCCGTCGGGGTGTGGCGACGCTCGCCCGATTTCTCGCAGTGACGACGCTTGTCTATCTCTTCATTACGACCTTTGTCGTCGCAGCGTACCACATCCCATCGCGATCCATGCGGCCCACGCTTCGCGATGGAGACTGGTTGTATGTGACCTACGTGCTGTTTGGCGCGCCTATTCCCTTCACCCACGTGCACCTCCCGGCGCTTCGGGAGCCGGTACGCGGTGATGTTGCCGTTTTTGTGTCGCCCTTTCAAAGCGACGAGGACGCTGCCGGCAGGAACCCGACTCCGCTTCTGGTCAAACGGATAGTCGGCGCCGCGGGCGATACGGTGTACATGCGAGCGAGTCTTCTCTTCGTGAATGGCCGATCCTATGCGCAAGCCGATAGCCTCGGCCGCGCGCCTGCTTCACAGGACGCCGTGGACGACACGAGTTCCCTCTTCGAATGGCAACACCGCATAGAGCTGACGTCTTCGCGTTTCGGGTCAGCGCCGATGCAGCCCACGCTCGACAATTGGGGACCGCTGGTTATCCCCTCCAGCTACTACTTCATGCTTGGCGACAACCGCCATGAGTCGAAGGACAGCAGATACTGGGGACTCGTCCCGCGCGAGAACATTTGGGGCACGCCGTTGCTCGTGTACTACTCGTACCGGAGCGTGAGCGACCGGCGCCTTCCTTACGTCACGGCCGTTCGCTGGGCACGCATCGGAACGATAGTTCGATAGGGCGGTACCTTCGCTTGGCGCCGTGATGATCCACCGTCGTCGCCGTTGGGACAGGCCGCATCGTGCAATGGAGTGCACATGCGATGAACTATTTGCGGATCGATTCTGAACGCGATGCGACTCATCAGTTGCACCACGCCGTCGCAGAACGACTTTGCCAGGGCCCAACCGATCATGAGTGATAACGCCCGTCCGCCGAAAGCTGACCTCACCGCGCATGTCGTCACCTCCGTCGGCTGGCTTGGCGGCGTCGCGGGCTTTCGAGTGCAGAGCATCGTCGGACTGACCAGCCAGGGTGCCATGCTTGTGCGCGGCTCCTGTCTCTCCATGAATCTGATCGGACAGTTCATCATCGTACCGCTCAGTCTCGCGTTGACGGTCGGTGCGACGGCGCTTCTGCGCTGCATCAGTTCACATCCGTAGCGAGCACGGCGCGCGCAATGACGGTGCCGACTGATGCGTTGCCGACCGTGGGGCGCCTCGGTGGAGAACTGCTGGTCGATGCGAGCGTCGCGGTAGTTGTGCTGTCTCGGCGACTGCGCGAGCGTGTCCGGCTCGTGGCGGAGTGCTTAGATTGGTATGCGATAGCTGCCTTGAACGTCTGGCTCCCGTTTCAGCCAGACCGATCACCTACGGTATTCATGGGCCACCGCGAAGACAGACACAAGCACGCGCAGAAGCGTCGCCGCGACGAGCGGAGCAACAGCATCGCGTCGCCGAAGAGCAAGGCGCTCGAGCCGCGTGTTCCCCTTGCCGGCTACGAAGCGCTGTATGAGATCACGCGATCGGGGCGCATTTACTCGCTCAAGTCGCGCCGCTTTCTCGCGGCGGGCTATCATCACAGTCCGTTCGTTCGGTTCACGGTGAACGGCGCGATCGTCAGCATCGCTAAGGACAAGGCCGTGTCTGACAGCTGGAGCGCCGTCGACACACCGTCTTAGCGACGCGTGAAAAAACAAGCAAAAAAACTTGACACCGAGCAATTCTGATTTTACAATGCTCGCTCTGGGAGTCGCGTCCCGATGTTCAACGAGTCGATTGCACGGCGCACCATGCGCAGGCGGCCGACCAACCCTGAAGCGCTTGTCGCTCCGGGCAGACCATCGGCGGCGCGATTTGTCGTTTGTACGACACCAGTTTGCTGAGCACACACTCCACCGGGGACTTCATCTCGATCTCATGATCGCATTCACGTCTTCTCTCCTCGACAGTCCACGACAGTCCGGCACGCGCCGGCATGTCGAACGCGGGAGCGCGTCGCTCGCCGCCATCGGAGACAGCGCACGTGCAATCGCGAAACCCATGATCGTCGACAGTTGGATCGGCACGCAGCGCTATCGCGCGCCGAGTATTGGAAAGGGTGCAGGATCCGTCAGTGGAAGGCGCACTCCCTAGAGCGCACCCCCACCCCGGATAAGGAGCGACTCAATCGCCCCGCCTGCGCCAACTGCAGGTGGGGCGCTTTTGCGTTTGAAGGTCAACAGAACACGTGATTCGTCGTCGGCCGGCGTGACATGAAGCTCGAGCAGAAGGAACGCGACTCCCACTGCTCGGTGCATCCGCTGTCACGTCGCACCGGCGGCGGATCACACATCGTCGGCGCGTATGGGCTTTTGCCGCGCGCCACCGGGATTCGTAGCTCAACGAGTAGTTCGAGAGCGCGATGTCGCCGCGTGAGCTCCCATGGCCTGACGAGGGCGGGAACGCGCGGACACACGACACCGAGATGCGGGTGCAACTCCCGCCGACCCGGGGCACCTTTACATCGGTAACGCTGGTGCGACGTACACATTCGCGATAACTCTCAAGGAGTTGCCCACGAACCGCGCTCAAATGACGCTGCTGACCGGCGAGAGACGATGACGACGAGTGCTACTCCGCTTCCTGCGTTGGTGCTTGGCTCGAACAGCGAGCACGTGTTTCCCACGCTCACGCCAGCGCAGATTTCACGCGTCGCGCAACATGGACGCGTGCGACCTGTCCGGCGCGGAGAGGTGCTCGTCGAAGCGGGTTCATCGAACGTGCCGCTGTTCGTTGCCAGCGTGGGCAACATCGAGATCGTCCGCGTGAGCGATGTCGGAGAAACGCTGATCGTGTTGTATCAGCCTGGGCAATTCAGCGGCGAGATCAATACACTCGCCGGTCGCCGCTCGCTCGTGCGCATCCGCGCCGGCGACGACGGTGAAGTGATCGAGGTGAACCGCGAGAGTCTGCTCGCGCTCGTGCAGGCGGACAGCGAGTTGAGTGAGATCATCATGCGCGCGTACATCCTGCGTCGCGTAGAGATGATCTCGCATGGCTTTGGCGACGTCGTAGTCATCGGCTCCGAGCACTGCTCGGGAACACTGCGCGTCCGTGAATTTCTCTCGCGAAATGGGCATCCATACGCGTCGCTCAACCTCGACCGCGATGATGGCGTCCAGGATCTCCTCGATCACTTCGGCGTCGCGCCGGCCGATGTGCCTGTGGTGATCTGGCGCGGCGAAATCGTGCTTCGCAATCCGAGCAACCGACAGATCGCCGACTGCCTCGGCTTCAACGACGCGATCGACCAGTCGCACCTGCGCGACCTCGTGATCGTCGGCGCTGGACCGTCGGGACTCGCGGCGGCAGTGTACGCTGCGTCGGAAGGGGTGGACGTTCTCGTGCTCGAATCGAATTCGCCGGGCGGACAGGCTGGCTCCAGCTCTCGCATCGAGAACTATCTCGGCTTCCCGACAGGCATCAGCGGACAGGAACTCGCTTCCCGCGCATATTCGCAGTCGCAGAAGTTCGGCGCCGATCTCATGATCGCGAAGGGTGCCACCAAGCTCGCCTGCGAGCGAACGCCATACGCCGTCGAGATTGACGGGGCAACGAGGATCACCGCGCGCACGATCATCATCGCCACGGGCGCCGAGTATCGAAAGTTGGCGCTGCCGAACATGTCGCGGTTCGAGGGTGCTGGGATCTACTACGGCGCGACCTTCATGGAAGCGCAACTGTGTGGCGGCGAAGAAGTCATCGTCGTCGGCGGCGGCAATTCGGCGGGGCAGGCGGCTGTATTTCTTTCGCAGACCGCAAAGCATGTCCACATGCTCATTCGCTCCGACGGCCTCGCCGACACCATGTCGCGCTATCTCATTCGCCGCATCGAGGATTCGCCGGCGATCACGTTGCACACCCACACCGAGCTCACTCGTCTCGACGGCGACTATCATCTCCAGGGAGTGCGGTGGAAGAATCGCCAGACAGCCGCCGAAGAGGATCGTGCAATCCGCCATGTCTTCGTCATGGCTGGAGCGGCGCCAAGCACCGGCTGGCTCGATGGATGTGTCGCTTTGGACGCGAAGGGCTTCATCAAGACGGGCCCGGATCTCAGCGCCGACGACCTCACTGAGGCGAAATGGCCGCTCACGCGCCCACCGCATTTGCTCGAAACGAGTCTTCCTGGAGTATTTGCCGTGGGCGACGTGCGCGGCGGCAACGTTAAACGGGTGGCCTCAGCGGTCGGGGAGGGCTCCATAGCGGTGTCATTCGTCCATCAGGTTCTGCACGAATAATTTGTGACGCAGGGCACTATTGCCTTGTCGAGCTCAGCGGTGGTATCATGGCACCTGACACAGGAGTGCCAGAGTGCCGCGAGCAACCATCCGCACGACGCCGTGCCCCGCCTTGCCGCGCTATTTGGCGCTGCTCATCTCCGCCATCCTCTCGGTGGCGGCGTGCCATGCGGCGCCCGACGAACCGCCAGAACCGCCACAGCTTTCCGTCCCCGTCGACGACGGAGCTGACGACGACATCCCCTCGCCGAGCGTGACGCTCGCCGAGCCGAGCGGCTTGCAGGTGAAAACCTCAGAGGGCTCGGGGCAGCTCGTGCACCCGGATGCCGTCGTCTTTCCGAAGAGCTGGAACGGCAGGCGATTCTGGTTCGCCGCGACGCCATATCCCGGCGGCAACGCGACGTACGAAAATCCGTCGATATTTCAGGGTGCGAGTACCGCCGAGCTGACTGTGCCCGCCGGTGTTACGAACCCGCTGGCGAATCCTACCAACGGCGCGTACCTGTCCGATCCCGATCTGGTGTACGATCCCGTCAAAGACGAGCTGCGGATGTACTATCGGCAAACGACGGCCGATGCGGATCAGCTGTATCTGGTGACAAGTCGCAACGGTGTGCAGTGGACATCGCAGGCGCTTATCCAGACGGATACGCGTTATGCGATGATCTCGCCGGCGATTGTGCGCGAGGAGGACGGAAGCTGGCGCATGTGGGCCGTTACGGCCGGACCTGCTGGCTGCAATGCATCGACAGCGGGACTGACACTCAACGAGCGTCGGTCGGCCGACGGCCTCAAGTGGGGAAGCCCAACACCGGTATCGCTGGTCATACCGGGACGCGTGCCATGGCACTGGGACGTGCAGTACATCAGCTCGAAGCATGAGTACTGGGCGCTCGTGGCCGCATATCCCAACGGCGATAACTGCAGTCGGAGCGAGGTGTATTTTGCGCGAAGCACCGACGGCACGAGGTGGGTTGCGTCACCCTCGCCGGTTCTTGCGCGCGGAGTGTCATACCCGCTCCGCGACATCGTCTATCGCTCGACTTTCAAATACTTCGCACCGAGCGACATGGTGGCGATCTGGTTCTCGGGTGCGCGTCTGCAGTCGGACGGCTATCACTACGCCGTCGCGAGTGCGCGCTACACCCTCACGGAACTGATGCGCCGAGTGGAAACGCCCAACCCCAGCGCGAGCCAGAGTCGGGGATCGGAGGAGCAGGCACCAGGCGCGCGTGCTGCGCGCGAAGCGTTCGTTCGGGCGTTTCCGTAACCGCGTCAGGGACGATGCGCCCACCGGCGCGACGCTTCTGAATTCACGATGTCAATAGGGTGACGTTGCGGGCGGATAGCGCGCGCTGGCAGACTTCGACACTTCCAGCCACGGAGATCTGATGACATCCACACCTGCCTGGCTGCCTTGGGCGCTCGGCTCGGCGGCCTTTGCGGCACTCACGGCGATATTCGCGAAGATAGGTCTCGAGGGCGTCGACTCGGACTTCGCGACGCTGCTGCGCACAGTCGTGATCGTCGCCGTGCTCGGCGCCTTCGTCGCGGCGACGGGAAAATGGCGCGATCCATTCGCGCTGCCTTCTCGATCCGTGTTGTTTCTCGTGCTCTCGTCGCTCGCCACCGGCGCGTCGTGGGTGTGCTACTTTCGCGCGCTCAAGATCGGCGAGGCGGCGAAGGTCGCGCCGGTGGACAAGCTCAGTGTCGTGCTCGTCGCGATCTTTGCCGTCATCTTTCTTGGCGAGCGACCCGCACCGCGTGAATGGCTCGGGATCGGCATGGTTGCCGCCGGCGTGCTCGTGCTCAGCATCAAGCGTTGAGCGAGTGGCTCGCTCCTGCGGTGGTTCTCGATTGGGCCAAAGCCACTGCTTTTTTACGCAGAGGATGCAAAACGAGGAACGCAGAGATCGCAGAGAACTACGCCAAGCTTTGAAGTGACCCGTTACTCATACGTCGTCACGACGTTGCTTTCCTCTGCGTTCTCTGCGGCTGTTTCAGTTCCTCTGCTATCCTCTGCGATAAATGCTTGGCGTAGTTTTCGATTCTGCCAAAGCAACTGCATTTTTTACGCAGAGAACGCAAAACGAGGAACGCAGAGGTCGCGGAGGACTACGCGAGCCGTTGAAGTGACCCGTTACTCATACGTTGCTTTGCTCTGCGTTCTCTGCGGCTGTTTCAGTTTCCTCTGTCATCCTCTGCGATAAATGCTTGCCGTAGTTCTCGATTCGTGCCAAAGCAACTGCATTTTTTACGCAGAGGATGCAAACGAGGAACGCAGAGGTCGGAGAGGGCTACGAAGCTGCACTGTTCCGTGCACTGTCGCGGAATGCCGAGATGAACGCGATATTCGCAGCACGTTGGGTTGACGACACGCACAGCCTATGGACGAATCATGACTGAGCCGCAGAGCGCGACTGGAGAGAACGTCACCGATGCTGACGGTGGTCGCTGGGTCTCGACGAAGGTTGGCGCAACGGGCTATCGGGCCAGCGTCACTGCGCGTACCCACAATTTCGTCATCGACGAGCCGACAGCGCTTGGCGGCGGTGACGAGGGGCCGACACCATACGAGTATCTGCTCGGCTCATTGAGCGGCTGCACGGCGATGACGCTTCGTCTCTACGCCAATCGCAAGAAGTGGCCGCTCGAGAGCGTCGAGGTACGCATGCGCACGTCACGCTCGCACGAGATCGATTGCGAGAACTGTGAGAAAACCGCAGTGGGTATTCAGCACATCGAGCGGAAGATCGAGCTCAATGGACCGCTCTCCGACGAACAGAAGCAGCGACTCATGGAGATCGCCGATCGGTGTCCGGTGAAGCAGACCCTCGAGAGAGGGATCAAGGTCGACAACGCGCGCTGATCAACCGAACTTCACGCCCATCCACAAGCCAATCGCGGATGCAGCGCCGAGCACGAGCAACCCGGCGAGCGTCATCCAGCGGAAGCGACCCGTTCCGACGACCGTCGCAATTCCCGCCTTGAAGATGGTGTTCGTCAACACGCCAACGGCAATGGCGCGCGCGGCCTCAGAGACCATGTCGGCAGATGTGCCCAGGCGATTCATCGAGACGGTGAGCGCATCCATGTCGGTGAGTCCCAGCACCACGGCGGACGAGATCACGCCGCGGCTTCCGAAGTACTTCGCCGCCAGTGAGCTCGCGGTGAGTGCAACCTGGAAAAGCAGGGCCATCTGAATTGCGGAGCCGAGGCGGAGCGGGTTGGCCGTCTCCTCACTCGATTGCGCCGTGGTGGCGGGACGCCGGAGTCCAATCGCCACGACTATCGCGCCCACGATGAAGCCGGGCAGCAAATACGGAATGAGGGCGCGTGCGACAGGCGGGTTGAGCACAGCGCTCACGATGGTGACGCGCGGCAGCAGCACGGTGCAAGCGCCGATCACACCGATGGCGAGCGCACCGCCAACCTTTGCATCGCGACGGCTCGCACGCGAGAAGTCGAGCGTGACTGCGGTGGATGAGATCACCCCACCGATCAGACCCGTGACTCCGTACCCGCGTTCCGCACCCACAGTTCGCCGTGCGAGATAGCCGAGAAAGTTGAGTCCGGAGAAGATGACGACGATGATCCACAGACCGCGCGGCTTGATGCCACCCCATGGGCCGAAGGGACCTTCCGGCAGCAGGGGAAGCACGACGAGTGCAAGCGCCGCGAACTGCAATCCGGCACGCAACTCGACTTCGTCGATGTGCTCGAGCAGTGCGTGAATGCGTGTCTTCTCCATGAGCACGAGCACCACGACGGTCGCGATGCCGCTGGCCACCGACAGGTATCCGATGCCGGCGATGAATCCGATGCCCAGCACCACGAGCGCCGCGACTTCGGTGGTGCCGTCGGGGGTGGCGGCCGGCCGTCGCATGACGGCGGAGTACGCGGCCGTCGTCAACGCAGCTCCGCCCAGCAATACTGCGGCGGCGACGACCTGCATGTTTTCCAGGGCGAGCCAACCTGCGATACCACCGAGGACGCCGAGCAAGAGGAACGTGCGAACGCCGGCGAAGCGTGCGTCGGGCCCACGCGTATGCCCTGACCACTCGCGCTCGACGCCAACCGCAAGACCGGCCACGGCAGCGACGGCGAGATGCTGTGCGACGACGATCAGCGGCGTGTCGAGAGCCATGTTTGCCAGTGCCGAACTCCGTCGAAGGTATGATTCCTGAATGTCCAGCCGATCCGCTCGCCAGCACCGACTGCGATTACCGAGCCGTTGTGCGGTACCGCGCGCTATACTCCATGTGGGTCGCCAATCGTGACCCATACCGCGTTGTCGATCGCTTCAGCATCTGGAAGGTAGGAACATCATGACGCAGCCCAGCACTCCGACGCAAAATATGTGGAACGTGCCGCCGACGCCGAAGGAACGGAACGCGGTGCAGCGCAACGTCGACAACCTGCTCGACGTGCTCGCGCCCGAGCGCGCGACGAAGCGAGGCGACTACCCGGTGAATCCCGTCGTCGCGCATCGAACGCCGAGTGGATGCATTCTGCAGGCGGCGGACACGGCGCTCAGTGTGTCGTGGTTTCCCGAGTCGGCCGATACGACCGCACTTGGTGAGTTGCACGTGGTGCTGTGGCGTGGCGTCGTTTCGCGGCGTGGATCGCCCAAGCCAGCGCAGGGTGCAGTAGAGCTGCGCGATCTGGCGTTGCGTCCGGTTGAACGTCCAACCGATGATTGCGTGTGGAAGGCAAGCGATGGAACGCTCTACGCCACCGACGCGCTGGCTACCTATTGTCTCGGTTTGCTCGAAGGGCAGCGGGACGAGGATCGCGCGTCGGAGTAGCGTTTTTTTTAGCGGGTCACGGCGCCGTGGCGACGTGCAGCTCGAGCGTTTTTGCCGGCGACTGATCGGTGGTGCGCGGATACGGTTGCACGTTCACGGCGTCGAAGCGATAGCCACCGTACGAGACGCTGCGTGGCTGCCGCACGAGATAGAGCGTGTCGGTGCGATCGGCGCCGGCACCACTGAGCGCCAGGATGATCATCGCGTCGCCTGCCTGAATGCATACGACGTCGGACGGGCATCGCGAGTCGTTCACCGCCGCGAATTGCACGCGGACGGCGCCAGGAGTCACTGTCGCGCTTTCACCGACGCCAAGCTGGACGTTCTGGCCGGCTGATACGTCGCGCGTCTCGGTTGTCGCGCGTGAACAAGCGAGGCTCAACAGGGCGAAGACGACTGCGAGCGAGCGGACGTGCGCCATACGTTCTCCGTTTTGAGTCAGGCGCTCCGGAGCGGTTCCGGTGCACGTGAGTCCTATGTCCTGCTGAACTGCCAGGTGCGTCTCGCGGTCACACATCCGGAGGAGCGCGTCAATTTACGCGCCCGGACGATTGCCGCACCAGGCGCAAAGCATCGTTTCGCCCGATGCGGAATCGCGATCGGCGAGTCATTTTTCTGCGAGCAATTCCCCTACCTCTGGAGACCTTGGTGCGCATTCACTCCACCATTCGGATGATGGCCGCCACGAGCGCAATCGTTTGCGTCATGGCGCCGCGATCGATGCACGCGCAGTCCGACGATCAGTATCTCGCTCGTGCGAAAGCTGTTCTGCGCTCGACTCCTCTCGTCGACGGACACAACGATCTGCCCTGGCGCATCCGTGAGGACACCGTTCACGCCAACGACATTCAGGCGTACGACCTCAAGACGCGCGCGCCGGGCATGACCGATCTCGAGCGACTCAAGCAGGGAATGGTCGGAGCACAGTTCTGGTCCGTCTACATCCCGGGTGAGCCAGACGCATCCGACTACAAGCGCAACGGCGCAGTCAGCAGCACTCCCGGCTATTCGCGCGTGCAGCTCGAGCAGATCCAGCTTGCTCGTCGGATGATCGCGAAATATCCCGAGCGGCTCACGTTCGCGTCGTCGGAAGCCGACGTGCGCAAGGCATTCGCGAACAAGAAAATAGGCTCGTTGCTCGGCATGGAGGGAGGCCACGCGATCGAGAATTCGCTCGAGGTGCTTCGTGCGTACTACGACCTCGGCGCGCGGTACATGACGCTCACGCACAACGTGACGCTCGACTGGGCGGATGCTGCACTCGACACCGCGCGGCACGGCGGGCTGACTCCGTTTGGGCGCGAGGTGGTGCGCGAGATGAACCGGCTCGGGATGCTCGTGGATCTGTCACACGTATCGGCAGGTGTGATGAGCAACGCGCTCGACGTCAGTGCTGCTCCAGTGATCTTCTCGCACTCGGGGTCGCGCGAATTGGTTGGGCACCTGCGGAACGTTCCCGATTCCATTCTCCGCCGCCTTCCGGCCAATGGCGGAGTGGTCATGGTGCCGTTCGTGAATTCGTTTGTCTCGAAGGCAGTGTTCGCCGACGACAACGAGACTATCCGCTTGACGGCGAGCTTGAAGACGCGCTTTCCGAGCGACACCGCCGCACAGCGACGCGAGTTCCAGGCGTGGCGCACGGCGCACCCTCGACCGACTGCAACAATCGCCGACGTCGCAGATCATATCGACCATGTGCGCAAGATGGCGGGTGTCGATCACGTCGGAATCGGCAGTGACTTCGATGGCATCACGGAGACCGTCGTCGGGCTCGAGGATGTGTCGAAATTTCCAATGATCTTCGCAGAGCTGGCGCGTCGTGGCTGGTCTGATGCGGATTTGAGGAAGCTGGCGGGCGAAAACGTGCTCCGCGTGCTCAAGCGCGCGGAGGTCGTGTCGGCAAAGCTCAAGCGCGAGCGGCCGGCGTCGATCGCGACGATCAGGCAGCTCGACGGCGGGAAGCCGGTTCCGTAAGGAGTGGACAACGGGCGCCCTTGCATGCGCGTAGGTTCTCGCACAGAATCGACTCCTTCCTAATCGCTCGAGGCGCTCATGCGTCGCTCCATCCCGTGCATTCTGGCGGCAGCACTCTCGCTGCTTGCCGCATCCGCTGATGCTCAGCGTACCGCCGGCGATTCGGGCGGACGCGCGCTTCGCGAGCTCCCGCTCACGGTGACGAAGCCGCTGCGCTTCACCACCGACGAAGGCACCTGGCTCTCGCTCGATGTCTCTCCTGACGGCAAGACGATCGCGTTCGACCTCCTCGGCGATCTCTACACGTTGCCAATGGAAGGCGGCAAGGCGACGCGCGTCACGAGTGGTCAGGCGTTCGACGGACAGCCGCACTATTCGCCCGATGGCAAGACCATCGCGTTCGTCAGCGATCGCACCGGCGCCGACAATCTCTGGTTGATGAACGCCAACGGCACCGGCGCGCATGCACTCACGCGCGAGGACGGCCGAACGTTCATCTCGCCGACCTGGTCGCCCGACGGCAAGTACGTCGTCGTCTCCAGAAACGGCGCTGGTGCGGGCTACAACCTTTTCATGTATCATCGCGACGGCGGCACCGGACTGCAGCTCACGACGAGTCCTGCGACGCCGGCCGCACCTGGCGCGCCCGGTGGCGGTGGCGGATTTCCGAACAACTATGTCGGCGCCGCATTCGGCAACGACGCGCGCTTCATCTATTCGGCGGTGCGCACGACTGCGGGCGGCGGCTACAACCAGACGTCGCTCAACTGGCAGATCGGCGTGTACGATCGCAAGACCGGCAAGACGTTCGTGCGCACGCAGGCGGTAGGATCGGGCATGCGTCCCGAACTGAGTCCCGACGGCAAGTGGCTCGTATACGCGACGCGAAAGGATTCGCTCACTGCGCTGCGACTGCGCGACCTCGCCACGGGTGATGAGCGGTGGCTCGCGCCGAACGTACAGCGCGATGATCAGGAGTCGCGCTACAGCCGAGACCTGCTGCCGCCATTTGCCTTTACGCCGGACAGCAAGGCAATCGTCATTGCGCATCACGGAAAGTTGTGGCGCATCAACGTGCCCGATGGCACGCAAGCGATGATTCCGTTCACCGCCGATGTCGATCAGATGATCGCGGGCGCGATCAAGCTCGACTTTCCGCACGACGATTCGACGCTACTGGTGCGCCAGATTCGGAACGCGATTCCGTCGCCCGATGGAAAGCGTCTCGCCTTTACGGCGCTCGATAAGCTGTGGCTGCTGGATCTCGCTGCGTGCCCCACGTCGAGCACAGGCGGCGCGCCGTCGGCTGCGTGCAAGCCGAAGCGGCTTACCAGTTCCACCGACGTCGGGGAATTCTCCGCAGCATGGTCACCCGACAGTCGCTACGTCGCCTACGTCACGTGGAATGAGCAGACTGGCGGCGACATCTATCGCGCTCGGACCGACGGCAGCGGGAAGCCTGAGCGGTTGAGCACACAATCCGCTTTCTACGACAAGCTCGCGTACGCGCCTGACGGCAAACGTCTCGTCGTCGGCCGCGGCCCACGCGAACAGCGTCGTGATCGCGACGAGCTGGACGGACCAAGTGCGGACGCTGCCGGCGTGGAGCTCGTGTGGCTTCCGGCAACCGGTGGCGCGGCAACGGTCATCACGCCGGTCACTCGATTTGGCCAGCCGCATTTCGGTCCCGACAGCACGCGTGTCTACCTGTGGGAACCACCCGATGGTCTCGTCTCGATGCGGTACGATGGAACGGATCGTCAATCGCATCTCAAGATCGGCACTGCAAATCCCGCTGGTGGCGGTGGTGGTGGAGGCGGCGGCGCTGATGAAGTGATTCTCTCGCCCGACGGTGATCGCGCGCTCGTGCAGGCAGGCACGAACATCTACATGATCTCGTCCGTTCCACTCGTTGGTGCGACGCCACCCTCGATCTCCATCACGAATCCATCGCGCTCCGCCGTGCCGGTGCGTCGCCTTACAAAAGTTGGTGGCGACTTCGCGCGCTGGTCGCACGACGGCAAGAGCATCGTGTATTCCCTCGGTCGCTCGTACTTCACGTACGATCTCGCGCGCGCGGACTCGCTCGTGCGCGACTCAACCGCTCGTGCTGATTCTCTTCGCGGCGGTGGCAATCGCGGCGCGGGTGCGGGCGCCGATAGCGCAGCGTCCCGCGTTGCCGGCGCGTCGTCGGCGCGCGTGGTGTACGAGCCGACACGGCTCGACGTCACGATTCGCGTCGCCAAGGACAAGCCGACAGGCACAGTCGTGCTGCGCGGCGCACGCATCATCACGATGAAGGGCGACGAAGTCATCCCGAATGGCGACGTCGTCGTGAAGGACAATCGCATTGTCGCCGTGGGCGCAACGGGATCCGTGTCGGTGCCGGCTGGCGCGCACGTCATCGACGTCGCCGGGAAGACGATCATGCCCGGCTACGTGGACGTGCACGCGCACATATGGCCGGCGTTCGGTGTGCATCGTTCGCAGCCGTGGGAATATCTCATCAACCTCGCGTATGGTGTCACGACCACGCGCGATCCGCAGACGTCCACCACGGACGTGCTCTCGTACGGCGATCTCGTCGAGACGGGCGATCTCATCGGCCCGCGCATTCTCGCGACTGGACCGGGTGTCTTCGCGCGTGACAGCATCAAGAGTCTCGACGATGCGCGCGATGTGCTCAAGCGCTATTCGGAATTCTACAAGACGAACACGATCAAGCAGTACATGGTCGGCGATCGCAAGGTGCGGCAGTGGGTCATCATGGCGGCGAGAGAGCAGGGCTTGATGTCCACGCTCGAGGGTGGTCTCGATTTCAAGAAGAACATGACGGAAGCGATGGACGGCTACTCGGGCATCGAGCACACATTGCCCATCGCACCGATGTACAAGGACGCGATTCAGCTCTTTACGCAGAGTGGTACCACGTGGACTCCGACGCTCATCGTGGAGTACGGCGGGCCGTGGGCGGAGAACTACTGGTACGAGAACACGAATGTCGTCGACGATCCGAAAGTCAATCACTTCATGCCGCGCCATGTCGTCGAGGAGAAGACACTGCGTCGTCCGGGTTGGTGGGCGCCGTCGCAGTACTCGTTCTCACTCTTCGCTGCGCAGGCGGCGAAAATCGTCGCCGCTGGTGGTCGCGTCGGACTCGGGAGTCACGGACAATTCCAGGGACTCGGCGCTCAGTGGGAATTGTGGAGCATCGCGAGCGGTGGCATGCCGAGACACGATGTCCTTCGCGTCGCAACGATCTTTGGTGCGGAGTCGATCGGCATGGGCAAGGAGCTCGGATCACTCGAGGCGGGCAAGCTCGCTGATCTTCAGGTACTCGACGCGAATCCGCTCGACGACATCAGAAATACCAACACGGTTCGCTTCGTGATGAAGAACGGACGCCTCTACGACGGCAATACACTTGATGAAGTGTGGCCGAGGCAGAAGAGCGTTGCGAGTTTGTGGTGGTGGAAGGGGGAGTCAAAGTCTGGGACGCAGCAATGAGACGTTGCAGCTATGAAGCGTTGGCGACCGCGTTGAACGGCCAAGGAGCGGATTGCGCAGATTCTTCGGATTGACGCGGATACTGCAACAGAGATCATTCCTTCAATGTGAACTCGTTCCGCTCAGGTAAGAGAAATTGCAGTGATAGCGAAGGGGCCAGCTCCATCACTCGGAGCCGGCCCCTTTTGCGTTCTAAAAATCCGTGCTGATCCGCTACATCCGTGCAATCAGCTCCTGAATAACGATCAACGCTCTCCCTATCTACGAACGCTACTCCGAACGCCCGCAATCTCGATCGCTTCTTCGAACGCAGCGATCGTCTGCCGAGCGGTTTCGTCCCAGGAGAATTTCGCCGCCTGTGCGAGGCTCGCGGCACGCATCGACGCATTCAATCGCTCATCCGACATCACGCGGAGAATGATGTCGGCAAGGGCAACGTCGTCTTCCGGGTCGATGAGTGCCGCCGCATCACCGGCCACTTCAGGCAGCGACGACGCGTTCGCGCAAATCACGGGCGTGCCGAGTCGCATCGCTTCGAGCACGGGGAGGCCGAAGCCTTCGTACGTCGACGGCATCACGAGCACCGCCGCCCGACGATAGAGCGCGACGAGCTCCTCCTCGCTCACGAAGCCGAGGGTCTGACGCCAGCTCGCATCGGGAAGTGGTGCCTGAGGATCGCGTCGTGGGCCGGCGAGTACGAGCTTTGTACCCGGACGCACCGCGACGACGTGCGGCATCGCGCGCTCGAGCAGCTCGAGATTCTTGCGTCGATCTGCTGCGCCGACGGCGAGCACGAATGGTTGCTGTATGCCGAGCTGCTGCAAGGCGGCTGCATCGCGACCAGCAGGAGGCACCGTGAAATCGTCGGCGGCGAGGAGCACGACGCGCATGCGCTCGTGTGGCACGCCAAGCATTCGGTGTACTTCGTCGGCTGTGAACTGCGAGTCAGCGACGATGAGGGTCGCTCGCCGTGCAGTGGAGCCATACCGCCGACGCCACCGCAGATTTTTCTGCCAACCGCGAAGGCGCGGATCGGGATGCGCGATGGGCACGATGTCGTGCATCGTCACTACTACCGCGCCGCGCGACGGCGTTGGACTCGCGACGTTCCACGGATACCAGAACACATCCGCGCCCGACTTGAGCATTTCGCGCACGGGATGAATCGTGACGTGATCGCGGAGCGCCGGGATTGCGGCAAAGACCGGACGAAGTGCGTCGACATCGCGCTGGTTTTTCGCGAACAATGCGAGTCGCAGACCTGGGCGCAGCGCGACGAGCCGCGGAAGAAGCGCGCGCACGTATCGTCCAATGCCACGCACCTCGCGGGAGAGGCGGGTGGCCTCCACGGCGACCAGCATCGGACTCCCGCCGTCCTCGGCATACGCGGAGGACGGTGGCGAGGGCAGCGTGAGCAACGTGTCAGTCGATCGCACTTCCATGTCGGGCGTGCTGCAAGTGAATGGGTGCCTGCATGTTGCCATCGTGTACACCGACACTCGAGCGCTGGACCACCCCTAC
>JBDUCR010000012.1:0-6039 GCA_040003345.1 bacterium
GTCACGTAGCCACCAAGCCCGACGACGACATCAGTGGTTCCGGTCTTCGCATGCAGATTGCCTTCGGCAGGCGTACCGCGCATCCGGCGACGCAACAGCTCCGACTCGCCGGCAACCGGCAGCGATCCGTGATACGCCGACGACCACGGTCCCTTATGGGCGTAGCTCAGTAGTTGGATCATCGTGCGCGGCGTCAGGTAGTCGAGCGTAGACAATCCCGAGCCGTCCGACACGCGGATGGCTTGTGGATCCGCACCAACTTTCTTGCTCAGAAAGTCTCGCAGATTCGCCTGCGCGATGTCGGCGGAACTGGTGCCATCAGCCGCCACGGCTCGCCCCGCATCACGAAAGAGCAACTCGGCGACGATGTTGATGCTTTCGCGATTCATCTCCGACACGATCTGCGAAAGTGGTGGCGACGCGAAGCTCGCGACCTTCGTCGCCGCGGGTGGCGTGCGCGCGCTGCGCACTGACCCTGCCACTGTCACGCCGACGTTCTGCAGCGCGGCGTTGAGTGCACCTGCCGTGAACAGCGCCGGATCGTCGACGACGAGTGAATAGCGCCGAGGTCCACTCAATGATCCGATTGTCCCGCTGACGTCGATGCCGCCGTCTTTGGCACGACGAGCCGAGATGCGCCCGCCAGCCCCGCCGACAACGCGCACGTTGCTGCGAAGCGGAATCGTGGTCGTCACCGGCTCGAGCGTTACCTGCGCTACCTTGCCCGCCGGACTCACCGCGACCCACACGAGATTCTCGTTGAGCGACAGCGCCGATACGCGCGCGGCGTACGCGGCGCCGAGATAGGTGGTCTTCCAGCCTTCAGGAATGCGACGGTCATCGAAGGCGCTGGCGTCGTACACGAGATCGCCGCTGACCTTTTTCACTCCCGCCGCTGCGACAGCACGCGCGAGCGTCGCCATGGGGAGATTCGGATCCTTGAAGAAGCGCGCCGACATCGAGGGATCACCGTCAGCGCGGAGATAGATGTTGCCTTGAACGGTGCCGTCGGGCGAGATCGTTCCGTCGCGCAGCACGTCGGTCGAGAAGGTGTGCTCGGGTCCGAAGCGATCGAGCGCGACGGCGGTGGAGAACAACTTCATCGTAGATGCTGGCTGCATCATCTCGCCGGCGTTCTGCGAAAACAGCGTGTCGCCGCGCGAGAGTGAGACGATCATGACACCAAACTTTCCGCCCCTCACTCGGCGGCTCAGCATGTCGTTGATGTCCGCTTCGAGCGCCGGCTTGCCATGCGGTGATGTCCACGCCGTCGACGCAGGTGACGCTGGCCGCGATGCCGTTCGCGCCGCAGGACGCTTTGCCGCTCGCCGCTTCGGCGCTTTCGGCTTGCTCGACTGCGACGCTGGCGAGACGGCTTGCCGCTGTATGGCGAACGCGTCCGCTGGCTCTGATGCGAGCAACGCAGAGGCGACAGATATCATAGCCGCAGCACGTAGTGCACGCGGACTCAGTAAGAACGAGATCATTGTCAGTGCAGGGGGCAACTCGCGTTCCAGATCAGGTCATCGTTCAATGACTCTCATACCGACGAACGATAACCTTGTGTTCGTCTGGCGTTGCGTTCCGCCGCAGCCTTGGCTGCTTCGGTTCCTCTACACTCCGCTCGGTAAATGCTCTTCCTGTCGTTCGCGACGGAGCCAAGGCAACTGCATTTTACGCGGAGGATGTACAGAGAGAGACGCAGAGACCGCAGAGGGCTACGCGAACCTGCATGAGAGCGAACGTTCTCTGCGAGCGCGTCCACGCTGAATCGTTCGTGATCGATCCGCTGTTTCCAGAACATCCGCTGCTTCCATGCATTCAGTTGCAGTTCAATCGACGCGTGGATGCACCTATACCTTGAACACGATATTCCGCTTGTAGAGCGAGTACAGAATTCCATACCAGAACAGAACGAACACCACCGCAAAGGCGAGCGACGCATTGATCGGCGTCAGCCACGATGCAAAAAACGTCTGATACATCCACGCCTGCACGGCGATCGGATGTCCATCTTTCTGCACCTTGAAGATCGAGTAGATACATCGCGCCAGCACGCCCGACCCGACAAACGCGAACATCGGATTGAGCCCATAGACGACGAAGAACTTCGTCCAGCCGCGCACCTTCTGGAAATCCACGATCCACATCACCGTCGCGAGCGACACGCACGCGAGGCCGCCGGTGAAGAGAACGTAGGAGCTCGTCCAGAGACTCTTGTTGATCGGAAATACCCAATGCCACATCATGCCGGCCATCATCGCCAACGCACCCGCCGAGAAGAGGCCAGCGAGCCGTTCGCTCAATGGCCGGCGCTGCGCGATCCAACGTCCCGCGAGATTGCCGAGCATCGCTGTGGCGATCGCCGGTATCGTCGAGAGGACGCCCTCGGGATCCCACGTCTTGCTCGACGCCCAGAGATGATTGCCGAGTCCCCAGCGTGACCAGTCGAGGACGAGCCGATCGACCCATGCGGCCATCGTCCGCGGACCAGAGCCAAGCAGCAATGCGCCAATCGTTCCTTCGCCCGGAACGGGCAACACGGTCATCACGACCCAATAACCCAACAGCAGACTCGCAATTGTCACGACTTGCTGACGTAACGTCGTTCGCAGTGTCAGCAGCCCGGCGACCATGTACGCGACACCAATTCGCTGCAGCACACCCATGACTCGCCAGTGCAGCAACCGGTCTACGATGCGCTGCAGAAATGTCGGATCAGCGATGCCGGTGACGTCTCCCCATGTGAAATACGGAAAGCCGTTGACGAGAAATCCGAACAGGAAAATCAGCGCACCGCGACGAATGATCTGATTTCGAATGGCGCGCTCATCGTCACCGCGCGCGCGGCGAGCGGAGAGCGACAGATGCGTCGTGATCCCGGCGATGAACAGAAAGAAGGGAAAGATCAGATCGGTCGGCGTCCACCCGTTCCATTCCGCATGTTCCAGTGGCGGATAAATACTGGCCCACGTGCCCGGATCATTCACGAGGAGCATTCCGGCCACGGTCATCCCTCGAAACACGTCGAGAGAGAGCAGTCGTTCACGCGGCGGAGTTTTCGGCGCTGGACGATCCGACGGCAGATCGTGCGTGCGCGGAATTGAAGGAAGGGTAGCGGTCATGCTGGCGACCTCGGCAAGAACGACTGACCGGCACAGCCGGAGAGGGGACGAATATCGGGTGTGGGCGGCCTCTTAACCAGTACGAACTGGCTCATCGGTGGCTTGGCTCGCGCAACAGTCTTACGGCGATCTCCAGCCATCCGCAGATTACGGAACGGCATGTGCGTCTCCCGTGCCACGAACAAAATGCCCTGAACAAATACCCTGGGTGTAGCCGCGCGGCAATTCGCCGCGCGCGTCAGATAGCAGGATTGTCAGACACCACGCAGAGAGGGAGGTTCGAAAATGCGGCGCAATATCGTGCGCGACGGAGTCATCGCCGGCATACTCGGCGCAACCGCTGTCGCCGTCTGGTTCCTCGGCGTAGACATGCTCTACGCCCACGCCCTTGCCACCCCAGAAGCACTCGGCAGAGGTGTCCTGCGTTTATTCGGTCCGCCCGGCATGGAAGGGACGATGGTGTTCGTCATCGTCTATACGATCTTCCACTACGCAGCGTTCATTGGCGCGGGACTGCTGGTCTCGGTAATCGTGCACTGGGCGCAGACGCAACCGACCGTACTCGCCGGCGCGATGATGCTGTTCGTCGCGTTCGAGATCGGATTCTATGGACTGAGCTCCGCGCTGTCCGAGTCGCCGTTCCTTGGCGCTTTGGGATGGGCGCAGGTCGCCACCGGCAACCTCATCGCCGCAGCAGTGATGGGCACATACATGTGGCGCACGCACCCTGAGCTCAAGTCCGAATTGACGTACGCGCTCGAGGGCAGGGAATAGGCGCGCGATGTCATGTGCGCGCGTCAGGCGATGGTCGACGCGGCAGGCGGGCGGGAACAGAATGCACAGAAACGGCGGATCATTTAAACGAACAAGCGGATCGACTCGTCGATCGTTCGCGATCGATCCGCCGTTTCCAGAAAAGATCCGCCGTTTCCGTGCATTCAGTTGCTGTTCAATCGACCTTCCGACGCGGACGGCTCTCGAACTACTGAGCCGACGCAGCAGGCATGTGAGTCACGTCCCCACACGATCAAGAAGTTGCCGTTCTCTGCGGCCTCTGCGCTGTTGCTGTTCCTCTGCTCCCCTCTGCGATAAATGCTTTTCTGAAGTTCCCACAGCATCACGAAACTGCATTTTCCGCAGAGGATGCAAAGAGAGGAACGCAGAGGCCGCAAGAGGACTACGGGGACTGCATGAGAGCGGAATGTTCTATCTGAGCGCGTCCACTCTTTCCTGCCATTCGACTGCGCCACGTACCACGCTCAGACGGGATGCCAGTCCACCTGAGCACCGGCGCGTGAGTCCTCTCCGTCCACCTTCTGCCATTTGAAGAACACCACGGAGATGATCACGAAGAAGAACAATCCGCCCGGCACCCACATGATCAGTGCGCCGATCAGCTGGTCCTGAAGCGGGGTGATTCCCCATATCCTGGGGGCGCTCGAATACGCTGGATAGAGAATGTGATCCGAATAGCCGATGCAGATCGCGATCAGTGACATCGGGATGCTGAGCAAAAACAGATACAGCATCTGCGTCGGATACGAGAGCCTCGGCAACTCTGGCAATGGGCTGAGAATTGGCCACCACATGAGCGTCGCCGCAATCATGAAGCACAGATGCTGCACGATGTGGATGTTGTGATGCTCCATGGCCAGCCCGTACACCGGCGGCAGATGCCACGCAGCGAGCACCACGTTGAAGATCAGGAAGCAGCGCGGCGCCGTGGTGATCCACCGCGCGAGCGGCCCGACGACGCGCCACTCGAGTGCAGGCCGCAGCATCCAGCCCGGCGTGCCCATGATGAGCAGCGGCGGCGCAACGAGGGTGAGCATCAGATGCTGCACCATGTGCGCGCTGAAGAGATAATAATCGCTCAGATCGTGCAGCCACCCGTTGAGCGACAAGAAAATCAGCGCGAGCGCGCCGAAGAATGTCGCGCGCTGGCCGCCGCTGGGCGTCTTCTCCCGCCCAGTGCCTTGCCGAGCGCGCCAGTGATACAGCGCGCCCAGCGCTGCCAGCCCGATCACCGTGCTTGGATGCACCGTGAACTCGGACAGCGCGATGCGCGCTGCGGGATGCAGCAGCAGCGCCATCGCTGTCGCCATCAGTTCAGCGCCCCAACCCTCACCGAGAGCTTGCCGAACAGGAACATCAAGCCGATGAGAGTCGTCATGGCAATGATCAGCGGTCCGGTGAACAACACCCGGAACAGCTTGTGGTCGTAGCGCAGGTGCATGTAGAACAGCACCACCGTCACGAACTTCACCGCCGACATGATGAGCAGCGCCGGCACGAACAGTCGTGACGACGTGATGGCGGGGACGTAGTAGATCCACACCTCGACGACGGTGATGAGCGTGAGGATCACCGCGACCTTCCAGTACGTGGACCAGGTCGGATGCTCCTTCTCGATTCCCATCGACGTGTGATCGACGTGGGCGACGTGCGCGTCCTGCGATGAGTCGTGTGCCATTGGCGTCGGCCTACTTGATCAGGTAGACGAGCGTGAAGATCGCGATCCACACGACGTCGACGAAGTGCCAGTACAGCGCGGCGAGATCGACGTTGAGGGCATCCTTGGGACCAAGTCCGCGACGATAATCGATCGCGAGCAGGGTAAGCAGCCAGATCACACCGGCGGTGACGTGCGCGCCGTGAAATCCGGTGAGTGTGAAGAACGACGAGCCGAAGAGATTCGTGCGGATGGTGAGTCCTTCATGCACGAACGACGTGAACTCGAACGCCTGAAAGCCGAGGAAGGTGGTGCCGAGTATCGCGGTCATCCACAGCCAGAGCTTGGAGGAGCGGAGGATCCGCCCACCGAAGTTGGCTGGCATCGGAAGGTCCTTCATCTCCACTGCGGCGAGCGCCAACACCATGGCGAGCGACGACATCAGCAGCACGAACGTCGACG
>JBDUCR010000467.1:0-55571 GCA_040003345.1 bacterium
ATCGATCAGCAGTTTCCCAAAAATCCGCCGGTACCGTGCATTCAGTTGCAGGTCATTCGACCATCAGACGCAACGAGCGCGCGAGAGTCCGCAAGAACCGTAAGTCGCAGCTACGACTCACCCCTGAGTCTGCGCGCCATCTCGTCGAGCACCGCCCGCTCATCGCTCGACAGACTCTCGAGCCCCGATGACGAGATCTTGTCCAGCACACGATCGAGCTCGGCGGCACGCGCCTCGTGCGACGTGCGCACCGGCGTAACCACCGCGCGCGACGACGGACGCTTCTGCGCCGCGACAGCCTTGCTCTTCGCGACGATCTCATCGACCTCATCACGCTGCGCACGCGCCCGCGGCAACGTGCGCGGAATCGCTCTCGGCGGCGCCTCGTCCTGATAGTCCGGCGCGGGAGAGATTCGCTGACGCAGCCGATCCAGACTCGCGGCAGGCGGCGCACGGAAGTACAGCCACCCAAACGCAAGCCCGCCAAGATGCGCAGCGTACGCCCAGCGCTCGCCGCCGGCGATCGGATCACCGGCACTCAACAGGCCAAGCGCGAGATTCGCCGCGACGAGCATGAGTACAAGCGTCCACGCACGGATCGGTACGGCACCAAAGAGCGCCACCTCGTCACGCGGCCACTGCTGGCAATAAGCGAACATCACTCCGAACACCGCAGCCGACGAGCCAATCAGCAACCCGCTGCGCACGAACAACAGGTGGAACATCGCGCCGCCGAGCCCGCACCACAGGAAGTAGAGCGTGAAACCGCGCGTCCCCATCACCGCTTCGAGCCTCGGCCCAAACGCAACCAACGCGTACATGTTCAGTGTGAGATGCAACACACCGTAATGCACGAACATGTAGGTCACTGCACTCCACAACGTTCGCTGCAGGCTTCCATCCTGAAAGCCGAGCACGGCAAACGCGTCGGCGTCGCTCACGACGGTCCACTGCAGGAACAGCGTCACGACGCTGATCGCAAGCAGCACGCGCACGCCTCGTGTGAGTCGAGGGGCTTCGTGCTCGTCGAATTGAAGTGGTGTCGCCATCGGACGGTGCTGCGATGCAGCTGCTGAACGGGATGCGCTCGCGCGGGCGAGCTCCTCTTACTTCAACGTACTAACCGGAGCGTCTGTTGCGAGTTCCGGCAGGAATCAGAATCATCGTGCCGCTGTCACTGGCCATCTCGGCAAGATGCGTACATCTGGATGCACCGCCATCGCCTGCTGAAGCAAAAGTACCCATCGCCGGTCGCGCTCGACTTCGCGTTCTATGACCGGATGCACCACGATCTGCGTATCGCCACTCGCTTCGTGTATCTGCTCGACGATTCGCAAAAGGGGCCCGTCACTGAGCGATTCTGCCGGCACGATCGACACCGCGTGCGCCACCTGTTTTTTCGCCGCCAGTGCAAGCGTCGCACACACGCGCTCGATGGCTGCTGCACCCTCGTTTCCGTCGAGCGAGACTTGTACCATCGCAAGCGCATGCAGAAGCCGCCCCAGCGCCTCGGGCCGCTGACCGTCATGGTCGACCATGACCGGTAGCGGACCCGTCTGATCAAACGCCGCGACCAGGAATTCTTCTTCCGCCAGCGCATCGCGGCCGACGATCGCCACTGAGTGATACCGGGATCGACCGGTGAGGCGTGTGAGCTCGCCGCGGAGCGCGTCGGCCGTGTAGATCGTCGCGGTTTCCGCCTCGCCGGCAAATTTCACGAACAGCTGCCGCCGTCCCGTCCACGGTCCCACGGTCTGCACGCCCGCCGGAATTCCGGCCAGCGCGGCGCTCAGGCTTGGCAACCTGGTTCGCGCGGGCGTCATGACGCGACCCTGGGGCGCGCTGACGCAGCAACCGCGAGCTGCGCGATACGCTCGCACAACTCGGGAAAGGCGATCCCCGCTGCTGCCGCTGCCTGGGGTACGAGACTCGTCGCAGTCATTCCGGGAAGGGTATTGGCCTCGAGACAGAAAAATTGTCCCGTGTTCGTCATGCGGAAATCTATGCGTGCACAGCCGCTCAACTTCAATGCGAGGAACGTGCGCTTTGCCAAATCCTGCACTTTCATTGCATCCGTCACGCTCAACGCAGCCGGAAAAACTTCCTCCGCCATTCCCGGCGTGTACTTGCACTCGTAGTCGTAGATCTCCTTCGCCGAGACGATCTCGCCAACAGGAAGTGCTTCGCTGCCAAGAATGCTCACCGTCAATTCACGGCCGGCGATGAACTGCTCCAGCATCACTTCGTCATCATGCTTGAATGCCTCACGGATTGCCGGCACGAGCTCGGTGCGTTCCTTCACGATTGAAAGCCCCACCGTGGAGCCCTGCTTCGACGGCTTGACGATCAGCGGAAGTCCGAGCGTGCTGACCACATCCTCTGCGCTCGGCATCGACTCGGGGTCGTTGGCCATGAGCCAATCCGCCGTGAGAACATCGTACGCGCGCATCAGGTGCTTGGAGAGATCCTTGTCCATCGCCAGCGCACTCGCCAGATGCCCGCTGCCCGTGTAGGGCACTCCCGCGAGATCGAGCAGCGCCTGGATCGTTCCATCTTCGCCACTTCCACCGTGGAGCGCTAGGAAGGCGACGTCGCACTCACCGCGCCGTGGAAGCCGCGCCGCCGTATCTTCGACCGACTCAGCCCTCATTTGCGCGAGCTGCTCCGGCGTGGGCGGCAACTGTTTCACGACGCCTTCGGCGATCATCCGGCGCTCGTCGTCTTCGCTCAACGCGCCCTTCGCTGTGTCAACGGAGCGCACCACATGGCCGCGCGTCCGCAGCGCTTCGGCAATCCGAAGCCCCGACGCGAGCGACACATCACGCTCCGAGGAAGTCCCGCCCATCAACACCGTAATCCGCACTCTCGCTCCTGTCTTTCTGTCTTTCTGTCTTTCTGTCTTTCTGTCTTTCTGTCTTTCTGTCTTTCTGTCTGTCTTCCTATCCTCCTATCCTCCTATCCTCCTATCCTACCGATTCATCAGATACGCCAGCATATCGCTTCGCGTCACGATCCCCGAAATTGCTCCTGCCTCGGCCACCAGCACCGCCGGCGTCGCTTTCGATAGCAGCTTCTGGACCGATTCCACGTGCTGCGTCGACTCGATCACGGGAAACGCTTCGTCCATCACCTCGCCCACCACCGCATCGAGAAAGCGCGAGCTCTCCAACCCACGCTGTGTGAGCGCGTATTCCGTCACACTCCCCACACACTGTCCATTGTCCAGCACGGGAAGCTGCGACACGTCGTGGAGACGCATCAGGCCGAGCGCCTGACGAACGAGCTGGCCTGGTGCCGTGCTGACGACCGCGGCAGGCGCACCATCGCCCTTGTGATCCACGAGATCGCCCAGCGTTACGCGATCTGGCTCGAGCAGTTGATTCTCTCGCATCCATTCGTCGTTGTACAGCTTCGAGAGATATCGCTCGCCCGTGTCGCACAGAAATGTCACGACACACGCCGCGGGATCATCCACCTCGCGCGCGACCTGCAACGCGATATGCGTGATCAGTCCCGATGATCCGCCGACGAACAGTCCTTCTTCACGCGTCAGCCGTCGCGCCATCGCGAATGCATCACGGTCGCTCACGGTGCGGTAGTCGTCGATGACGGAGAGGTCGAGCGTCGTCGGAAGCTTGTCCTGTCCGATGCCTTCCACTTTGTACGGCGCGCCATCGATCTTGTTCGTTCCCTTGCTTCGCCACAGCTCGGCGAGAATCGAGCCCTGCGGATCACCGGAGATGATCTTGACCTTCGGATTTTTCTCCTTCAGGAAGCGACCCACGCCGGTGATCGTCCCACCCGTTCCCGCCGCCGCGACGAAGTGCGTGATCTTGCCTTCCGTCTGCTCCCACAGCTCGGGACCCGTTGTCGCGTAGTGCGCGTCCGGGTTCGCCTGATTGTAGAACTGATTCGCGAGAATCGAATTCGGCGTCTCTTCCGCGATTCGCTTCGCCATCATGACGTAGTTGTCCGGATGATCCGGCGCGACTGCCGTTGGCGTCACGATCACCTCTGCGCCGAACGCTTTCAGCAGTCGCACCTTCTCCTGCGACATCTTGTCGGGCATCGTGAAGATGCACTTGTAGCCCTTCAGTGCCGCCGCGATCGCGAGTCCCACGCCGGTATTGCCGCTCGTCCCTTCGACAATTGTTCCGCCCGGCTTGAGCTTTCCTTCACGCTCGGCCTGCTCGATGATCGGCATGCCGATACGATCCTTCACGGAGCCGCCCGGATTGAAGAACTCCGCCTTGCCGAATACCGGCGTGCGGATCCCTCGAGTGAGTCGATGCAGGCGAATCAGTGGAGTCCATCCGATCGTCTCCACCACGTTGTCGTAGGGACGGCTATTACGCATCACGATGTCTCATGGAGCAAGTCCGCGTTTGTTCAGGATCGTGTCACCAGGAAGCGCATGCGCCTCGGGATGACGGAAGTAGACGGGAAAGAGCACGGTGGTCGGCATCGCCTCACCACGCAGCTTCGCCGGCACGAAACGTAGCTCCTGCGAGCCCTTCACGGCCGCCGAATCCAGCGCGCCATACCCGCTCGATTCCTCGATGCGCGTCGAGTCGGCGCGGACCTGGCCATCGCGATCGACGTACAGGCGCAGTGTGACATTGCCCTGTATGCGACGAGCGTACAGCGCCGCTGGATAGCGAAACGGCAAATCAGTATTGATCACCTTCGGTACTTCGTCAGGACGCGCCGCGCCAATCTGCAGCGCCTGGGCCACTTTCTGCGTGGATTCCTTTTCCATGCATCCACACAGCGACACGAGCATCAGCGACATGCGCACCAATGCCCTGCTCACGCTCTCGCCTGCGCAGTGAGCTCGGCGAGCAATTGCAAGGCGGCGAGTGGCGTGAGTGTGTTGACATCCGTGGCAACCAGTCGGTCCACGACAATGTGTCGCGGCGCCGGTACAAAAAGCGCCAGCTGATCGGGCGACACAGTGGCTGGCCGCGCACGCTTCGCTCCGGCAATCATCGGTGCAAGCGCAGGGACAAGATGTTCCGCCTCCCCTTCGAGCAACGCGAGCACAGTGCGCGCGCGCGCAATTACCGGCGCTGGTAGCCCGGCGAGCTTGCCGACTTCAATGCCGTACGAGCGATCCGCGCCCCCGGTTTGCAGTCGATGCAGGAAGAGAATCTGGTCGCCGACTTCGCGCACGCCGACATTATAGTTTCGTACGGCTACTAATTCGTCTGCAAGCTGTACGAGCTCGTGATAATGCGTCGCGAAGATTGTCTTGCAGCCCACACGGTCGTGCAAATGCTCACTCACTGCCCACGCGATGGACACACCATCGTACGTGCTCGTCCCGCGTCCAATCTCGTCGAGCAACACGAGACTGCGCGCCGTGGCCGTGTGCAGAATTGCGCTCGTCTCCGCCATCTCGACCATGAACGTCGACTGCCCGCGAACCAGGTTGTCGCTCGCACCAACGCGCGTGAACAGCCTGTCGCATACACCAATCGTCGCAGACACCGCCGGAACGAAGCTTCCCACCTGCGCCATGAGCACGATCAACCCGACCTGACGGAGGATCGTGCTCTTGCCCGCCATGTTCGGCCCAGTGAGAATGATGAGCCGAGCATCGGCGACGAGTGTCACGTCATTGGGGATGAACTTGTCGCGCGGCATCATCCGCTCTACCACCGGATGACGGCCAGCTACAATTGCGAGATCGAAGCCGTTGGTAAGCGTGGGTCGCGCATAACCTTCGCGCGCTGCGACATCCGCGAGTGTTGCCAACACATCGAGCTCCGCAACGATGCGCGCCGAACATTGCACGCGACCGATCTCGCGACCAATCGACGCGCGCAGCGCTTCGAACAGCGAGCGCTCACGTGTCTCGATACGCTCCGCCGCCGTCAGCACTTTCTCTTCATACTCCTTCAGCGCCGGAGTCACGTAGCGCTCCGCTCCCGTGAGCGTCTGGCGCCGCTGATAGTCCGGCGGCACGAGCTCACGATTGGCATTCGTCACTTCGATGTAGTAACCGAACACCCTGTTGAACCCAACCTTGAGCGACGGAATACCGGTGCGCACGCGCTCCTCGTTCTGGATCGCGGCGATCGCGTCCTTGCCGCCGTCGCGGAGCGTGCGAAGATCGTCGAGCTCTGCATCAACTCCTGATGCAATCGTCGCATCATCACCAAGCTGCAGCGGTGGCCGCTCTACCAGCGTCGCAAGAACACTCGACGCCATCTCGGCGCAGCTGTCCCACTGCTGCATGAGTCGTCCAATCACCCCCGCGCCGGCGAGTCGCATGACTGCGGCTTCGACGTCCGGCAATCGCTGGAGCGACGTGCCGAGAGCAGCGAGCTCGCGCGGGGTTGCTCGTCCGGCCGCGGCTTTGCTGCCAAGTCGCTCGACATCGCGTACTCCGTCGAGCGCGGCCCGCAATGCGTCGCGCGCACCGGCGTTCTGCACCAGTGCATCGACAGCGTCGAGTCGCTGGTCGATCCGTTCGCGATCGACGAGTGGCGCGAGCAGCCACTGACGCAGCAGCCGCGTGCCCATTGGTGTCATCGTGCGGTCGAGAACAGCGAGCAGCGTTCCCGTCGTGTCGACGCCACGCAACGATTCCACGAGCTCGAGATTTCGTCGCGTCATTTCGTCGAGCGGCATTACGCCACCCGCACGTTCCACCGTGGGACGCGCCAGCTGGGGCACTCCCGATGGCTGCATTTCCTTCAGATAACGAAGCAACGCGCCGGCTGCGCCGATCGCATGTCCGTCGTCGGCTTCGAGTCCGAGTCCGTCGAGACCACGTACGTCGAAGTGGCGTGCGAGATCGTCACGCGCCATCGCCTGATCGAACTCCCACGCTTCGCGTTCGGTCACGAGCACACCGTCGAGCGCAGCCGTGCGCGGCATCGCATCTGCGCCTTTCGGCATGACGATCTCGCGCGGTGCGAAGCGCGCGAGCACTGTGTCGATTTCCGTGAGCGGTGTGACCTTGAGACGAAATTCGCCGGTCGACACATCCGCCGCGGCAAGTCCGACTACGCCGTTGTGCGCCACGCCCATGGCGACGACAAAGTTGTTGCGCGCACCGTCGAGCAGATCGTCCGCGAATGCAACGCCGGGCGAGATCGTCTCTACTACTTCGCGACGGACGATGCCCTTCGCAACTTTTGGATCCTCAACCTGCTCGCAGATCGCGACGCGATATCCCTGCTGGACGAGACGACGCAGATACTCTGGTCCCGCCTTTACCGGGACGCCGGCGAGCGGAACTTCCGTCGCGCCTCCGTTGTTTCGCGCCGTGAGCGTCAGTCCAAGAACACGCGCGGCAGTTTCGGCGTCTTCGTAGAACATCTCGTAGAAGTCGCCCATGCGAAAAAACAGAATTGCACTCTGGTGCCGAGCTTTGATGTCTCGGTACTGCTGCATCAATGGTGTCGCGACTGCACCGCTCACGGAGACTTTCCCGCTGGCGGACGCTCTTCCGTCACGAAGCCGATGATTCCACGCTCCTTGAGTGACGCGACCTCATCCAGCGCCGCCTGACGCGTGGGATAAAAGTCCAGACGCACACGAAATGGCTTTGACGTTCCGCTCACGCGCGCGGGCACTCCCTTCGCGCTCAGCTTCTTTACGAGCTGCTCCGCGTCGGTGAGCGTTGCATACGCAGCCAGCTGAATCGTGTAGTTGCCTTTCGCTTTTGGTGCTGGCGCTTTCACCGCTGTCTTTGTCGATGTCGTTTCGGGCTGTATCGCCGGCTCGGGTTTCGGCGGTGACGATTTCGCCGGAGGAGCCACGGGCGATTTGACCGGAGCGGACGGATGTTCGGTTGGCGCAGGGGCGGTTGTCTTCGCAGTTGTCTTCGCAGTAGTTGCGACGTTCTTTTTCGATGACTTGCTCACGGTGTCACGCGTGGCAGTCGGCGGTGCAGGCGCATTCACCGTGGCTGTCGCAGTCGCCACGCCTGCAGCCATTCCCGTAGCCATTCCCGTGCACCGGGATCCGAAGTAATCGATCTGGTTGCGAAGCTCTACCTCAGTCGACGCCGTCGATGCACGAGCTTCCGTGATCATCGCACACCCCGTCTTGGTATCGCGTTGATCGAATGCGAGTCTCGCTGCGGCAAATGCGGCAACTCCTCGCGCCGAGCTCACGGGATGCTCGCGCACGAATCGCTGGAGATGCGCGAGCGCGCCCGCTCGATCGCCGCGTGCCTGCTCGAGCTCGACGATCGCGAGCAACGCATCGTCCGCGTAGTGCGACAACGGATACTCCACAATCACACGACGGTAATCCCGCTCGGCTTCGGCAGCCGTTCCCGCCAGCGCGCCGCGCCAGAAGAGTGCATCGCCGTATGCCGTGGATCCCTCTTCCGCCTGTTTCAACAGCGAATCGACGAGCGCCCGCCCAGCCACTCCATTTCCCTCACCGACCATTCGACGCGCGCGCCGAAAGAGAGAATCGTTTGGTATTGGTGGCATCGTTGCCGTCTGCGCTACGCTGGTTAGCGCACTACATGCGAGCAGAAGCATGCTGAAGAAAACAGAGCGTCGCATCACGAATAGTGGGGAGGATTGGTGCGCGTCAGGCCGCGCGTCGCGATGAACCGGCCCCGCACAGCGCCAATATGAGCGAAGTGAGAACCTGTTCCTCCGAGGAAACTCTCGTGTCCTTGAGCGCTTCATCGGCGAGTAGCAGTGTCGTCAGCGCTGAATCCAGCGCGTCTGCCGGCCATCTGGCAGAATACTTCGTCCACGCATTCACCGCTTCGCCCCACGGACGTCCCGGGAATGCGCCAGTTTCCTTGAGGAGCGTCATGAACTCGTTGTACATCGCTCGCGGATTCTTGCCGCGTGCAATTGCCGCCTCTCCATATGCGAGCGCAAGCATTTGCGTCGTGAGATGCATCGTGAGGAGAACGCCGTTCATTTTCGGCTGCTGAAGTACGCCAGGAACCAGCGACGTCGCCTGTGCAGCATCACGCGCCGCCACAGCATCGAGCAGAGCGCCGAGTGATTCCTCGCGCCGAATGCCGACAACGGCGGAAACAGCAGTCTCGTCAATCACATCATCCGAAAAGCTCGCGAGCTTTTCCAGTTCGATCGCCAGCTGCGACAGATCGTCTCCGACAGCCTCTACGAGCAGCGAAATCGCCTGAGCTGTGATCGCTCTCGTCAACACCGTTTCTACGTGATAGGCAACCCACTTGGGCACGCGATCGCCAGTGAGTGGAGCGAATTCCACCGCCGTGCTGCGGTCGCTGAGCGCCTTCTCCGCTTTTACGCCAGTAGGTGACACGAGCAGCAAGACGGTGTCCGGTGCGGGACGCTTCAGGTAAGCGTCGAGCAGCTTGCGCGCGTCTTTCTTGAGCTTGTCCACCTCACGCACGACCACCACGCGCCGCTCAGCCAACATCGGCGGCGTACTGAGCAGCGAGTCGAGCGCTTCGGCATCGATTTCGGAGCCCCGCCGCAATTCGAGATTGAAGTCGCGCGTCGACGGATCGACGGCAGCACCGACCAGCTCACGGACCTTGATGTCCTTGAGGAAGTCGTCGTCTCCGTAGAAATAGTAGACGGGGTCGAATTCGTGCTTCTTCAGCGCGGTATGCAGCGCTTTTTCTGCGGCGGACGCCATGCGCGAAATATACGGCGCCGCGGCGATGACGGGACGGTGGCCGACGGGCTGCGTGTACGGCTAGTGCCCGGCGGCGTCGCTCGCGAAGTGGTAAGGCGCCTGCTGCGCCACGAATACAGCCGGCCAGAGCGGCATGCCCGCAGGCATCGCGGCGACCATCGTGGGCGTCATCAGCGCAGACGGTTCGATCTCTGGCCGCGATGCAACCACAGGCGCGAGACGAATCACGTCGACGCGCGAGTCCGAAAACGAAACGGCCACCGCGAGTCCCGCTGCCGCCAGCACGCCCGCCGCGATAGCAGTGAAGGCACTTGCCGAGAGCGGATACCAGCGTCGAGCCAACATGGAGTTGATTGACCGGTCACCGTCGCGCGAAAGGTCTAGCGATAACCGTTCTTCACGGAGGCGTGCCTGCAATCGATCGCTGAACGCGGGCGACGGTTGAATCGGTGGGAGATTCCGCGCGATGAGCAGAGCACGACGAATACGCGTGTCGAGTTGTGCGCACGGCTCGCAGAATCGGCGATGATGCGCCATTCCGTCGAGCTCCACGCCACTCAGCGTGTCGTCGATGTATGCATCGTGTTTGCGCCGAAATTCCCGACAGTTCATGGGGCTGGTTGGGACCTGGTTGCTGATGAGCCGATTTCGCTGACCTCCGTACACGCGGGACAATGTGCTGTTCCCGTTGGTCGGCCGGGAGGGATACACAGAACGACCGCCACGTCTGTGTGACGCGGCGGCCGTCCTTCACCCCTCATCCCCTCATCCCCTCATCCCGCTTTAATCCACCCAGGGCTCGATGATTTCGGCAAATGCATTCCGCGCCCGGTTGAGTCGCGATTTCACCGTACCAAGGTTGCAATCCGTGATTTCAGCGATCTCCTCATACGACTTGCCCTCGAGCTCGCGCAGCACGAACACCTGACGGTGATGCTCAGGCAGCTTTGCTACCGTTTCCGCCACGAGCTCCCGAAGGTGCCGCTTCCGGTACAGATCGTCCGGCCGGGCGGTCGTGTCTTCGAACTGAAGCGGGCGATCGTCGTCGTCCCAGTTGCCCTTGATCGTCTGAAAGAGCACGAGGGGGTTCCGCGAGCGATTCCGCAGCTCATTCTTCGCCAGATTCGACGCAATCGTATACGCCCAGGTCGAAAACTTCTTCGACCGGTCGAAGCGATGTAAGTGGCGATAGACGCGGATGAAAACCTCCTGAACGAGATCTTCTGCCTTCTCCCGGTCACCAATTGTCCGATAGATGAAGTTCAATAAGCGCGTTTGGTACCGCTCTACGAGCTCCTGAAAGGCACGCTCCTCCCCGCCGAGGAAAGACGTGACGATCTCGGCGTCGTCCATCGCGCGAAGTTGTTCGCGAATCGAGGGGCCCTGTTGGGCGGTGCGCTTCATTGCGATGTCAGCCATGTTCGTATCCCCCAGCCCTGCGAAAGGGTATTTGCTCGGACAAATCAGCTGCGATGTAGCGCTCCTCTGCTCTCGTCCTTTGCGCCACTATCAAAAGCAGGGGCCATGCCGAGTTGAGGGAACCAGGAACCTTTTTGTAAATTGTTGTACAGTAAGCGTTTATGCTGCTCACAACGCTTTGTGGTACTGGTCGGGTTGTCGTGCCTCTGTCCACTTTTGAGCACACCGAACGAGAATGCCCCCGGTCAGTGTCCACTTTTGACACATCCGGAGGCATTGTCGTTTACTCTGTACCGCCAAAAAGACGGTCGGTCTGCCACTGTTATGTAGAGCTCGCTACGCTCCTGTTTTGAACCCCGCCGTGAACAGCAGCGCGAGCGCTGTTTTCGAGTCAGTGATTTCACCGGTACTGATGAGCTCGAGCGCCTCCGAGAGGCGCATGATAACGAGATCGACGAACTCATCCGCCTCGCGATTTGGCTCACCGTGCGTGAGCCCGGTTGCCATGAAGAGATGGATGACTTCGTCGGTGAAACCCGGAGTTGTGAGGATCGACGTCAACGGCTCGATCCGCTCGGCGGTACATCCCGTTTCTTCCTTGAGCTCGCGTGCCGCGCACGTCGCAGGTGATTCGTCTCCATCGAGGCGTCCCGCCGGAATCTCGTAGAGGTAGCCTCCCGCGGCGTAGCGATACTGCCGCAGCATGAGAATCTGCGGCTCATCGGCTTCCGGATTGCTCAGAAAGGGAACAACCGCCGATGCACCTGGGTGCCGACAGATGTCCATCTCCGCTGTCGTTCCGTCCGGAAAGCGAACTGTATCGCGATTGAGTGTGAAAATCTTGCCTTTGTGCAGCTCCCTGCTGTCGAGCTGCGCTTCGGGCTTCGCGCCCTTTTTTCTCGCGCGCAATTCTGCAGCTGTGACGACAGGTGCTCCTTCCTTCTTCTTCGGCAACGCCTTCTTGGATGGCGTCATTCGGCGGCCTCGCCTTCGCCCGTTACGATCTCCGGTGTCAGGCCCGTAACTGCCTCGATCGCTGCGGCAACTACCACCGGATCGCCGACCACGACAATGCGCAGTTGATCGGGGTGGAGACGGCGACGCGCCGCTTCGAGCACGCCCTCCGTTGTCACAGCTCTCACGCGTGCCCTGTACTCATCGTAGTAATTGTCGGGTAGACCATGGATTACCATGTTCGCGAGCGCGCTGGCAATTGCAGCTGTCGTCTCGTAACGAATTGGAAAGACACCATCGAGATAACTGGTCGCGAGTGTGAGCTCATCCTCGCCAATGGCCGTAGTTCGAATGCGCTCCATCTCGGTGAGAATCTCCTGCACCGCCGCAGCAGTCACATCGCTCTTCACCGCTGTGTGCACGACGAACGGGCCCGCACCACGCCGCCACTCGAATTCTGACGATGCTCCGTATGTGTAACCGTGGACTTCGCGCAGATTGAGATTGATGCGCGATGAAAAGAGCCCGCCAAGAACGGCGTTCATGACCATCGCGTCGAAGTAGTCGGGCGTGTTGCGCGGCAGGCCAACATGTCCGACGCGTAGCTCCGACTGCGGTGCATCCGCTTTGGACACCACGCGCACCAGCTTGCCCGGCTGAGTTGCGTCGACGCCGCTCGGTGCGGCAGCCGGACGCGCGCCTGTCCAATCACCGAGCAATTGCTCGGCGAGCGCGGCGGCCGTCTGCATCGTTACATCGCCGGCAAAGACGAGTGTGATTCCTCCCGGCTGATAGCGCGCCGAGTAGAACTGTTGCACGTCATTCCGCGTGAGTGCGCGTACGCTCGCGGCATCGCCCTCCTCTGGCGCGGCATAGCGCGCCGTTGCCGCATACACGGCGTGCACGAATTGCTCATCGGCCAGGCCGCGCGGTTCGGCAAGCTGCTGCAAGAGATCGGCAAGACGTTCCTCCTTGAGCCGCTGTACTTCGCGCTCGGGGAACGTCGGCGAACGAAGCAAATCGCGAACGAGGCCGAGTGCTTCCGGGAGTCTGTCGGTCAACGCTGTGAGCGACACGGACGTTACGTCCCAGTCCGCATGTGCCTCTACTGACGCACCGATTCCTTCGAAGCGTTCTGCGAGCGCCACGCCATCCATGCCCGCGGCTCCCTCGAGCAGCAGTCGCGCGGTCAGCGCAGCAACGCCGCGCTGTGTATCAGGCTCGACGGATGCTCCTGCTTCGACAATCGCCAACACTGTAACGAGCGGCAGCTTTGGAACTGGCGCCACGACGAGTTGCACGCCGTTTGGCAGCGAGCGTCGCTCGAAGTGCGGAAAGTGATAGTCGCGTGGCGCCGCCGGAGCAGGCTTGGTCGTTGGCGCACTCGTCGACGTCGCAGTCAGCGTCTCGCTCATGGAGCTTCCGCCATCGCGAGATCATCCTGCGGTGGTACGTCAGCTGTCTCGCGCGGAACGTAGAGAAGCGTCGCGCGATTGTGCCGGATCAGCCGCGCGCGCGCGAATGCATTCACCTTTTCAGATGTCACGGCACGGTAGCGTTCCGTCTGCACATTCACGATCCGAGGGTCGCCGAAGTATGTCGCGAACATCGACAGCCGGTCGGCACGATCGCCCGCTGATTGAAGCGCGGCGACCATATCTGTCTCGATGAGAGCGACAGCACGCGCGACTTCGTCTTCCGTTACGCCATCGTCGACCAATCGATCGATCTCCGCATGCACGGCATACTCCAGTGCATCGTGCGAGATCTCTGGCCGCGCCGTGACATCGACGACGAGCAGATCGCTTCCCTTCGCCAGATCATACGTGAACGCCGTCGCCTCGGCTGCAACCTGTTGCTCGCGAACGAGTGCGCGGTGCAGTCGGCTTCCTTTTTTCAAACCGAGAATCGCTCCCGTTACGCTTGCCGTGTAGTACTCATCGCTGCCAAACACCGGCGAGCGAAACGCGATGAACTGGCGCGGCAGCATCACATCGTCGAAGACGACTTCACGTAGCGCCGCACCAAATGTCGGAGGCACATTCATGTCGGGAAGAGGAGGCTTTCCCTTGCCGCGCGGAATGCCGCCGAAGTGTCGTTCGATCATCTCGCGCGCTTCGACTGCATCGAAGTCACCGGCGATCGAGAGCACTGCGTTGTCCGGCGTGTAGTACGTCGAGAAGAAAGTCGCGATGTCGTCCAGACTCGCTGCATCCAGATCCGCCATCGATCCAATCAGTGAATGATGGAACGGGTGCTCTGGAGGAAAGGCGATCGCGGGCATCCGCTCCCACCACGTGCCGTACGGCTGATTGTCCATCGACCAGCGTCGTTCGTTCTGTACGACATCGCGCTGCGTATCGAGCTTCTGCTGCGTCATGGCTGGCAACAGATAGCCCATTCGGTTCGCCTCGAGCCAGATCGTCAGCTCGAGCTGGTTGGACGGCACGGTCTCGTAGTAGTTCGTGCGGTCGAGCCACGTCGATCCGTTGAGCGTACCACCAGCTCGTTGAATGAGCTCGAAATGTTCATTCAGGCCCACGTTCGCAGAGCCTTGAAAGAGCATGTGTTCGAACAAATGCGCGAAACCAGTACGTCCTTCACGTTCGTTCGCGGAGCCGACGTGATACCAGAGATTGACGGCGACGATAGGGGCGGTGTGGTCCTCTGACAGAACCACGGTCAGCCCATTTGGCAGCTGGTATGTTTCGATCGGAATGTGCATTACTACAAATTGTACTCTGAGAAGAGGAATTGTAGCAGCCGATATTCGCGTTCAGTATGAAACGGGGGTGTCAGCGATAGGCCGACACCCCCGTTCCTTCCGGATTGTATCGACTACGGGGTCGGTGGTGCGCCGAGCACGTCACGTGCCTCGCGAATAATGATATTCCCTGGGTTGAGTGCGCGGAGACCAGGCTCGATGACCTTTCTGTCGCCGACGATCACGACGATCAACTTGCTCGGATCGATGTACTGCTGCGCAACACGCTGGATATCGGCCTGTGTCACAGCGCCGATCCGCTGGACTGCGGTGTTGTAGAAGTCGAGCGGAATGTCATAGGTCACCAGCGGCAATAGCTGTCCGGCGATACCACGCGTCGTCTCGAAGCCTTGTGGTAGCCCAAGCTGCAGGAAGCGCTTGGTTCGCTCGAGCTCGTCACGTGGCACCGTGTCGCGAATAGTCTTGAGTTCCCTTACGAACTCTATCAGCGCTGAGTCCGTTTTCGCCGTTACGACTTCCGCACCCGCCATGAACGGACCGGCAGAGCGACGATAGGATAAGCCCGAGTTCGCACCGTACGTGTAGCCATGCTTTTCGCGCAGGTTCTGATTCAGCCGACTGCCGAACGAACCGCCGAGCAAGGTGTTCATCACCTGCAACGCGAAAAAGTCTTTCGTGGAGCGCGGTGCGCCAATTCCACCGACACGAAACGACGACTGCGCTGCACCCGGCTTGTCGACGATCACCACGGTCGTTGCGCTCGCGCTGGGCGCGCTTGCGACGACGACGGGAGTCACATCTCCACGCTGCCACGTTCCAAACAACGCCTGCGCCCGGCGCTCGATGTCGTCCGGCTTTACGTCGCCAACCACGAGCAACGTCGCATTGTTCGGACGAAAGAAGCTGCTGTAGAATTTGACGAGATCGTCGCGCGTGATTGCAGCAAGCGAAATCTCTGTTCCGGCAAGGGGACGTCCGTACGGATTGTCGCTTCCGTAGAGTGCGGCAGCAAATGCACGATCGGCGATACTCGGTCCGCGATCACGCTGCTGCTGCAGTGCGGTGAGTCGCACTTTGCGCACCCGATCGAGATCTGCTGTTGCGAATGCCGGATGCAGCGCAATGTCGGCCAACAGCGTCATCGAGCTGTCGAGCTGTGCGGTCGGCGTGTGGAGCGACACTGTTGACTGTTCCCAACCACTGCCCGCGTTGACGGTGACACCGAGATACGCCTGCTGATCATCGAGTTGCAGCGCGGACCGCGAGGTTGTTCCCTCCATCAGCATGCTCGACGTGAGACCCGCTACGCCAGGCTTTCCAGCGGGATCGGCTTCGCCACCGGTCCGCACTTGCAACAGCATATCGGCGAGTGGCAGCTCATGCTGTTCGACGACGATGATCTTGAGCCCATTCGCCAGTTGTCGCGTGACGATTGGCGGCACGGAAAGAGTCGGCGGCGCACCCAGCGTCGGTGGCTTGGTGAGATCCATCGCCGCCTCAGGCTTTGCGACAACGACCGGATTGGCCGTGGTGACAACCGGCGTTCCACATGCGGCGGTCGTTGCGGCGCCGACCAGCGCGATGGTGCGTCTAAGAGTGCGGCGCATTACTTGGCTCCTCCCGAGACCATGAGCTCCTTCTTGCCCTGCGGCACGATGGTGAGAACGACTTTCGGTTTGGTGAGGTATTGCGCCGCCACGCGTTGAACGTCGGCGGTCGTCACGCGATCATATCGTGCGCCGTCTTCCTGCGAGTAGTCAGGATTTCCAGCGAAGTAGTTGTATTCCGCGAGCCTGTCTGACTTGCCCAGCACTGACGCCATTCGGTCGAGAAACGCAGCTCGGCGCTTGTTGAGCGCTCGCGCAAGCTCACGGGGCGAGATGCCGTCCTTCGCCACTTTGTTGATTTCCTCGGTGACAAGGTCGGCCATCCGCGCCGGCGTCTGACCTGGCTTGGGTGTCACCCAGATATTGAAGTAGCCATCGAGCTTCGTACTGTTGTTGAAAGCAGTCACGTCCTGAGCGACCTGCAGGTCGAACACCAGACGCTTGTAGAGACGCGAATTCTTGTCGCCAGCAAGAACATCGGCGAGCACGTCGATCGGCGCGTCATCAGTGCTGTAGATCTTTCCGGTGTGCCATGTCTCATAGAGGCGCGGCAGGGTCACGCGATCCTCGAGAACGAGAAAGGTGTCACGCGGTACACTGAACGCCTGCACCACCGGACGCGGCGGCAGTTGTGGACCACGCGGAATCGCACCGAAATATCGATTCACCCATACCAGCGCCGAGTCGCGGTTGAAGTCACCGGAGATGATCATGGTGGCGTTGTTCGGTGCGTAGTACGTGCGAAAGAACTGCTTCACATCGTCGAGCGAAGCCGCGCTCAAATCCGTCATCGACCCGATGACGGGCCAGTGATATGGATGGTTCGCTGGAAACAGAGCGTCGATCACCGTCTCGTTCCATTTACCGTACGGCACGTTGTCTACCCGCTGGCGTCGCTCGTTCTTCACGACGTCGCGCTGCAGATCGACCTTCTTCAGGTCCAGTGCCGGAAGCAAATTCCCCATCCGGTCAGCGTCGAGCCAGAGCGCCAGCGGCAGTGCGTTCGATGGCATCGACTCGTAGTAGTTCGTGCGATCTTCGGTCGTTGAGCCGTTGTTGATAGCGCCAGCAGCTTCGAGCCATTTATCAAACTGGCCAACGGGTACATTCTGCGAGCCCATGAACATGATGTGCTCGAACAAATGCGCGAAGCCGGTGCGGCCTGGCTTCTCGTCACCGGAACCAACCTTGTACCAGGTGTTGACGACGACAATCGGGGTCGAGTGATCCTCGTGGAGGATGACCTCGAGACCGTTGGCGAGCGTCGTCTTTTCATAGGGAATCTTCGGGATACTCTGCGCCCGAACGATCTCCGCATGCATCACGGCGGCGATTAATGCGCAATATGCTACGAAATTACGTGGCGTCACTGACTGTTCCTCTCGAAGATGAAGGCGAGGGGTGCTTTGACGGATTCACTCAATGCGTACTTCCAGCGCTCGACCGGACTGGCAGCGATTGGACTGGTCGGCGTGGGCGAGGCGAACGGCTCGAGGCCATGACGCCGCGCAAGGATGACGAGGCGGAGCATGTGAAAGGGGTCGCTGACGAGAAGGACGTCACGTCGGTTCTGACTGCCCATCAGCGCAGCAACCCCGGCCATTGATTGACTGGTAGTCCGCCCTTCTGTTTCAAGAAGGATGGCCGATACTGGTACACCGCGTTGCGTCGCATAGCGCTGGCTGACCGCCGCCTCGCTTGTCGTATCGCCCGTGCCCCTGCCTCCCGTCATTATCAGAACGGGCGCGAGATGACGATTCCAGAGACTGATTGCATGGTCCAGTCTGGCGCGAAGCACCGGCGACGGATGGCCGACATACTGCGCTGCACCAAGTACGACGATCGCACCAGCCGGTCGGCTCTGATCGTAGCGCTCCCAGTGAAGTACAGCCGCGAGCGATGCCATCCACCCAAGCAGAGCGACGCCCAGCAGCGCCAGCGTGAGACGTGCCCAGGACGGACGACGATGAGGCATCGATTGTAAGCTAGTCGCTGAGGTCGTACGGCGGAGGCCGATCGGAGGCCGTTGTCAGTCGCCGAGGCTCAACATCGCAAGCCAGAATACGTCGAAGCTGATGCGCGAATCGCGGCCTGACTCGCTGTCCAGCGCCAACCCATCCACAAATGCGACACCTGCATCGGCGATCAGCGTTATCGCAACGCGAGGAGTCAGCCCCAGGCGCACGAACATCTGCTCCACCGTACCCATCGCTGACGTGCGCCGTGCCGAGTTTACTTCTTCAACTGCATCACGCACTGCGCGGTCGTGCAACGTTCCCAACGTTAGAAGTGCGCGAAGCTCTCCACGGTTGAGCTCCGCACTCACCGATTGCCACATCGCGTCTACGGGCGCGCCAGCCTCGTCTCGTTCGAGCGCATTCTGCTCGCGCGTGATCAGGCGGCGTCCGAGCAGCGTGACCATCTCCGCGAGCAATCGCGCCCTATCCGCGAAATGATAATGTAGAAGCGCTTTGCTGACGTCCGCCTCGTTGGCGATTGCCGCCATGCTCGCGCCGGCAATGCCGTCGCGCACAACACAACGAATGCCGGCTCGGACGATGCGCGATCGTGCATCCCCGATTGGTCCCGCCCGCACGTCTCGCTCAGTCATACGGTGATGCTCTGGTGCCACTCCGGTGCGCTCACGGATGGATAGCCGGCACGCCGAAGCTGCTCGGCGAACGCATCCTGTGCCGCGGCCTCACCGTGCACGAGATATACGGGCGGAGTGTCGCCTTGCCGACCATCCCTTACCCTGTCAAGCCACTGTTGCAGCTCGGTGCGATCGCCATGTGCGGAGTAGCCGTTGATGACCTCCACACGGGCTCGAAGTGGTACCTCGTCGCCGAACACGCGAATCACCGGCGCACGGTCAACTATCCGTCGACCAAGCGTATGCTCGGCCTGGAAGCCCACGATGAGAATGGTCGTTCTTGGGTCGCTCGCGTTATGCGCGAGGTGATGAACGATGCGTCCGGCCTCGCACATGCCCGATGCGGCAATGATGATCATTGGCCCGTGCTGCGTATTCAGCGCCTTTGATTCGCTTGCATCACGTGTGTATCGCACGAGCGGGAAGTGAAACAGGTCCTGCACCTTCTGGATGAGGTCCTCCGAGCGATCGAATATTTCCGGATGCATCGCGAACACAGTCGTCGCATCGATTGCAAGCGGGCTATCGATGTAGATCGGGATTTCCGGGATCTTTCCTTCGCGGTGAAGAATGTGGAGATCGTAGACGATCTCCTGAGTCCGTCCAACAGCGAATGCAGGAATGAGAATCTTTCCACCCCGCGCGGCTGTTTCGGTGACCACCTTCGCGAGCATATCGCGCGCGCCTTCAACCGACGGGTGATCTCGGTTGCCATATGTCGATTCGAGAAGCACGACGTCTGCCCCACCCGTCGGCGGCTTTGGATCGCGAATGATTGGGAGTCCCGAGCGGCCGATATCCCCCGAAAAGACAATTCGCTTTCGTGTGCCGCCCTCGACGCAGTCCAGCGCGATCGACGAAGAGCCGAGAATGTGGCCAGCGTCGTAAAAGGTCGCGCGAACTCCAGGCACGACATCGAACGATGTGTCGTACGGCAAGCCCACCATACGCTCTACCGCGATCGTAGCGTCGCGCATGCCGTACAATGGCTCGACCGCTTCTTTCTGACGACGCGCCAGAAACTCGGCGTCTTTTTCCTGAATGTGCGCGGAGTCGGCAAGCATCACCGCCGCAAGATCGCGCGTTGCGGCAGTGCAGAAGATTGGCTTGCGGTATCCATGTCGGGTGAGCAATGGAAGCCGGCCGGCGTGATCGATGTGGGCATGAGAGAGAACCACCGCGTCGATCGCACTGACATCAATTGGAAGCGCGGCGTTCTTCGCGCGCGTTTCGGAGCGCCGGCCTTGGAACATCCCGCAATCGAGAAGGACTGTACGGCCGCCTATCTCGAGGATATGACATGATCCAGTGACTTCCCGCGCTGCACCCGCAAACGTGATCTTCATATCGATTCACCATCGCTGGGCCGCTCGAAGACGATCGTGAGCCGGTGCTCGTCCTGCGACATCATCGCCGGCCGCCATCCGCTGCGGCTTCGTTCGTTCAGCAGGTCCGTCAATGCATCTTCATCATCGCGCGCATGGCGCGACAGCCGGAGCAACACCGCCTGGTATTCTTTCATGCGCGCGAAGTTAGTAGCTTCCGGCACATGGACACCACCCCTGCGTTTCCGACGCTACGCCTCGTTTCACACCCGCTTGTGCAGCACAAGCTGTCCCTCCTACGGGACCGCGCAACACCGACGAAGATCTTCAAGGAACTCGTTGATGAGATTGCGACGTTCATCGCCTACGAGGCTACGAGCGAGCTGACGCTCGAGAGTGCGCCCGTTGAAACACCCCTGGAGCGAACCACTGGCAAGCGCGTGAGCGGGAAAAAGCTGACGTTGGTACCCATTCTCCGTGCTGGACTCGGAATGGTCGAAGGCGTCGCGCGACTCGTTCCCGCCGCTCGCGTCGGGCACATTGGTCTGTATCGCGATCACGACACGCTCGAGCCGGTGGACTACTACTTCAAGGTGCCCGGCGACGCTGCGGAGCGCGATTTCTTCTTGCTCGACCCCATGCTTGCAACAGGCGGCAGTGCAGCGGCCGCAGTCGCCTCCCTCAAGCGTGCCGGTGCAACACGAATTCGTTTCCTCTGTCTCGTCGCTGCGCCGGAAGGCGTGCGTCGACTCGCCGAGGCGCACCCCGATGTGATCGTATATTGCGCCGCGCTCGATCGCGAGCTGAACGATCAGGGATACATTCTTCCGGGTTTGGGCGACGCCGGCGATCGTCTCTTCGGTACACGGTGACACCGAGTACCTGAACTGCAAAGAGAGCCTCGATGTCCAAGGCTCCCGCTATTCCAGATGGTTTGGGAATGACTCGTGTCGCTCAGCCGAACCATTCCCTCGGACAGTCGCGCTGCTGTCGCGCAGCATCGATGACCCATTGCTGCGTGCTCATGTCGCTGATCTCGATCGCGACACGATTGAACCAGTCGGTTGCCTGACGCGCATCGCCGGCTCGGCGCCAGAGCTCGCCCACCAGATAGGTGAGCACTGCACGCTCCTCCCGTGCAACGCCATCGAAGGTCGACAGAGCTTCTTCGAATTTCCACGCCGCTTTCCGTCGATAAAACCGCTCCGCTTCCGTGTCGTTTTCGTCGACGCAGCACCAGGCAGCGCGGAGCAGCAAGTCGGCGACATGACGAGCGTCCAACGCCTGCCACTCGGCGACTTTGGCAGCCGCTTCGTATTTCTCTGATCCCAGCACCGCGACGGTGGAGAGTTGAGGTGCCAGTTCGTTCCACACGTGCTCACGCAACACCGGCGTAACGTCGGTCTCTTCCGTGAAGTCGCGCTCCGCACCAGAGTAGCCACACCGGTTGCACATATGGATCAGAAATGGCAACGGCTGTGTACCCGCAGCACGCTCGTGAAAGTCGGTGCGCTTTCCGCCGAATGAATTCGTCGAAATTACTTGTTGCGACTTGAATCGCGTGTCACAGATGGGACAGCGCAATTCTATCTGCTGAAGCGTCGTCATTGTCCTCTCCTGCTCTTCGGACCTACTTCACGCCATACGTCAGGGAAAGAAGCGTGCCAGTCCGATCTTCCTTCTTCGTCTTGCGGCATGCAGAGGCAATGAAGCGGGCTACGCCCCTCGACATCCATGCACTTCGCACGTGCATGTCGATCATCGCGATCTCGTCTCTTGTTCGACCTCAAGGTCGCCGCTATCATTCCGCGTCCAACGCGCCCGCTCTCGGCGCACCCGTACGTGTGACGGGCTTCGCGCTGCCCCCCGCAGGTCGCTTCCAGGTCGAATGCTGATCAACCTGCTGCCAGATTTTTTTGCTGTACTCAATAGCACCGATCGTGTCGCCGCTTATCAGCGCTACTTCCAAGCCCACCGCAGAATTCTTGAGCCCTACTGGCAGAACTACGTCGTAGATCCCGACGGGCCTCATTTCGGCGACGTGGTGCGCGCAACCGCGCTTGCTGATCGCGCAGATCTGCTCGAGATGCTCGAGCGTACGGACATCGTGGCGCTCGCACGCGCGACCGAAGAGCGTTGTGCAACACTGCTCGAGCAGGATGTCGACGTCGACGTCGTCCTGATGGTCGGTGTCGGCGCGGCCAACGCCGGTGAGTTGGTCGTTGATGGACGAGGAATCGCCTTTGTCTGTCTCGAGCACTTCACGTCGGTCGCCAATCCTGACACACAGGGCTTGGGTCTGGATCCGGAGCTCTTGCCGCTCTGGCTCGCACATGAATTCGCTCACGCAATCCGGTACACGTCGCCGTCCAGTCGAAGCGAAATGCGCCGACTTGTAGAAGCCGCACAGGGCTACTACTCGTACTGGGACACAGGACGTGAGGCACCGCTGCGTGAGCTCCTCATGAACGAAGGGCTCGCCGTGCATGTATCGCAGATGATCAGCCCTGGACATGCTGCGTGGGAGTATTTCGGTTTCGGGCGACGGCAATATGCACGCGTCCGTGAGCTTGAAGCTGTCATCGCGCGCGCCGTAACAGAGGACCTCGATCGCGCAGGCCTAGGCCTTCGGTTGCGCTATCTCTCCGGTGGAATGAGCGACGAAGCACGCACGGTCGATCGATATGTGCTGCCCGAGCGTAGCGGTTACTTCCTCGGCGCACGCATGGTCGAGGCCGCGATCGCCGAACGAGGAATGGCGTGGGCTGTTCGTGCTGCCTCTGACGAACTGGCCCAGCTTGCGCGCGACTCGGCTGCAACAGCCTGACCCGCGCGAATTCCTGCTACTTCCCTACGCAGAAGCTGCGGAAGACGACATCGAGCACGTCGTCGACGTACACCGCACCAATCATCTCGCTGAGCGCGTCTGCTGCTGCACGTACGTGTATTGCCGCAACGGAAGCGGGAAGCATCTCGTCACGCCACGCTTGCAGGAAATGTCCAACTTCCGCACTGGCATGACTTACAGCTGCACGGTGACGGGCACGTGTCAGCACCGGTGCATCAAGCATCGGTATGCCTCGATCGTTCACGAGCTTTGTCTCGATGATACTCAGGAGCAGAGCGAGCCCTTCGCCGGTGTGCGCGCTGACGGCAACATCAGCAGGTATTTGTTCGCTTTGTGACACCAAATCGGCCTTCGTCAACACGGTGATCACAACGCCTTGTGTCTTCTTCTGAAGCTCGGCGACTGCATCTGCTGTTTCCTTCGAATCAACGCATGCGAGCACCACGGCCGCACGTGCGAGATAGCGTGTAGATGCCTCGATTCCCAACTGCTCTACCTTGTCTGTTGCGTCTCGCAGCCCTGCTGTATCAACGAGGCGCAGCGGCCAGCCCGGTAGGTCCAGAACCGCTTCAATGGCATCGCGTGTCGTGCCTGGAACCTCGGTGACAATTGCTCGGGCTTCGCCAAGAAGAGCATTGAACAGCGAAGACTTTCCGACGTTTGGAGCACCAGCAAGCACGACCAGTGCCCCTGCGTGGACGAGCGTTCCCTGCTCACTCGTGGCGAGTAGCGCGCTCAGTGCATGTTCCAGCTCTTCAGCGGCATGAATGATCCGTTCGTGTGGAACGGGACCATCGTCTTCCTCCGGAAAGTCGATGTCATATGCAAGCAGTGCTTCCAGGCTTAAGAGCTGCTCGCGTAGCGCTGCGATCCGCAGCGACAAGCCACCGTCGAGCTGGCGAAGCGCGAGCTGATGAGCCGCCGAACTTCGAGCATCAATGAGATCTGCGATCGCTTCTGCCTGTAGCAGATCGAGCTTTCCGTTCAACACCGCTCGCCGCGTGAACTCTCCTGGCTCCGCCTCACGCGCGCCGGCTTCAATGACGGCTGCGAGCACTGTTGTCGGTACAACAAGTCCACCGTGCGTGCTTATTTCGAGAAGATCTTCGCCCGTATAAGATTTGGGGGCAGAGTAGAATGTCGCGACAACGTCGTCGATTTTTCTTCCGTCAAGGCCACGTATCTCGCACAACGTTGCATGACGCGGAGACAGGGGAGACGGATCGAGCAGACGTTCCGTAATCTCCCTCACTCTCGAGCCGCTGATTCGAACTGTCGCAAGCGCGGCTCGGCCGTAGGGTGTAGCAATCGCGGCGATTGTTCTACTGTCGCCAGTCGTCGAACTATCGAGCGTCCCGGTCATCTCACGCGGGCATTCCAGATCTTCTCCTTCTCGACAATGAGCGTTTCACCGGGCTCCACGATGTTTACGTGCTCGCGACCAGCATATGCTTCAAGTTTCGTCCGCAGTCGGTTGATCGCGTCGTGAGCGGTGGCGGTCACATGGCGGAATGTGCCCCAGTGATATGGAACCATCGTACGTGCGCGAAGCACCTCGAAGAGTGTCAGCGCATCTTCTCCAGTGAGGTGCCCCCGGCGAAATCCAGGCTTCCACGGCGGAGCATATCCAATTGGCAGAAGAGCGACATCGAGCCTACGATTGTCTTTCCAAAGAATCTCTTCAACCAACGAATGCGTTGTCTCGGTTAGTGCTGTGTCACCAGCAAAGAAGACACTCTCCACGTCGTTCTCGATCAAGTACATGTTTGCGGCGCTACGCCACCGGTCGAATCCATATCGGCTTCCTTGGTGCGTAGCTCGGCTGGCGTGGATTCGCAGCATACCGCCTGGAAACGATATACCCTCCCCTGGGTCGACTGACACAGCGTTGTGATATCCCTTTCCTCTCAGCCACTTGGCTATGACACCAGGTGCGTAGAGGGGAATAGCCTGCGGTAACCTGTCGAGTGATTTGAACGACAGATGATCAGCATGTGCATGCGTCAGTAGCAGCGCATCCAGTATTGGCAGAGCATCCAGTGAAATTCCTGGAGCACTGACGCGAGGAAGGAATCGGCCAAGTGACGATTCAAAATTCGGATCGGTGAGGATCCGAATACCTCCTATTTCGACAAGCAGCGTCGCGTGACCGATATATGTGATCTTCACACTGGCTCATGAAGCAGGGGGCGCGCCACGAGAATCCGTAGCACGCCCCGAGGTACTCTCCTTATGAACTCCGGCACTACGTGCGTTGTCGTTGTGCGGTTGCCATTCCAGGTGCCGCTGACGGCTTTCCTCGTTCTCGTGCGAGCAGCCATTGCTGGGGTAAAGCGGCAATATTCTGCACAGCGTAGTAGAGGTTGAGACCGGAGGCAAAGTTCAGGAATAGCACCGTGAGCATAACGGGCATCATGTAACTCATCATTTTGGCCTGCGGATTTGGTGGCGAATTCCGCATGCCGATCCACGACATCACGAACATCGAAACGCCCATCAGGAGCGGCGTGACATAGTACGGATCACGAAGTGAAATATCCGGAAGCCACAGAAATGGCACACCCCGGAATTCAATCGTGTTCTGGAAGACGTAGTACAGCGCAAAAAGTACAGGCATGGGGAGCAGCATTGGCAAACAGCCCATGAGCGGACTCAGCGGACTCATCCCGTGTTCCTTGTACACTTTCATGATCGCTTCCTGCTGTTTCTTGGGATCATCCGTGTACTTCTTCTGAAGTGCCTGCAGCTCAGGCTGTAGACGCTGCATTTTCATGCTTGTTCGCATGGCACCTTGGTTCAGCGGCCAGAGAACAAGTCTGATGATTACGCCGAATAGAACGAGAACCCATCCATAGTTCAGTTGCGTCGTTCGCTTCATCCAGAGGAGAGCCTTCATGACAATCGTCGCGAACGGCTGAACGACGCCGTGTAGCCAACCGGCATATGGATTCACTTGATCCAAATCACCGCCCAAACGCTGTAGTCGCTCGAAGTTCTGCGGTCCTGCATAGATCTCGAATGCGGCCGTTCCATCTGCTGCGAGCGGTAGAGCTATGCTCGCCTTCACGTTCGGTGCAAGCTTCCCCTTTCTTGGCTCTCCCTGCAGGCGTATTTGCGAGAAGGGGGTCTTCGTCGCTCGAAAGACTGCGAGGAAGTATTTATCTCGTGTCGCAATCCAATTCAGTGGACCAGCTTCCACTCGAACTTCCGTAGAGTCCAACTTCGAGAACGCCACACTTTTCACGTCACCACGCGATGGACGATAGCTGACCGCAAGATGATTCACATCATCGAGTGTATCGGCCTCGTTCGAATGCAGCGTGCGCGGCAACTGGATTAACAGCGCGCTTCCCGGAGGAGCCCCGGAAAGCTGAGCTGAGACATACATGAGATATTCGTCACCCGCGTTAGGCGCAAAAGCATACGCGAGACGAAATGCATGCCCTGCTACATCACCATTGAACGTGACGGAGGGCGACTTGTCGTTGGACACTGTCGCAGTACGCAGGCTTATCGTGTCCAGCGCAATGGTGTCGGAACCCATCGCGAGTTTGTACTGCGCAAACCTGCTATTTCGTTCAACGAGCTGCGCTTTTTGCCCACGCGTATCGGGCCGCAAGGATGGATAACTATCCAGAACAACGGAAATCGCTGCTCCTCCTCGCGAAGTAAAGCCGTAATCAGCATGGGCCGTACGCACTGTAGTGGTCTCGGCCGCTGCTACGGTGTTTTTTAGTTGCGTATCGCTACTATTGGTTTTTTCAACGCTTGCCGGTACAGCCGCGACAGCTTGTGTCGTTGTATCGGGCTTTGTCGAACTGGTTGCCTGGTGAGTGCTGTCAACCAATCCCGGTTGTGTCGATGTGCGCTTGACGCTCGGGAAGAGTAGAGGTGTAGCAACAATGACGATTGCCGTCAGTATCAGGGCAAGAAAGAAACGCTTATTCATAGGAGGGGGCCTGACGCGCGCGCGGCTACGTCAAGGTACCGGATCGTATCCGCCGGGACGGAATGGGTGACACCGCCCAATGCGGCGTAGTGCAAGCCAGCCACCATGCCATGCTCCATGACGTTCCAAAGCCTCAATGGCATAGACAGAACAACTTGGATAATAACGGCACGCTGCTGGTAACAGATGCCCCAGCGACACTTGATAGCCTCGCACAATCAACACAAACAGAGTCTTCATATCATGCTATCTGCACTGCCCGTGTCTCTTGGATTCCCCGGCGGATGGGTAGTGCTGTACAACCGAACAAGTTGATCCTGCGCTCGAGCAATATCTTTGCACAAATCTTCGAAGGATGCGCCGTAGGCTTCTGGTCGGATGCGGATAACTACATCCGCTAATATGGCCAATGGCAGTAGCTGGGTACGTGCTAGCTCTCGGAGACGTCTCTTTAACTGATTTCGTGCGACCGCAGAATGTTTAAACCGAGGAATTACAAGGCCGACACGCATAGATGCAGCGACTTCCCCATTTCCTTCCTGTGTATGCGCAAGAGGGGAAGCCGCACGGACCTCGAGATGCTCGGTCCGAATACGCTTCCCCTCTCGCGCGACGCGTTGCAATTCCGCACCCCGCGTAATACGTGCTCGACGCGGAAAACCGAACAATGCCTTGGGCGTTTTACGCTCCAGAATACTTATCTGGAATGCGAACTGTCAGCTGCTTGCGTCCCTTTTTCCGGCGCCGAGCAAGCGTTGCGCGGCCCCACTTCGTTTCCATGCGTGCACGAAAACCGTGCGTCTTGAGCCGTCGTGTGTTACGAGGGCGATAGGTTGGCTTTCCCATTTAACACTACTCCAGGTGCGGTCTAGGCAGGTACAGGTATAGACTGGTAAACCTAACCAACACAGTGAGATAGATCAAGTCGGATAAAGCGCCCACAGAGGCGCTTCTGTCTTCAGCCTTGGAGGGTTGAAACTAGCAATTCCTTCCCCTCGCTCAGGGCACCACTGGCCAATTTGCTTTTTCCACAATCAGGAAATAGCTTCGCTCCCCCACCTAACTCAAGTTTTCCACATCGCAAAATGACGCTCTCGGCGGCTGAAGTCTGGACGCGAATTCTCGATCGCGCGCGCCATGAGCTTCCTGAACAAACGTTTCGGACTTGGCTTGAGCCAACCGAGCCTTTGTCTCTTGAGGGAAATTCGATCATTGTCGGCTCACCCGATCAGTTTGCTGCCGATTGGAATGAGTCAAAACATGCCGCTTTATTGACTAGCCTAGCGCCAATTGCTTTGGGATACCCACTTTCGGTGGTATTCCGAGTTCATGAGGAGCGCAAGACACGCAATCAGATGGATCTCTTTGTTGCACCGCCGCCTGTTGTTTTGGCGCCATCACAGCGCCATAAACATGGCGGAATCAACGCACTACTAAGTGAACGCTATACATTTGATCATTTCGTTATCGGGAAATCAAATGAGTTGGCGGCCGCAGCAGCTCATGCAGTATCTCAGGCTCCAGGAAGAGTGTATAACCCACTTTTCCTATATGGTGATACTGGATTGGGAAAGACACATTTAATGCAAGCAGTTGCACACGAGGTCTTTGCGCAGAAACCAGACACACGTATCACTTTTATTGGAACAGAGCAATTTACCAATGAAATGATTGGTTCAATCCAGAATCGAACTACACAGGAATTTCGTCGTCGCTATCGGGAAACAGATTTACTTCTCGTGGATGATGTCCAGTTCCTGAAGGGCAAAGAAGCAACACAGGAAGAGTTTTTCCACACCTTCAATGCTTTATATGAAGCCGGCCGACAAATTGTTCTAACAAGTGATCGCCCACCGTCCGAAATTCCAGGCCTCGAAGCACGATTAGTGAGCCGTTTTCAGTGGGGGATGGTAGCTGATATTGAATTGCCAGACTTTGAGCACCGTATTGCAATTCTACGGAACAAGGCGTTGCTCGATCATCTGGAGATGACAATCCCAGAAGACGTCATTCGATTTATCGCTGAGCATGTCCGTTCAAGTGTCAGAGAACTTGAGGGGTCAATTATTAAATTGCTCGCATACGCATCATTGAAGCATCGCGAGATCACTGTAGACGTTGCCCGTGAAGCACTCCGAGACAAGCTGCGTTCAAATGATCTCTCTACGGGCACAAATACCGTATTGAGTACCGATACAATACAGTCAATAATTGCAAAAGAGTGGAATGTGACCGCAGAAGGTCTTCGTTCAAAAACACGAACGAAGGCACTTACTGCGCCTCGCCAGGTTGCCATGTACTTTATGCGAGAACTTCTGAGTATGCAGCTTGTTGAGATTGGAGCTGCATTTGGCGGTCGCGATCATTCTACCGTGATTCACAGTCTTGATCGAGTCATCACTACGATGAAAGAAGAGCCAAGCTTCGCACAGAGAATTGGAAAATTACGTGTAGTACTCGAAGGTCTTACAAGCTGAGAAATGCGACATAATCAACATTTCTCACCCTCTACCCACATAAAAAGCAAACCACGGTCAGTCAAAGACTGTAAACACTTGATTAATTCAATCTGTAACCATGATGCTAACATGGGTAGAATACTGGTAAGTAATTACCACTACGTGGGTTAAAAGAACTGTCTACATTTCAACAGGCTCTACGTCTGCTACTAGTTTCTTCTTCTATATAGAGTAGAACAGAAGCCACCCCCGTTTGCACACATTCGGCACACAGGAGCGGTGATGCGATTTACGATTTCACGGGAAAAGCTTCAGGAAGGGCTGGCAGCTGTTGGGGCAAGCATTCCGGCAAAGACCACGCTTCCTGTACTTGCAAATATCCTGGTGGAAACCACTGATAAAGGGATCCGGCTTTCTGGTACTGATCTGGATATTGCAGTAAGCACTGAGATCGTTGCTGATGTGGAAGCAGCTGGTGCTATTACAATTCCAGCAAAAAAGCTGACCGAAATTGCTCGAGAGCTACCACCATCACCGGTAAAAATTGCGGCTGCTGGTGAGCAGCGAATTACACTGGATTGTGGCCGCTCTCATTTCAAAATTCTGGGACTTCCGCGTGATGAATTCCCTACGTTTCCAACAGTTCGGTTCAATGAAAGTTGGCGCATTCGATCAGGAGACCTTCAAAAATTAATTTCTCATACTTCGTTCGCAGTCAGCACTGAAGAAAGTCGGCCGATTCTGAATGGCGTATTATGGGAGCTGAAACCTGAAGCAATGCGGATGGTTGCTACAAATGGCCACCGTCTTGCGAAAATGGAAATGTCAATCAAGTCGACAGGAGCTCCCGCTGCTGATTTAATCGTTCCTCCTAAAGCCCTCGAGCAGATTCGTCGACTCTTTCCTGCAGATGAAGAACTTGAAATTGCGAGAGGTGAAAATCACCTGGGTTTTCGGTCACCGTTCACCGCGGTATATACACGACTGATTGAAGGGCCATATCCGAACTACGATCAGGTAATTCCCAAGGATAATGACCGTGTTGCGGTAGCTGATAAAATCGCACTGACAAGCGCATTGAAACGCATGTCGGTAATCGCGTCCGATCAAACGCATAGAATCAGGCTCTCATTTAATTCAGGCCTTTTACGATTTAGTGTGCAGACGCCGGATCTTGGAGAAGCAACCGATGAGCTGGCGATTCGGTACGTGGGTGATCAATTAGATATTGGATTTAACGCTAGTTACCTTCTTGAGATTCTTCGATATATCCCAACTGAAGAAGTAAAACTCACCTTTAAAGCACCAGAACGTGCTGCCACTGTTGAACCAGAAGGATGGGCAGATCCTGCAACTTATTTATGCTTAGTGATGCCACTACGACTTGTCGATTAAGTGGAGCCATATTGAATAATTGCAAGGTTCCTGCAAATGAGTCCCGGAGCATGAGTTGAAATCATGAATCCACTACAGATACTGGCACAAGCTGCCGGCGTTGCTTATGCGGCTGGTCTGAATCTGTATGCGACTGTTGGTATCATTGGACTCGGGACACGACTTGGATGGATTGGCCCACTCCCAGGTAGTCTGAATGCACTGAGCTCTTGGTGGGTAATCGGAATCGCATTGGTTCTGATGATCATTGAGTTCTTTGCTTCGCTAGTACCAGCGGTTGCCTCTATTTGGGATACTCTTCACTCTCTAATTCGCCCTCCAGCTGCTGCTGGACTTGCTGCAGCTACAGCTTGGCATGGAGACCCTGCATTTGTACTGGTTGCTGCGCTTCTAGGTGGCGGCCTTGCTGTAACGACGCATACGACAAAACTGGGTCTTCGCTATGCGATCGATGCCTCGCCAGAACCGGTTACTAATGGCGTAACGAGTATTGTAGAGCTCAGTCTCGTAGCAACGATTACTATCGCAGTTTGGCGACACCCTTTTCTGACATTGATTTTTGCTCTTATTGTTCTCGCTCTTTTGATTGTACTCGTTCGATTGATTTGGAAAACATTACGACAAGTTTTCGCCGGCCGCTGGGTTCCTCGCCATGGCTTTCTTCAGGAGGCACGAACAAGCGATCGTTTGGGACGTCGTGAAGAAGATTGACGCCAGCGTTTTCTGGCAGCATTTAGTACCAAGGTAATTATAATTAACTTAATACTTTATTATGCTGGAGAACCCGCTGGAAGAAAACTTTGGATCGAGTCATTGAAGATTATTCAGAATGACCGGACCGTGAAGCTGGAAGGTGGATACTGGCAGTCTGTAAGCCGGGTTCTGTCGAGTGTTACCACTCGGATGATCATTCCTCTAGGAGTATGGTCACCCATACCCTCAAGCAGCCTACCCGCAGTGTATTAGTCGGGGTGGGCCACCCCTCACTGCCTATTTGGCCTTGCTCCCGCTGGGGTTTACCGAGCCATAGCTGTTACCAGCCATGCGGTGGGCTCTTACCCCACCATTTCACCCTTGCCTGTGAATCCTGAACAACAGGAAACCATTGGCGGTGTTCTTTCTGTTGCACTATCCGTCAGTGCCTTTCGACACTGCCCAGGAGTTACCTGGCAACGCGCCCTCTGGAGCCCGGACTTTCCTCGAATACAAAATACGTACTCACGATCATCCAACTGACAGTATCCAAATCAAATATAGCCTGTCGGCCGGCCGATAATTGATATGTGCTGCAACAATTTTATCCTCTAATTCTGGGTGGACAGTAAGCAGCAAATGACGCGCACGTGACGCTCATCCATATCGTCTTGGTTAGATCGGCGCGACGAAGCGCCTTCACCAATCTCATTTGCGTGAGGAACCAAGATGATGACTTCAGTTTCCGATGCTGCCGATCTGCTTCCCGTTGCAACTCTTCTCACGCCAACCGAGCGCCTTCATGTTGATGCAGCAGGGGAAGGCTACTATCGAGCGGTGCATAGAGAAAATGTCGATGAGCTCATTCGAGACGTCAAAGCACATCGAGTGCACGCAATACTGGTCTCTGTCTCGTGTGCTGGGCCACATGCACTACAGGTTGCATCGCTTGTTCGCGAATTTCCGCGAATACCAGCAGTCGTACTTCTGAGTGAGCTGGAGCCCAGAACACCACATGCAGTTCTTGCTCTGGGACGTAGTGGAATCAGACGACTAGTTGATGTTCGTCTTGCTGCGGGCTGGCGTGAGCTTCGAGCAGCATTGATGGCTGATGTAGGAAGCACCGGACAACGTGGTGCCGTAGGACAGCTGGCCGTAGATCTTGCCGGTGTACCAGAGGATTGCTGGTTGTTTTTCGAGACTCTTTTTACCTGTTCGCCGAAAATTGGGAATGTTCGATTACTTGCAAAATCCCTTGGGGTGCTGCCAAGTACGATGATGAGTCGCTTTTTTCGAGCAGGTGCTCCTGCACCAAAACGGTACCTGGCGATGGCTCGACTGGTTCGAGCCGCACGACTATTTGAAAACGCCGGTTTCTCGATTGCAAATGTCGCCAATCATCTCGACTACAGTTCACCCCAAAGCTTTGGACGGCACGTTCAAACGCTATTGGATATGACTGCAAGTGATTTTCGAACGTACTATGATGGCGATGGCATGTTTCAACGTTTCCGCTCAGAGTTGATTATTCCATATTTGCCCATACTTCGCGAGCTACATCCGCTCGTAACAGCTCCTGGATGGATGCGAAATATTCTACTTGGTCACGAGTGAAAGACGTCAAATTCATAAAACACTGTTGGGCTCATCACTGATTGGTAGGCAAGCAACGATATCCGTTGCACGCGCGAGCACGATGACAGAAATCCCAGCGGCGTTCAGGGCCTCTTTCCCTCCTTCCTCTCTATCTACAAGTGCAAGAACTCCACGGACCGTTCCCCCGGCGTTACGGATTGCATCGACAGCAAGCAAGGCGGAGCCTCCAGTGGTAATGACGTCTTCGATGACGACAACGTGGTCTCCAGAATGGAATGGTCCTTCAATGAGCTTTCCTGTTCCGTGCACCTTTGGTTGCTTTCGTACAGTGAATGCACGGAGAGGTTTTGCTGTCTGAGCGCTGGCATACGATATTGCGTAGCTGATTGGATCAGCGCCGAGTGTCAGGCCACCAACGGCATCTATTTGCCATCCTGTGTGGTCTAGCGCAGATAGGGCGAGAGGACCAATGAGTGCCAAGCCATCCGGACTCATTGTGGTCAGTCGCGCGTCAATGTATAACGTGGACTTACGCCCTGAGGCGAGTGTGAATTGACCTCGTCGTGCAGATCGTTCGGCGAGCAGTTTGAGAAGACGGTCGTCAGTAGGCATATACGTGGCGGATCTCAACGAAAAATTTGACGGTAGTCAGACAACAAGGCATGAAGCTGACGAACGTGCAGGGCTTGGCCTTCTGTCACGGTTTCTTGGTGCAGTATTTCTTGTCTTACTCGGCGGATTGTTGCTGCTCGATCGTGCACTGTTGCGTGCGAACCAGAATCAGGCTGAACTCGATGCACAATCTGCAGGCCTTCTCACTGAGAGCTTTGTTGCAGGACAGGCAGCTCTACTAGATCGAATTGCTGGCATTATATCGGGACGTGAAGCAAAAAAGGATAGTGTCACATCCCGCCAAATGGTGGAACGCCTCATCACAGCAGCGCCAGGGCTGCGACGGGTATGGATGCTCGATTCAGCCGGCCGGCTGAAGCTTGATGTAGGAGACGGGGCAGCAACTCGAGAACTCAACCCCGAGCTATTGAGCCAGTTACATGCAATTCGCCCCGCTGGTCAATTTTCGATTTCTGTCATTCCGATCGCTTCCCGACATGCGCTTGTGGCGCTTGTTCATGCTCCCGATACAACAGGAATACGAGATGGTCGTATCGCCGGTCTGGCATTTGACGGAGATGCACTGAAAGCATGGCTTGAACGGACTCAACCCGGTGCGCGGCGGACCCTCGTCGTACTGTCGGGAATGGATACCGTTGCCTTTCTCGGAAAACCTGGAGGGAATGCACAGGCATTGTCGGCAGGGCAAAAGATCATACGCCTCCCGAATGGAGGCACTTGGGGAGTCACAGCGACTCATGCTCTGACAACACGGTCTTTGCGATGGGCAATCTGGACACTCGGTGTTTTGGGTGTGTTGCTTCTCGCTCTGGGTTTGCTACGCGAACAGCGACGCGCTCTTCAGGCAGCTGGACGGTCCACTGAGCTCGAGCGCCTGTACAGTGATGTAAAGCGCGCGAACCAAGCGAAGAGTGAATTCCTCGCCAACGTATCGCATGAGCTGAGAACGCCACTCAATGCAATTGTTGGCTTTGTTGAATTGCTGCGAGATGGCTTCTACGGTGACCTATCGCCAAGGCAAGTTCCGCCGGTCGATCGTATCGCAGCGTCTGCAACTCATCTCCGGCACCTCGTAGATCAAGTGCTGGATATCGCCAAGATCGCGGCTGGTCGGCTTGAGATACACGCGGAAACGATCGTACTTCGCCCGTTCGTGCTCAATGTTGCAAGCGAACTGGAATCGCTTGTCAGTGAGAAGGATTTGACCTTTTCCATTACGGTTGGTGCGTCACTACCTCGAGTGCGTACTGACCCGACACATCTGCGTCAGATCCTCATCAACCTCATTGGCAACGCCGTCAAATATACGCCAACGGGTACGGTGAGTGTTCGAGCACGACTCGTGGGTGTCCCTTCCAGCTCAACATTTCGGCGGACAGCTGGCACGGCTGCTGATGATGCTGGAGCTAAGGTACTTCTCTTACGCGCGCCGCGAAGTGGTACCTGGATCGCGCTTCAAGTCGTAGATACCGGTGTTGGCATCGCCGCTGCAGACCTGGAACGAATCTTCGATGAATTCGAGCAAGTCAATGCTGGTCCTCGTGGCGACTCCATGAATCGAGGAACAGGGCTTGGCTTGGCAATCTCTCGTCGATTGGCTCGGCTGCTGGGAGGCGAGATCGGTGTCGAAAGCGAGCTGGGACGCGGTTCAACCTTCACCGTGTGGCTTCCGGTTAACGCCGCTGATCTCACCCGGGACGCAACTGAGCAACCGGTACTTTCGGATATTTCTAGCGCTTGAAAATGTCTTTTACGCGCGAGAGAAGTCCGACTTTGATGGGTTCTTCAGTTGCCGTCAGTGCGTTATCGAGCTCACGAGCGAAGGTCACCGTATCAACGTATCGCTGACGTGGATCCTTGCTCAGACCTCGCATGATCACCTGCTCAACGGCGTTGGGGAACCGAAGATTCGCTCGGGCGGCGTTGAGTGGAATGGGAGGCTGTGAAAGCAACTGGGAGAACATCTCGCGGGGTGTCTTCGCCGTAAAAGGCAGGCATCCGGTCAGCAACAGGTAGGCGATTGTCGCGAGGCTGTATTGGTCAGCTGCCGGCGATACGAGCTCACCAGACAGAGCTTCCGGTGCGACGTACATAAGCGTACCGACAAAAAACCCAGCACGGGTAAGTCGCTGCTCGGGCGCCATGTCCGTATCGGTGGCGATTCCAAAGTCCAGCAGCTTCACGAGTCGGGTCGTCGGGTCGTACATGACGTTGTCCGGCTTGAGGTCGCGATGCACAATGCCGACGATATGGGCGGCGTGCACGGCATCCGCGATTTGACGAATGATCGTGGACACCTCGTCAGCAGGGAGTGGCCCATTGGTCTTGGCGTATCGCTCCAGCAACTCGCCGGCAGCCCACTCAATAGCCAGAAAATGCATTCCTGGCTCGGCCTCGCCTACCTCGATTGTCTGCACGACATTCGGGTGTTTAACGCGCTCGCCATAACGCGCTTCGCGAACAAAACGGGCAACAGCCGTTTTGTCCATCCGGAGCTTTTCACGAAGTACTTTGACGGCGACGACCCCATGGGTGGGATGCTCGGCCCGGAAGACAGCAGATGTTCCGCCCTCTCCTACTTCGCCGCGCAGCACATAACCCGCGAGCGTTCTACCTACCAGGTTCTCTTTGGGCACGTGGCGAACCTAACGTGTTTCAGTAGGACGTAGCAAGCACAGATAAACTGGGATACTTCGTGGGGAGAGCTGGGAAGAACACGGTGGTCGATAGCATACCGTTCCATCAAGTGAGTTTCTTGACAAAAGATCACGGCGTTCCTATATCTGCGCCGCGCGTCGTATGGCGTGCCCAGCACCAGCAGTGCAGGACTGGTTCACCCCGTTGGAGGCAGCTCGCAATGGCCAGAGGGAAAGTCAAATGGTTCAATGATGCCAAGGGTTATGGTTTCATCGAACAAGAAGGAGGCGAGGACGTCTTCGTACACTTCTCCGCAATCGCGATGGATGGCTTCAAGACACTCGCGGAAGGGCAGGAAGTGGAGTTCGAGATTCAAGCTGGCGCCAAAGGCCTACACGCCGCAAACGTGCAGCGCGTCAGCTGAGCAGCGTCTTCGGACGCGGCTGATCCTGCTACCGCCTGCCCCGTGGCAGGCGGTGCTGTTTTCAGGGTATGATTCTCAGTCTCATATCCTCGCTACGCACCCGTGACTGATCCGACCTTTTCTTCGCCACCAACAGCAACCCGTCCTACCGGTACGCGGCTCTTTCTGGTTGATGGGTACGCGCTGATTTATCGCGCCTTTTTTGCGCTCATCTCTCGCCCGCTCACCACTGCGAGAGGCGAGAACACCTCCGCCGCATGGGGGGTTGTCAACTTTTTGCAGCGCCTCATGGCAGCGCACCGACCTGAATACATCGGTTGGGTCCATGACTCGGGGCTGAGCTTCCGCCATGAGCGATATCCAGCCTACAAAGCCACTCGAGAGAAACTCACCGAGGAGCTCCAGAGTGACTTCGACACCGGCATGGAGCGGATTCGCCAGCTGCTTGACGCGTACCGAATTCCAATCCTAACGCTCAAGGGGTACGAGGCTGACGACGTCATCGGTACACTCGCGCGACAGGCCGCCGAGCAGGGTGTCAATGTCGTTGTGGTGTCGGGAGACAAGGATTTTCAGCAACTCGTTCGCCCCAGAATCTGGCTGCTCAACCCCGGGCGTGGTGGACCGGCAGGAGTCGAAGAGCAATGGGTCTCCGTAGAAAATGGCGTCGAGCGACTTGGTGTTCCTCCTTCGCGCGTCACGGACTATTTGGCACTCGTCGGTGACTCATCGGACAACGTGCCAGGCGTAAAGGGGGTTGGGGAGAAGACTGCTCGTGATCTCGTCCTGGAATACGGTGATCTCGAGGCCATTCTCGCGGCAGCACCGTCGCTGACGAAAAAACGTCCACGCGAGGCACTTCTCGAGCACGCCGACCTTGCGCGCTTGTCAAAAGAGCTGGTCACCATCAAGGAAGACTTGCCACTGACGTTAGCGCTCGAGGAGATGCGCATCCAGGAGCCGGATTCGGCACGGTTGCGACAGATCTTTGTGGAGCTCGAGTTTCACACCCTGGCGCGATCGCTGGGTGATGTGCTTGCAGCATCAACCGCGACTACGCTGGGTTCTCCGGAAGGAACGGCAGAGACAACACGTCCAGCGACGAACTATGTCACTGTCGATACGGTCGAAGCGCTTGATCGAATGATCGCTCGTGCGCGGTCTGCTCCTTATATCGCCGTCGATACCGAAACAGTGATCGACATCGACAGCCCGCAAAGTGTCGATTCTCTCCGCAGCTCGTTGGTATCGATCGCGATCGCAGTAGGTGCTGGTGAGGCGTACTATCTCCCGCTACGGCATCGAACCGTTCAGCCAGTACAGGGAGATCTACTTCTCGGCGATACCACTGATGCTGGAAAGACCTCGGACGAAGCGGATGGCTCCGAGCAAAAAACGCCGCGACCGAAGAAGGCTGCGAAAACGGCAGAGCCAGCGAGCATCGCGGGCCGTCTGCTCGCCGCCGGAGCGCCTCCAGTGCAGAACCTGCCGTCACTGTACGCGGCGGCAATGGCGCCCCTGCGTGCGCTGCTCGAGGATCCTGCAGTACCGAAGGTCGGACAGGACGCTAAATACGATGTGCTTGTTCTTCGGCGCGCTGGCGTCAATCTGGGCGGTCTGGTCTCGGACACGATGATCGCGAGCTACGTTCTCGATCCGGGTAGACGATCGCACGGACTCGAGCTGCTTGCGCTCGAGTTTCTCGATCACAAGTTGACGAGCTACGACGACCTGTGTGGCAAGGGAAAGCAACGGCTTCCGTATGACATTGTGCCGATCCCGTGCGCGCGCGACTACTCGTGTGAAGCAGTGGATGTCATCTGGCAGCTCGAACAACGTTTCCGTCCACAACTTGAAGCGCAGCAGATATACGAGTTGTATCGTGACGTCGAGATTCCGCTCGTCCGAGTGCTCGCCAATGTAGAGTGGGCAGGCATCGAGATCGATCGCGCGTGGTTTGCTTCGCTCAAGGAGCGTTTCGCGCGCGAACGGCAACGTGTCGAGCAGGAGATCTACGTATCAGCTGGCGGTGAGTTCAACATCAACTCGAATCCGCAGCTGCGCGAAGTTCTATTCGATCGGCTCGGACTTCCGTCGAGCAAACGGACGTCGACAGGGCCATCGACAGATGCGAGCGTATTGCAGGAATTGGCTGAGGCAGGTCATGAACTCCCTGTACTTCTCATGGAATATCGTGAGCTCAGCAAACTCGAAAGCACATACATCGACGCACTTCCGGTGTTGGTGAATCCGCACACGGGGCGAATTCACACATCGTACAATCAGACAGTGGCAGCAACGGGGAGACTCTCTTCGAGCGATCCGAATCTTCAAAACATTCCGATTCGCCGCGAGCTGGGGCGTGACATTCGTCGGGGTTTTGTTCCGCAGTCAAACTGGGTGCTGCTCGCCGCCGACTACTCACAAATCGAGCTGCGGTTGCTCGCCCATCTCTCGGGCGATCCTGCGTTCGTCGAGGCATTCAAATCAGGCGGGGACATTCATCGACAGACCGCTGCGCTCATCTTCGATGTACCGCTCCCAGAAGTGACTTCCGAGATGCGCAGTCGCGCGAAAACGATCAACTTCGCGACGATTTATGGTCAAGGTCCGCACGCATTGTCGCGGCAGCTCAAGATTACACACGCCGAGGCTAAAGAATTCATCGAGCGCTACTTCCAGCGATTCCAGCGCGTGCGTGAGTACCTCGACTCGATGGTGCAATACGCGCGCGAGCACGGCTACGTAGAGACCATCTTCAAACGCAGGAGGTACATCCCGGAGTTGCGCGACAGAAATTTCAACATCCGCGCGTTTGGCGAACGGACGGCAGCCAACTCACCGATTCAGGGATCTGCGGCGGATCTTATCAAAATTGCAATGATCCGCATACATGATAGGCTTCTCGCGGAACGACTGAGTGGGCGCATGCTACTGCAGGTGCACGATGAACTCGTTCTCGAGGTACCAGCAGAGGAAATAGAGGCCGTGACGGCAGTAGTGAAGCACGAAATGGAACACGCGGCGACGCTCTCAGTCCCACTCATTGTAGATGTGGGAACGGGAGCCAACTGGGTCGATACCAAGCACTAGTCAAGTGTCATTGAGTATTGCAGAGTGCGCAGAGTCGGGCAGATCGAACGGACCAAATGACCGGTGCCATGATGGTGTCGTATACTAAGTGATTGCGTAGCAACAGGTTGTCGTTTTCGTAGAGATCGGCACCACGCTTGCCTTCTTGAGGTGATCATGCGACACCTTTGTGACCTCTCGCTGCTCACTCACGGCCAGCCCCGGAAAACTGTGACGACACGCGTGCGTGCCGCCTTCACCCTCATCGAGTTGCTCATCGTCGTCGTGATCATCGGCATTCTCGCGGCGATCGCGATTCCCAAGTTTCAGAATACAAAGGGAAAGGCGAACGCTGCTGCACTACGCAGCGATTTGCGCAATCTCGCCGTGGCTGAGGAGGCGATCTTCTATGATTCGTCCAAGTACTCGAGCGACACAGTTGCGATGAGATTTCGTCCGTCGCCAGGGGTAATTCTGACTATCAGCGTGGGTCCGACCGGTGGATGGGCTGCAACAGCGACGCATCCGCTGTCATACCCGCTTCAATGCGTGATCTTCTTTGGGGCATTCACTCCCATTCCTCCCACTACAAAGCAGGAAGGCGTTCCGGCGTGCCAGTAGGCGATAGCTTCACTACCTCTCACGCACTGCGCTACCGCGAATTTGTACGGAGGCGTGATGGAATGATCTACGCCATGGATGGTGGCCTCTGGATGCACTATCACGTATGGAAGGGACGGCCGATGGCGCATCTGGTGTCGACCGACAAGACGCTGTTGCTCGCATATGGCAAGTATGTCGGAATTCCTGCGACGCGATTGCAGTACAAGCCGCTCAAGGATCCGCGCACAGGTGTGCGACGTGACGCGTGGCATTGGGATCTTGTTGGACCCTTCCTGCCTCCGCGACAACCGTCGATCTAGCGTCTCTTCACGCTGGTCAGTTCCTGTTCCAGCCCGATAGCCTGCTCGAGAAGGGCGTCGACTTCCTCGAGAACGTGCGCTCGAAGGCGTGGATCACGACGGAGAGCGAGATACGTCTTCGCCCGCCGCAATACAAGATTCAGCCGATCGTCCAGCCGAAGATCGATCTGTGCGGCCGCAAAGATGCCAACCAGTGCGACGACCGCGGCAACTCCTCCTAGCCAGCCCGTAATCAGCATCGCCAGGAGGCCGTACCACAACGACAAGATGACTAACCCAAGCACGATCGTCCTCATCGCTGGCTGATCACGCGACGAGGAGTTGTCGGCGGTTCGCATGGCAATGCTGCGTACAATGCGAATGGGCAACCAATGCGTGACGCGACCCACCGCGGCGATTGGCAGTGCGACAATCGAAATCGCAGTTTCGCGAAGCACAAAGCGAGTGCCGTGTCGAACGCGAAGCGATATTCGCGCGTCAGCAAGCGCAGCTCCTCGCTCAGTCAATGATGTCTCGAGAGCAGCAAGGCGTGTTGTGAATGCATCGGTCGCGTCCACGAGAGCTGTCGGTGCATTCTCGAGGCCTTCCGTAGCAGCTTCGACACGCGCTGCAATCTCTGCTTCAGAAACGAATGTGCCTCCATGCGCGAGCGACGGTGGTTCCTCAGCAAGGGCAGCGAGCGCACGCGCAACTCGAACAGCGCGCTCAGCACGTTCAGCCGATGCAAAGTTGAGCGTCACGCGATGAAGGCGAGCGTTGATCTCTCCAGTCAGCAACGCCGCGTCAGCGGTTGGGTGCTCAGCGCACCACGTGTCGATGTCAATGGAATCACCGATCCGAACGAGAACTCTGCTTCGTGGCGTCTCCTTCTCCTCGTAGACGAGACCAACGGGTAGAACGCGCATTGCACGGACGCCTGCGCGCTGAGCCTCGAGTGCCATGCGAGCGGCTCCCGTCTTTAGCGGAGCGAGTGACGGCGCGTCATGACTGATGCCCTCTGGAAAAACGAGCACCGCACGCTCCAGACGAAGTGCCTCCGTGACCATACGGAACGCATCGGCATTTCTGGAGACAGCAACGCCCTCACGCGCAGCAGTACGCTCGTCCTTGGCTCGTCGAAGCGGCACGACGCCAACAGCGCCGAGGATTGGCGCAAGCAAGGGGTGCTCGAAGAGCGTCGCCTTGGCGGTGAGAAGCACGCGTCGATGGACTGACGTCACGACGAGAAGTGCATCGACCAGTGCGTTCGGATGATTGGCGACGATCAGCACAGGGCCGCGTGCTGGAACGTATTCATGACCCTGTATCATGACGTCGCTGTAGTACCAGCGGAGCGCGACGCCGGCAGCCGACCGGAGCGCCTGATAGAGCATTCCGTCAGCTACCTGCGCACAGCATCGGGAACGCGACGCAACATCAGCAGCGACGCGCCGAACATGAGCGCGACGGTCAACACGGCCGCCCGATACGCGATGCCGGTTCCGTGTCCGGGTTCGAGCACGTCTACCGTGAGGCTCCAGATCAACGGTCCCGCGACCGCGGCGGCTCGAGAGGAGAGTAGCATGAGACTAAAGAAGCGGCCCGCCTCGTCCGCAGGAACGAGCGAAAGCAACAGTGGGCGTTCAGCGGTCGGTACACCGCCGAAAATCAGACCGATCATCAAACCAACACCCCAGAAGGCTGCCTGGCTTGGCGCGAGGACCATCGCGAGAAGCAGAACGATCCAGGCGACGATGGTGAGTATCAGTGTGCGCTTCGCGCCAAAGCGATCGACCAAACGGCCCGCTGCGTAGCTGCCGAAAATCGCGGGAACGGTGAGGACGAGAAAAAGCGTCGTCTCGGTTCCACGCGCAAAGCCCATCGCCTTCACGGCATAAATCGCCATGAAGGAGACGATCGTTCCAATGGCGTCCTGATAGAGGAACGACGCCAGAATGAAAGTCAGCGCACCGGGATAACGCTTCGCATCACGCAGCGTGTGGAGCACGTCGCGAAAAGCCTCGCGCCAACGGATTGCTGTCTTTTCTGCTCGTGGAAAGTGATCGCGACAAAAGATGAAGAGCGGAAGCGAGAACAGAAAAAAGAGAATTGCAGTCGGTACGAATGTCGAAACGCGACCTGCGTGCACCGTATATGGCACGATTGTTCGCAACGCTCGAATGAAGCTCTCTGGCAGAGGACCGAGCAGCGGCACGGCGCCACTAAAAAACGGGAAGATGAGTATCAATCCGACGATCGTGCCGACATAGCCGACCGCTGTTCCAATGCCGGACAACGTGCCGCGCTCTTCCGGCGGAACCAGCTCCGGCATCATCGCGTTGTAAAACGGTTGAGCGGCCTGATACGTGTAGTTGGCGATGATGAATGCGAGAAGCACCCATCCGAAAGTGCCGAATGACGGATGCCAGGAAAGCGGCAACGCTGATCCGCCGATGATCTCGCCACCAGCAAGGGGGAGGGTCTTCTGGCCAAGTATGCCGATAGCTGCGCAGGCAATGCATGACGCAATCGTAAACCCGACCACCCACGGCTTTCGTCTTCGTCGCGCATCAGAAATCGCGCCGAGTACCGGCACGGAGAGGACAACGAGAAGGGAAGAAATTCCGTTGCCGAGCGCGTACACCGTATTCGACGCACCCAGGTCAGCGATGATCCAGACGGAGAAGTACAGTGTCGCGACATTCATCGAAAAGATGGTGTTCGCGAAGTCGTAGAGCGCCCAGCTTGCCCGCTCTCGCACGGGAGCGCGAACGAACGCTACCCCCTCGGATGAGCCGACAGAAACTGGGTGTGAGTCATGCATCACGGCGTCTCCTTGATTGACGGCTCCGATCACGGCCCCAAATTACCGCGCATGCCGCTTCACCGCCTCAGCCGACACATAATAGTTTCTCTCGTCCTTTCTGTGATCGTCGTCTCCGGCTGCGAGAGGAAGACGCCGGCAACGCGAACAGACACGACAGCGCAAAGGGTCGACAGCGCCGCAGGAGTCACCGTCGCTCCCGCGGCCAGCTCTGCATGGAATGACGCGGCGGGCCCTGTGTTGCTCGTACAGGGCGAAACGCGCGACGAGGCAATCCTGCTGCTGCCGGACGAGGATGATTCCACGGCAGTAGAGCGACTCACCGAGCTAGGAAGCCAGAATGCGGCCGTCAGCCTGTTTGGGCGTGGCGGCGCGCGCCTTCTGGGGCAGCTTGGGCCTGCTCCCACGTCGGCGGATCGCGAGTGCCGGGTGTGGCCTCTTCGCGGAGTTCATGGCGACGGGGGGGCCAACGCGTGGGCCATTGGCTTCGTTGGCGGGCGGGCAACGCCACTCGCGCTTGATTCCGTGGATGTGCTCTCCTCGCGTGACAGCACAACACTCGTCGCTGAAACCGCACGCCTCGCCTCGACCGTCACCGCGATAACGGATCCGTCGTTCCAGGGCCTTCGCTTCACCGCACACGACATCCGTCGCTTCGAGGCGTCACCAGGAGTGCAGGCAATCGTGGCGCATCTGGTGCGTAAGGTGAATCAGGAGGCCAACCCGCAGGAGGAGCAGACGCTGCTGATCGCGGAGCGTGATAGCGGCGTCACTACAGGCCCGTATCAGCTCTCGTACGCAGAACGCGTTCACGGCCTCGAGGAACAATCCACGACGCCGGAAGTCATCGGTGGTGTCCGGATCGCTGGCCGACCGACCCTCATCATCGCGCGTGACGGCGAAGCAGGTGTTGCCTACGCGATGCTCGAGCGCACGGGCCCGCGACGCTGGCGCATTCGGTGGACGAGCGGGATGACACGTTGCGGCTGACACAGCGGTCATAAAGCCTTCCCAAGCGCGGCTGGCGGTCGCGCACGCCCAACGGCACCGGCGAGCGCGGCCAGCGTGAGCAGATACGGCACGACAAGAAAGAGCTGATAGGGTGCCTGCCAGCCCATCGCCTGAAATGCGAACTGCAATGCGCTGGCGGCGCCGAACACAAACGCCGCGAGCGCAACACCGAGCGGTTGCCACCGGCCCAGGACCACAATTGCGATCGCGATGAAGCCTCGACCGGCGGACATTCCTTCTGCAAATGTTCCCGCCTGAGCGAGGACGAGCGTCCCACCAGCAAGTCCGCCGAGTACGCCGCCCGCAAGCACTGCCATCACGCGCATGCGTTGCACGCGAACTCCCGCAACTTCCGCCGCCTCCGGATACTCACCGATGGCGCGGAGTGCGAGCCCACCGTGCGTGCCGTGAATCCACCAGACCATGAGTGGAATGAGCAGGTAAACGACATACGTGATGGGCGGTTGCACAAAGAACGACGGCCCGACCGTTGGTATGTGCGATAGAGCAGGAATGGAAAGTGGAGCGCTCGTGGGCGTCGTAAGCGCTACTCCCCCACTGCCATAGAGCGTGCGATAGAGTGTGCCCGTTGCACCGACGCTCAGCAGTGTGAGTGCAGTTCCGGTAATGATCTGGTCTGCCTTGAGCCACACGACGAACAGCGCGAAAAGCGCGGCGATGATGACGCCCCCGATGATTGCGCCGAGAAAGCCCGCTATCACACCGCCGGTCGTAGCGCCGACGAGTGAGCCGAACGCACCAGCGAGGATAGCGCCTTCCAGGCCGATATTGATCAGGCCCGCCCGCTCAACGAGCAGCTCGCCTAACGCCGCCAGGGCAAGCGGCGTCGCCGTTCGTACCGTGGCGGCGAGAAATGGCTCGATCACATCGCTCATCGCGATACCTCGAGCGATGCAGCAACGGCGGCAGACGCCTGGCGGCCACGATGCCGCAGCGCCTGCGCCGCGATGACTGCAAGAATGAGCAGCGCTTCGATCACGGAGACCAGCGTCGACGGAACACTTGCATCGCGCTGCATCGCACCAGCTCCAGCTTCGAGGGCGGCAAAGAGTGTCGCCGAAAGAATCACTCGCCATGGATCAAGGCCAGCGAGCAACGCGACGGCGATCGCGGTGAAGCCATAGCCCGGCGAGATATTCTCGTACAATGCGTAGGTCACGCCGAGGACTTCAATTGCGCCGGCGAGCCCTGCGAGTGCTCCACTCGTGATGAACACATGCCGTGTCGTGCGCGACACATCGATCAGGCCGGCGCTTGCCGCTGCTGCTGGGTTGTCGCCAACGGCAAGCAGACGGAATCCCGCCGCGGTGTGGCGAAAGGCCCAGCCGCACGAGACCAATATCGCGACGGCGATGAGCAGACCGGTATGCAGCCGTCCAGCGCCTGGCATACGCGCAAGCCGAAGGCCCTCCGCGATCGTTGACGTCTGCGGGTAGATACGGGTTGGCTCCTGCAGTGGTCCGCGCACGAGATACGAAATCGCATGCAACGCCACGAAGTTCAGCATGATCGTGCTGATGACCTCGAGCACACCAAATCGGGATCGAAGAAGTGAAGCGATACCTGCCCACAGCCCGCCCGCTACGGCACCGGCCGCGAGCGCAGCGACGACGCCAAAGAAGCCACTGCTGGGAATGGCCAGCGCAACAGCAGCAGCCGCTGTGGCGCCCACAAGAAGCTGGCCTTCGGCGCCGATGTTGAAGACGCCGGCGCGAAACGCGATCGCCACGGCGCATCCGGTCAACATCAGGGGAACGGCACGAACCAGCGTCGCCGACGTGAGCGCGTACCATGATCCGACGGAGCCGTTCCACAACGCGGCCAGTGCGCTCTGTGCGGGGTAACCGCCAGCCAACAGCAGGACAACCGTGAGCGCAACCAGCGCTCCAGCGCCGGCAAGGAACAAGAGGATCGGTTTGAGACGCGTCATGTGTAGGGAGAGGCGAAGCACGCTTGCACGGTGTACACTTGTCGCTCGATGCACGCGCTTGCTGAAACTGCTCCCCGCACGGCCGAGGCGGTAGCCGAAGACCCACTTCGATGGAACATGCTCGCGCTCATCGCGTTGGCAGAGCTTCTCGGAATGTCGGTCTGGTTTGCTGCCAATGCAGTCGCTCCCCAGTTGGCGATTCGCTGGGGCATGTCGCCGAGCGAGACGGGCTGGTTGAGCACAGTGGTGCAGCTCGGATTCGTACTCGGCACCGCGCTCGCGGCGTTGTTCAATCTGGCGGACACGCTTTCCTCCCGATGGTACTTCACGGGAGCGGCAATGGCCGCGGCCGTCGCCAATGCAGCGCTACTGATTGCGCCGAGCTATCGGTGGGCGCTGGTTTGCCGTCTGCTCACAGGCGTCTGCCTCGCCGGCGTATATCCGCCAGCGATGAAGATGGCGGCGACATGGTTCCTCAGCCGTCGCGGTCTCGCCATTGGGATCGTTGTTGGTGCACTCACGATCGGAAAAGCGGTCCCGTATCTCGTGCATTCGATACCAGGCGCCGGCGTGAGTCCTGTTGTTCTCTGCGCGTCCGCCGCCGCCTTGCTTGCTGCCCTGCTCATTGCCGTTGGGTATCGCGACGGGCCAACGCCGTTTCCGCGACGCCCATTTACCCTGGCACTCGTCGGCTCGGTTCTGCGCGACGCGAAGTACCGCGAAGTATTGGGCGGATATTCCGGGCACATGCTCGAGCTCTACGCATGCTGGATCTGGCTGCCGTCATTCCTTGCGGCGAGCGCGGTTGCCCGAGGCCACAGCGCTGAGTCTTCGGTGGGGTGGGTCAATGCACTGTCGTTCGTAGTGCTGGCTGCTGGTGCGATCGGATGCGTGTTGGGTGGCGAGCTCGCCGACCGTGTCGGTGCAGTTCGGTTGGTTGTCGTCTCGATGGTCGTGAGCGGAATGTGCGCACTGTTAACTCCGCTCGTCTTCGGTGCCCCACCGCTGCTGATCATCGCGTTGCTGCTCGTGTGGAGCGTATCAGTGATCGCAGACAGCGCTCAATTTTCCACGCTCGTCACGCGGGTCGTTGCACCGCACGCGATCGGAACAGCGCTCACGCTTCAGACCTCGATTGGGTTTCTGCTTACCACCATCACGATTCAACTCGTGCCGCAAATCGTCGCGGTGGTGGGCTGGCGCTTCGCCTTTCCGATGCTCGCGCTCGGTCCGGCAATTGGCATTGCAGCTATTCGTCGCCTCAAGACCTGACCGCGGGCTTCACTCTCAAGCCACGCCAAGCATCGCACGCCCAATCCGATCGCGATCGATCGGCATCTCGCGAACCGTGCCGGCATAGAGCACGAGCACACGCGTTGCGAGTTGCAGTACCTCGTCCAGGTCGCTCGAGTACATGACGACCGCCGCTCCTCGTGCACAGGCGTCGAGCAGGCGCTGATGTACCTCCGCCGTCGCGCGCACATCAAGCCCGCGTGTGGGATTCTCGACAACCAGCGCCAGAGGCGCTGCTTCATCCGGAGACGCCGCCAGCTCACGCGCGAGCACCAGCTTCTGCTGGTTGCCACCAGAGAGCGCGTGAACCGGGACATTCGTATCAGGGGCGCGCACATCGAACGCACTGACAAGCTCTCGCGCATAGGCGTGCATGGTGGGCCAGCTGATGCGTCCGTGCCGCCCCCCTGCTCCGCGAAGCGCGACGTTCTCCGCCGCTGACCGATCAAGGAGCACGGCATCGCGATGCCGATCTTCAGGCACGAAGCCGACCACCGCTGGTCGCTGCAAATGTCCCGCGGACACGTTCACGCGTCCGGCGAGCGCCCGCAGCAGCTCGTGCTGCCCTGCCCCTTCGACCGCTGCGATCCCAACAAGCTCGCCGCCATGAATCGTGAAGGATGCATCGCGAAGCCGTGATCGACCCGTGAGGTCGGCGACGGAAATCCCATCCGCAATGAACAGTGGCGTGGATACACGGGAAGAGGACACAGCCAGCTGCTGATCGGCCGCCACTGTCGAGCCAATCATGGATTCGGTGAGCTGTTGCGGCGACACGGTGTTCGCGGGACCCGTATGAACCACACGGCCATGCCGAAGGACCGTCACGTCATCGGCTACCATGAGCGCCTCGCGCAGCTTGTGTGTGATCAACACCGCAGCGTGGCCCGCTGCTACGAAGGCGCGAAGCCAACGGAGGAGATCATCCACTTCGGAAGGGGCGAGCACTGCCGTCGGCTCATCGAGGATGAGCAACGACGCGTCACGCGCGAGCGCTTTTGCAATTTCGACGCGCTGCTGTGCACCAACAGACAGCGAGTCCACGCGGGCGAAAGGATCAAGCGCGAAGCCCGTGCGCTCCGCGATCTCTCGTACCCTGGCGGTCAGCTGTCGCTCGCGAAGCCGACCGTGGCCGCCGAGCGCAAGATTCTCCTGTACGGTCATCGCGGGAACGAGCGTAAAGTGCTGATGCACCATCCCAACGCCCGCCGCGATTGCCGCCAGCGGAGAGGTGATCTGCACCTCACGACCGCCTACGCGAAGCACTCCCGCATCAGGACGGACCATGCCGTACGCAACACGCATGAGCGTCGTCTTACCAGCGCCATTCTCGCCAAGTACGGCATGGATGGACCCTGCACGAACCAAAAGCGACGCGTCATCGAGCGCGGCGCATGAACCGTATCGCTTGCTGATGTGCAACAGCTCGAGCGCATGTGGCTGTGGCCCCGCTGTGTCGCTCACAGTCCCGTCGGTGCATCGATGAAGGTCCACGGAAGATCAAATTGCTTTTCGAGCTCTTCGCCTATCGCGCGCACACCGAACGTCTCGGTTGCGTAGTGGCCGGCATACAACACCGCGATTCCCATCTCCGCCGCTTCGACACCGGTGTGATGTGCGCCTTCGCCGACGATGAGAGTATCCACTCCTGCCGACACCGCCTCGCGCAACGTGTCGCTCGATGCACCGGCGCCGGTGCAGATGGCCCACCGGCGTGTGCGACGGGCAGCTTGGACGCCCACAGCCACAAGCGTTCCTCCGTTCGTGCGTGAAATATTCGCGGCGCGTTCGACGAGTGTGGACGTCTCGATGTCCGCATTACCCATCACCCCCACCATGATTGACTCGAAGCGCGCGAATCCCTCAGTAGGGTCAAGCCCGAGCGCACGTGCGAGAAGTGCGTTGTTGCCGAGCTTTGGGTGCAGATCGAGTGGGAGGTGCGAGCTGTACACGGCAACATCATTCACAAGCAGCCGCTGGAAACGCTCATACACTCGGCCACGAAGTGGTTGCACGCCTGCCCAGAAGAGTCCGTGATGCACGACGAGCAGGTTGGCGCCTGCGTCGATCGTGCCCTGAATTGTTTGCAGCGAAGCGTCGACAGCGACAGCGACGCGATGCACAGGTGCGGTGTTCTCCACCTGCACGCCATTCACGGCGCCGGAATAGTCGGGTACCTCAGCCGTGCGAAGCAGGTCGTCGAGATGGCGAGCAATCGCTTCGAGTGGTACGCCAATCGTCTTCGCGGTCATGGACTACTTCTTCGACGCGAGCGGTGTGAAGCGGCCAGCGCGCATTTCAGCGCGCAGAGAATCGACGGCGTGCAAAGTTGCAACGGGGACTCGTGATTGCATCGTCGGGTTGAGCACCAGCGATACGACGTCGCTTGATGTGCCGAGTCGAATGACGCGCGGCTTGAAGCGTCCTTCTTTGACTTCGCGAGCGACCGTAATGAACGCGTGCGGAAGGTCGATCACGACACTGCCGATGGTAATTTCGGGTGCGATCGCGTTCTGGTTCGAGTTGGATCCGATGACGAGTGTTTTTTTTGTCTCTCGCGCCGCCTGAAACACACCGAGTCCTGCGGCATCGGCGTTTTGAAAGATGATGTCGGCTCCGCGGCCAATCTGCGCGAGCGCCTGTTCCTTTCCGGCACTCACGTCTTCCCAGTTGCCGATGTACGAGCTGAGCACCTGCACTTTAGGATTCACGGCGCGTGCGCCCTCTTCGAATGCCGCGAAGCTTTCCTTCACCGGAGGGAGCTCAGTTCCGCCGATCAATCCGAGCACATTCGATTTTGTCATGGATCCGGCGAGCATCCCGGCGAGATATGACGCGTCGGCGAATGCGAACTCGATTCCGGCGACATTCGCGCCGCTCGAGGAACTCGAGGTCGTGATGTAGATGGTCTTTGGGAAATCCGGCCCAACGCGTTTTGCAGCATCCTGAAATTCAAAGCCGTGACCGAAGACGAGGTCATAGCCTTGCGTACCGTACTGACGAAATTGCTCCTCGAATTCGGCGGGCGACTTGGTCTGGATGTGGCTGACGGTAGCGCCAAGGCTGTCTCTGATGCGCATGAGTCCTTGATAGGCGCCGCCGTTCCAGGATTGATCGCTGATGGGTCCGGGTGTGAGCAGGGCGACGCGAAACTGTTTGGTGGTTTTGGAGGTGTCGCCGTTAGTCGCCTTCGCACTGGTGTCGCTGCTGGTGCTGCAGGCGGCAAGCAGGCTGAAGAGGGTGACGGCAACGATGTGGAAAGGCGTGGAAAACATTTGCTCAGCGCGGCGCATTATGTCGCTAAATTGATGGTACAAAAGCAGTTGGCGGAATGTGGACAACGCTCTCCAATGTGACGGAACATCCGTTTCGAAATTAGTCGAAGTCGCTACGGGTCTTGCCGAGCACGAGATCGAGCACGCGTTCGAGGTCGTCGTGGCTGAAGAACGAGATACGGACAACGCCTCGTTGGTTGCCGAGCGTCTGGATTGAAACATCCGTTTGCAGATGGCGGCGGAGCTGCTCTTCGACCCGCCGGACCGCAGGATCCGAATTCGCAGTCGTAGCTGTGACTGAGGCGCCTGGCACTGCAGCCTTTCGCCGCTGAGGTGCACGATCGGCCGATAAGTCACGAGCGCGAGCCTCGACCTCACGTACCGAGAGCTGTCGTGCCACAATCTCGTTCGCGAGCTCGAGTTGGCGGCGATCATCCTTGACAGCAAGCAGCGCCCGAGCGTGTCCCGCTGTGATCTGTCCTTGCTCGAGAAGCTGACGGACTGGGGCGGGAAGCGTGAGCACGCGTAGCAGATTTGTGATTGTCGTTCGGTCCTTCCCTACCGCCTCGGCAACCTGCTGCTGAGTAAGCTCGAATTCCTCTATGAGTCGCTGGTAGCCCTCAGCCTCCTCGAGCGCGTTCAAATCGCTGCGCTGGAGGTTTTCGACCAACGCCAGCGTCAGCATCGCGCGATCGTCAAAGTCACGAACGATTGCCGAAATTTCCGTCCAGCCGAGGCGGCTCGCTGCGCGAAGACGCCGTTCTCCTGCAACCAACTCCCATCCGCCGCTCTGCCGCGTGCGCACGGTGATGGGCTGCAGGAGACCACTCGCGCGAAGGGATGCCTCAAGTTCCGCCAGCTCGTCCGTACTAAAGACTCGCCGCGGCTGAAAACGATTGGGCGCGACGTCGGCGATGCGAACTGTTTGTAAATCCGACTGAGGCTTGGCAGGAGTTGCGGCCGCGTTTTGAGCTCCACTCTCCCGTTGAGCTTTGGCTGTGGAAATCAAAGCCTCCAGACCTCGTCCCAAGCGACGTGGCGTATCTGCGCTCACGGTGACGCCTCATTGGCTGTCGTCTCGCTGACGATCTCAACAGACGTCACCGACTCACGCGGCCTCTCCTCGCGCGCTATGAGCTCATGCGCTACAGCCATATATGCCTGGGCCCCGATACTCTGCACGTCGTACAGCACGATTGGTTTCCCAAAACTCGGCGCCTCAGCCAGACGCACATTTCTCGGAACGACAGTATCAAACACTTGGGCGCCGAAATACTCACGTGCGTCCGTTGCCACTTGGCGCGACAGGTTCAACCGGGCGTCGTACATCGTCAGGAGAACACCGGAGATTCCTAAGGAGGGGTTCACGCCGTGCTGAATCAGATGGACGGTGTTGAGCAGCTGGCTTAACCCCTCGAGCGCGTAATACTCGCACTGCAGCGGAATGAGAAGCGTGTCCGCGGCGGCGAGCATGTTGAGCGTTATGAGACCGAGAGAGGGCGGGCAGTCGATGAGAATGAAGTCGTAGTCATTGCGGACGACGGAGACAGCATCGCGCATTCGCGACTCTCTGCCTACCACGTTGACGAGCTCCACTTCCGCGCCGGCGAGATCTGGTGTTGCCGGCAGGACATCCAGTCGGCTGAACTGAATCTCTCGCTTTCGCGCTTCTGCAATTGTGGCTTCACCGAGCAGGACGTCGTACGTCGTCGCACCATAGCTTCCACGTTCGACGCCTACTCCGCTCGTCGCATTGCCCTGCGGATCACCATCGATGAGCAATGTCCGTCGCTCGGCGACAGCCAAGCTGGCGGCGAGGTTTACGGCCGTCGTGGTCTTACCGACGCCGCCTTTTTGGTTCGCGATCGCGATGACACGTGCCACGTGGCTCTTTTCTCAGCTACCAGTGATTTCGACGCCAGCCAGCGAATCAGCGACGACGACAAGGGAGCGTCGGCAGCAAAACTCCGTCTCGCAATGTACTTCGACCTTTCCGCCGCCGTAACGCGGCGCGTGCAAATGGTGGCACGTGGCACATCCCACTCGTTACCTGAAGCGATGCCAAAACGTGCCACGTGGAACGTAGTGATCCTCACGTAGTACCAAACGGCAAGAGCCCGCCAACTGGCGGGCTCTTGTGACGAGCATCAAGTCCGTCTTGCGGTCCAGACCGCAATGGCGCAACGGGCTAGTGTGTCGGCTCAAACCGCCAGCGGGCGGTCACGAACACGGTAACCGTTTGTAATCCGGGGTTGATCGGTGTCGCTTCGGCCATCGCAGACTTTCGCATTGCCAAGTCATACATGGGACGCGGTGGAACCGTCGGACCGCCCGTAGACAGCTCAAGGAGTGAACCCAAGCTACCGCCAGCGGCACGCGCCATCGCTTCGGCATCCGCGCGGGCGCTTGCAACCGCTGCACCAATCGCCTGACGACGAGCCTCATCGATTGACGAGGCGTAGAACGTCAAGCTGTTGATCATGTTCGCGCCTGCGCCTAGCGATGCGTCGACAATCGCGCCGGCTTGCTCGGGACGCTTCGTCTCGGCATGCACAGTGTTGGTTACCACATAACCCGCAACTCGCGGCGTGCCGCCATTCTTGTCGTACTGCATCTCCGGGTAGACGGTATAACCCTCAGTAGAGAGCTGGTCTTTCGACAGGCCGAGCTTACTCAAGGCGTCGAGGACAGCTTTCGTCTTCTGCGCATTCTCCGTCGCTGCCGCCGTCGCCGTTGTAGCGCGGGTCTGGACATTCACAAGAACGGACGCGCGGTCGGGAGACACTTTGGCCTCGCCCTGACCAGAAGTAGCAATCACCGGCGGCGCTGACGACACAACGGGAGCTGCCTGCGCAAAGCCCGCAGCAGTTGGCGTGATTACAAGCGCAACGAGGAGGACGATACATCTCGAACGAATCAGTTCAATCATGGAATCACCGGAAGTAAGAGCAGGTTGCCAATTTAGTATCAATGGGACACTAAATTCACACGTGTGTGCGCAGTGAAAGGTGCGCGACCTAGAAGGAGACGCGCGCCGACGGTCAACTTGCACACGACAAACACGGTAGAGAGCGCAACAATGCGGGATTCGTTCCGTGATGTGCAGGATGCGCGCGAAAAGGCTTTTACAACGTGTGACCTACGACTTGCGGCGAACGCGTCCGCGAGGCGACGGAGACGTACGACGACGCTTCTCGATCTCGAGAACGAGATTCTGCACGTCGGTCGGGCTCACACCGGGCGCACCAGCCGCTTGCGCGAGTGTTCGTGGTTGCAACCGTGAGAGTTTCTGCCGAGCCTCGAGGGAGAGAGAAAGCATCTCCGCGTATGGCAGTGTCTCATCAAGTGGGAAATTCCCCATGCGCCGAAGCTTGTCGGCCTGATTGCGCTCGCGATCGAAGTAGCCAGAGTACTTGAGCTCGAGCTCCGTGCTGATCACGGCATCCGCGGGGAGCGTAGCACCTATGTCCATCACACGAAACAAATCTCCGAGCGAAATATTCTGGCGCCGAGCCAGCTCGGCGAGTCGCACGGCGTGAGGGAGTGGTGTGCTTCCCGCCTCCGTAAGCAGCGGCAATGCTTCTTCGGGCCGAATGGAAGTTGCTTCCGCTAGCCGACGAGCTTCGTCTTCTGCGGCAAGTCGATGCACGACGATCTCGTGCTCACGTTCGTCGTAGAGGCCCAGTGTAAGTGCAATGGTCGACAAACGGCGAAGTGCATTATCCTGCCGTACGGTAAGGCGAAACTCTGAGCGTGAGGTGAAGAGCCGATACGGCTCATCGACGCCGCGTGTCACGAGATCGTTCACAAGCACGCCGATGTAAGACGTCTCGCGACCGAGAATCATCGGAGACACACCGAGTGCAAGTGCCGCCGCGTTGATACCAGCGACGACGCCTTGTCCCGCGGCTTCTTCATAGCCGGTAGTGCCGTTGATCTGGCCGGCGAAGAACAGTCCGCGGAGTGCGCGCACCTGCAGCGTCGCGTCGAGCTGGGTGGGAGGATAGTAGTCGTACTCAATTGCATAGCCGGCACGAGTCATGCGCGCGCGCTCGAGACCAGGAATCGAATGCAGCACGGCTAGCTGCACAGGAGCCGGCAACGATGTCGAGAGGCCGTTGACATACAACTCGTGCGTGTCGTGACCTTCGGGCTCGAGGAACAACTGATGTCGTTCGGCGCCGGGAAACTTGACGATCTTGTCCTCGACAGACGGGCAGTAGCGTGGACCGCGCGAAGAGATCGCACCGCCATACATCGCCGACTCGCCGATGTGCGTCTCGATGAGTTGCTTGCCCGCCGCCCCAAGGAAGG
>JBDUCR010000381.1:0-6025 GCA_040003345.1 bacterium
GGCTTCCGGTCCGCGATCTCGCTCCACGCGCCCTTCACGAACACCCAGCCGCCGTAGAAGTAGACGGCAGTGCCGAAGATAACGGGGATCCATCGCGCGCCGGGCACGGCAGGCGGCGCGAAGTGCAGCAACTGCGGGAACATCTCTCCCCAGACGAGCGTGGGCAGCGTCAGGAGCAGTGTGATCCAGAACTTGTTTCGGAACATCGCCACGGAGTGGCCAGCGTGCTTGTCGTGCCCCGCGTGCTCGTGCTCGGATGGAGAGCCCACGGTCGCATCGTGGCGGTGGTGCATGTCGTTGGCAGCATGCCCGTCTTCGCGTGGATCCACTGTCGTCACGGGTCGTTTGAGGTCGCTTCGCGACTGAGACTGAGTCGATCTGACGGCGCCGAACGCCGCCCACGATCCTCGATCGACGTGCATGTGCAATTAGTAAGCTCGCACACTTCGGGTTCTTCATGGCAACGTCGAACCGCGATGCCGCGTCGCGACACGTGCTGACGGCCGGTCGGTGAGTGGAAAGCGAAATGCGTGCGTCTTGACATAGGGGTAGGGGGTATATTAGCTTCCTCACATACCCCCACCGGGTATACACGCCTTACCTTGGATGGAGCCCATGTCGACCACCGTCTCTCTTGATATCACCGGAATGTCGTGCGGCCACTGTGTCGCCACTGTCGAGCGTGCGCTGAGCACGGTGCGCGGGATAGCGCATGTCGAGGTGCGAGTCGGGCACGCTGACTTCGCTGCCTCAGCAGGCGGTGGTGAAGAGGCGATGACGACTGCCGCGGTCGACGCGATCCGCGAGGCAGGATATGAGGCTGTGCGTCGAGAAACGCAGGGTCCTCCTCGTGCCAGGACCGCGCGCGCATGCTGCTGCGCGTGAGCTGAATCAGCGAGGCAACGGCGTCGGGTCAAGCCGCACGAAGCTACCTCGGCCTTGGTGACACGAAGGCAGGCGCTGGACAACCTGGAGCGGCGCCGCTCGCGGATTCGCAGATGATGGCACGGATTGGGCAGGACCACATCTTTGATTCGCTCCGATCAGGGCCGCGATTCACGGCGTTGATGACGCGCATGAACTTCGCGAAATGAATCAACGTCGCGCACTGTGCGAGCGCGCGGCGCGGAGCGGCCGCGTGCTGGCGATCTCCCTCAACGTCAGCGAGCGATGTTCTACGGCTGGCGCGGTGTCTGTGCGCGCACTCGTCGACTCGGCGCAACGGCTGCTCGCAGCGATTCCGCACGCGTTTGATGAATCGCGGAGCGACGATATGGTCACCCTGTCCGCGTTACTCATCGCGTTGCTCTCAGCGGCATCCCTCGCCTCCGACCCGTTCGCCTGACACGCGAGGAAACTCCCGCTGTTCTTCGTCTCGTGAGGAAGTATCTTTCCGTCGTGCGCACAGCCATCCGTCGCGTTGTAGCTCTCGTTACTCTGATCTTCCTTCAGTTTGTTTTGCTGGAGAGCGGCTACGCGTGCGCCGTGGATCCGATGGGCGGAGGGGTCAGTGCATCGATGGCAAGTATGCCGATGCCTGGAAGTGCAGACGCGCCGGTTGGCGCGCCCGTGCCACGTAACGACCAGGCGCCCTGCCGACTCCCGTGGTCGGCGAGCGGCTGCCAGACTATGGCGACGTGCGCGCCGACCGCCCTGACGGTGGTGGTCAGCATCGCCGCTCCATCGTCGCGCGTGCGCGTTGCGCTGCAACAGTTCGTGCCCCTGACGCCGCTGTCGCTCAGCCGCGCGCCAGACGTTCCGCCGCCCCGAGCGTAGGTCCGTTCAAAGTCTGCTCGCCAGATCCGCCGCCCATCTCCTCAGGGCCGGCGGCGCTGTCGCTTGCATCGACGCGCCCGACGTGGTGCGTGATGGTGCGGCAGTGAGGACACTCGCTCAGGAACCCAATGCGTACTCGCCGCCTCTTAACCGCACTGCTGTTCGCCAGCTCGGTGCTGGTCGCCCCTGCGACCGCGCAGCAATCCGTGCGCGCCCCTCGAACGAACCAGGACACGGCGGGAGTTCATTCGTTGTCGCCGCCCGCGACGACACTGGATTCTTTCATTGCGCGCGCTCTCGCGGTGAGCCCAATGCTTCACGCAGCCATGGCGCGAATCGACGCGGCACGTGCCCGAGTCGGACCCGCATCGACGTTGCCTGACCCGATGCTGATGCTCGGCATCATCAACCAGCCGCTGAGCACGATGGCGGTTGCGTCCACGCGCAGCGGCGCGATGATAGCTGCCCCCGGTCCCGAGCCGATGATGATGCGCATGATCGGCGTCAGTCAGAAGATTCCGTACCCGGGAAAGCTTGCGCTGCAAAAGAGATCAGTCGAGCACGATGTCGAGGCGAGCCAGGCAGCACTTGATGCCGCGAAGCGACAACTGGTACGCGATACCAAAGTCGCGTTCTACGAGATCGCATTCATCGATCAGGCCCGGACAATCGTCGAACGCAACCGCGACGTGCTTTCGGGTCTCATCGCCGTCAGCCAATCGCGATATAGTGTTGGCGCCGCGGGCCAACAGGATGTGCTCAAGGCGCGTGTCGAGGCGACGCGACTCGCGGAGACAGCTGCCGGATTGTCCGAGCAACGCGTCGCGATGGTGGCGCAGCTCAATGCGCTCCTCGATCAGCCAAGCGAAACACCCGTGCCGCTGTTAATGATGCCGGAAGCGATCGCACGCGCGGCGGTGCTCACCTCGTCCGATGCGATCCGCTTCTCATCCAATGTGTTGGGAGCGAGGGCGGCCGACTCGCCACTACGCTCGCTCGCTGAGTTACAGGACGCAGCCCTGACCGGAAGCCCGGAGATCCGCGAGCACCAAGCCACGCTTGCTGCGCAAGCGGCGCGCGTAGACCTCGCACGAAAGGCGCATCTACCAGATGTCGATCTGTCCCTGCAGTACGGACAGCGCAGTGGTGGCTTACCCGACATGATCAGCGCGACGGTCTCGCTGCCCATTCCGATCTTCAGAAGGCAAAAACAGGATCAGCAAGTCGCCGAGGCGACTGCGGAGTTAGCAGCACTCGAAGGCGAGCATCACCGGATGGTGAACGCGATTCGCTCCGAAGTCGCTCGGCTCGTCTCTGAAATCGAGCGCGAGCGGACACAGCTTGCTCTCGCCGTAAAAGCGATTCTGCCACAGGGTCGCGCAGCGCTCGCCGCGTCGACGGCCAACTATCAGGTGGGCAAGGTGGAGTTCCTGACCGTTCTCGACAATCAATCAACCGTCTTCAATTACGAGACCGAATACTTTCGCGCCTTAACGGACTTTGCGGTAAAGGTGGCGGAGCTCGAACGCGTGGTCGGTGAGGGGGTGATGAAATGAGCCCGGTCATCGCGAACACGAGGTCGCGCGACGTGCGACGCGCCTGGTTGATCGGCGCCGCTCTCGTCATGTCCGGTCTTGTGGCCTGGGTTGTCGTCGCCTCGAGGAGCGGCCGCGCATCCACCACGAGTGGCTCGCCTCAGCCTCCGACGTCAGCGGGCCGGCCGTCGATAGCTGGCATGAGCTCGGTGCCGACCAGATCGGTCGTGCTCACCGCCGAGCAGATTCGCACGTTCGGCGTCACGTTCGGCACTGCGGAGATTCGGGCACTCACTGCAGAGAACCGAACGACTGGCGTCGTCACCTTCGACGAGACGCGCAAGCAACAGGTCGCGCCGAAGATTGGTGGCTTCGTGGAGCGCCTCTACATAAACGCCACGGGACAGCATGTACAACGCGGACAACAGCTCATGGAGATCTATTCGCCGGAGCTCGTGTCGGCGCAGCAGGAACTCCTCCTTGCGGGCCAGCTCGATCGCGATATCGGTCGGAGTGCGGTACCGGGTGTTCCGGGAAACATGACCGACCTCGTTGGCGCATCGCGCCGCCGATTGCAGCTCCTGGACATCTCTAATGCACAAATCGACGAAATCCTTCGCACCGGACGTGTGCGACGCACGCTGACGCTGTACGCACCAACGTCCGGTGTTGTCGTGGACAAGAAGGTGCTGCAGGGCCAGTCCATCGCCGCCGGCGAAGCGCTCTTCGTCATCGCGGATCTTAGCGACGTCTGGATCGACGTGCAGCTCAGCGAAGGCAGCCTCTCGTCGGTGCGCGCAGGGTCTGGCGTCGACATCGAGCTCGCCGGTGCGTCCGCTCGCACACTGAGGGGCCGCATCGCCTACATCTATCCGATGCTCGACTCGGCGACGCGCGCGGTGCGCGCACGGGTCATTGTGAGCAACGTCGGAGATGTGCTCAAGCCGGGCATGTACGCCACGGTGCGCGTGTCCACGCCGACGCGCTCCGCCCTTACCGTGCCGAGCTCCGCGATCCTGCGAACAGGCGAGCGCAACGTCGTGTTCACAGATATGGGCAAGGGCGAGTTGATGCCGATGGACGTGCAGGTTGGAGTGACCACCGGTGCGAACACCGAAATCATCTCAGGACTGGACGTTGGCGCGCGCGTTGTCACGTCCGCGCAATTCCTCCTCGATTCCGAGTCCAACCTCGGCGAGGTGATGAAGGCCATGATCAGCCAGGGGAGCACTGGCGACAAGGCGAGTAAGACCGAGATGAAGGACATGCCCGGAATGCCGGTACCTACAACACCGAAGAGGTAACCGGCAAATGCTGAAGCGAATCATCGAATGGTCGGTCGTGCACAGGATGGTCGTGCTGCTCGGAACGGTTGTCGTTACGATCGCCGGCGCGTTCGCGATGTTGCGTACACCAGTCGACGCCATTCCCGACTTGTCCGACGTGCAGGTCATCGTGATGACCCAGTGGCCTGGACAGGCGCCGCAAACAGTGGAGGATCAAGTCACCTATCCGCTCTCGACCGAGATGCTGAAGGTGCCTCACACGAAGTTCGTCCGCGGCATGAGCCAGTTCGGGCTCTCCGCCGTCTACATCGTGTTTGAAGACGGGACGGATCTCTACTGGGCGCGCTCGCGCGTGCTCGAGTACCTGAACGGAGTCACGGCAAAACTCCCACAAGGCGCGATGCCGATGCTCGGTCCCGATGCAACGGGCGTAGGCTGGGTGATGCAATACATCCTCACCGATACGACGGGGAAGTCGAGTCTTGCCGACCTGCGCGCACTCCAGGACTGGACGGTGCGGCCCGCGCTCACGGCAGTGAAGGGAGTTGCCGAGATCGCGTCGCTCGGGGGATTCGAGAAGCAGTATCAGATCGAAGTCGACCCCGCGAAGCTGCTTGCGTACAACATGCCGTTGTCGAGGGTGAGCGACGCGGTGCGCGCGTCGAACGAGGATGTCGGCGGGCGTGTGCTCGAGATGGGTGGATCGGAATATGTCATTCGCGGCCGCGGCCGATTCCGCAGCTTGGACGATATGCGAAAAGTCGCACTCGCTGCCGGCCCCGGTGGTGCGCCGATCACCGTGGGCGATGTTGCGAACGTGCAGATCGGCCCGGAGATCCGTCGCGGAATCGCCGAGTTGAACGGCAAGGGCGAGATCGTCACTGGATGGGTCGTGATGCGCTATGGCGAGAACCCGCTCGACGTGATCAATGGCGTGAAGGCGAAGATGATCGAGTTGCAGAAGGCGCTGCCAAAAGGCGCCGTCTTCGTCAGCGGCTACGACCGCTCTGGGTTGATCAAGCAGGCGATCGCGACTCTTCGCGAAAAGCTGGTGGAAGAGTCCATCATCGTCGCGATCGTCACCGTGATCTTTCTGCTCCACGGGCCGAGCGCGTTGGTCGCCATTCTTACGTTGCCAATCGGAATCCTGATGGCGTTTCTCGCGATGCGAAGCATCGGCCTGAACGCGAACATCATGTCCCTCGGCGGTATCGCGATCGCGATCGGCGCGATGATCGACGCGGCGATCGTACAGGTCGAGAATCTGCACAAGCACATGGAACGCAACGAGCGCGATGGAACCGGGCGATCGCATTGGGAGCTCGTGGTGGAGTCGTGTAAGGAAGTGGGGCCATCGCTCTTCATCTCGCTGCTGATCATTACTGTGTCGTTCATTCCTGTCTTCGCCCTGGGGTCAGAGGAGGGGCG